>DATHMA010000057.1:0-7646 GCA_035487555.1 Bradyrhizobium sp. | reverse complement strand
ATCCGGACCTGCAGATCTGCACCCTCGACGAGGGCGCGGAAATCCGCATGGAATTCACCGTCGCCTCCGGCAAGGGTTATGTCGCCGCCGAGCGTAACCGTCCCGAGGACGCTCCGATCGGCCTGATCCCGGTCGACAGCCTGTATTCCCCGGTGCGCAAGGTCTCCTATAAGGTCGAGAACACCCGCGAGGGCCAGATCCTCGACTACGACAAGCTGACGATGACGATCGAGACCAACGGCGCGATCTCGCCGGATGACGCGGTGGCCTATGCCGCGCGGATCCTGCAGGATCAGCTCAACGTGTTCGTCAACTTCGAAGAGCCGCGCAAGGAAGTCGCGCAGGAGATCATCCCCGATCTCGCCTTCAACCCTGCCTTCCTCAAGAAGGTCGACGAGCTCGAATTGTCGGTACGTTCGGCCAACTGCCTGAAGAACGACAACATCGTCTACATCGGCGACCTCGTGCAGAAGTCGGAAGCGGAAATGCTCCGCACCCCGAACTTCGGCCGCAAGTCGCTGAACGAGATCAAGGAAGTGCTGGCCCAGATGGGTCTGCATCTCGGCATGGAAGTGCCGGGCTGGCCGCCGGAGAACATCGACGAGCTCGCCAAGCGCTTCGAGGATCATTACTGATCCGAACTTCATTGTGACGGCTGGAGTCTTTCCAGCCGTCATTTGGAGCATGATCCGGAAAAGTGTGAAGCGGTTTTCCGAAACGGATCATGCTCAAAATGATAGAAGCAAAAGCGCATTAGCGCTTTTGCGGGCGAACGCAGGAAGCCCACCTGCAACATGTCCGACGAACCGTCGCGGCAGATCAAAGAAGGAATAGTTCAATGCGTCACGGCAAGGTTCATCGGAAGCTCAACCGCACCGCCGAGCATCGCCGCGCGATGTTCGCCAATATGTGCGCCGCGCTGATCAAGCACGAGCAGATCGTCACCACGCTGCCGAAGGCCAAGGAATTGCGCCCGATCGTGGAGAAGCTGGTCACGCTCGGCAAGAAGGGCGGCCTTTCCATGCGCCGCCAGGCGATCTCCGAGATGCGCGACAAGGACCAGGTCAAGAAGCTGTTCGACGTGCTGGCGCCCCGCTACAAGGACCGCCAGGGTGGCTACACCCGCATCATCAAGGCCGGCTTCCGCTACGGCGACAACGCGGCCATGGCCGTGATCGAGTTCGTCGACCGCGATGTCGATGCCAAGGGCCAGGATTCCGGCCCGGTGCAGGAGAGGGACGCCGAGGCGGCGTAAGCCTCGCTCCAGGATAGGTCTTCAAAAGCGGCGCCCCGAGCGCCGCTTTTTTATTTTCGCACGCCTATATCCCACCGTCGTCCTGGCGAAAGCCAGGACCCATTAGCACCGGCAGTGGTTTGGTGCGCGGTATTGGCCGCGTGCCCCATCGACGGATTCCGCGGTATGGGTCCTGGCTTTCGCCAGGACGACATCGGGGAGGCAGCCATGCCTCCGCGCTGATTGCAGCCGCTTGTCCCGCGCCCAATATCTCCAGCAGCAAACGCTGGAGGTATCCCATGAACATCGACCTTTCCGGAAAGACCGCGCTGGTGACGGGCTCAACCGCCGGCATCGGCTACGCCATCGCGAAGGGGCTCGCAGCTTCCGGCGCCAGTGTCGTGCTCAACGGCCGCAAGCAGGCGACGGTGGACGCCGCCGTCTCGAAGCTGTCCGGCGACGTGAAGGGCGCCAAGGTCCGCGGCATTGCCGGCGATGTCTCCACGGCGGCCGGCTGCAAGGCGTTGGTCGCGGCGTTGCCTGATGTCGACATCCTCATCAACAATGCCGGCATCTTCGAGCCCAAGGAATTCGTCGATATCCCGGACGAGGACTGGACCCGTCTCTTCGAGACCAATGTGATGTCGGGCGTGCGGATGGCGCGCAGCTATCTGCCGGGCATGCTCAAGCGCAACTGGGGTCGCATCATCTTCATCTCCTCCGAGTCCGCTCTGAACATCCCGACCGAGATGATCCATTACGGCATGACCAAGACTGCGCAGCTCGCAATCGCGCGCGGGCTTGCCAAGCTGACGCGCGGCACGGCGGTCACCGTCAACTCGGTCCTGCCGGGTCCGACCATGTCGGAGGGCGTCGAGACCTTCGTGAAGGATCTGGCGCGGCAGAACAACCAGTCGGAAACGGAGGCCGCCGCGAACTTCGTCAAGCAGCACCGCCCAGGCTCGCTGTTGCAGCGTTTTGCCAGCGTCGAGGAGATCGCCAATATCGTCGTCTTCGTTGCATCCAAGGAAGCCGCCGTCACCAATGGCGCGGCTATCCGCGCCGAAGGCGGCATCGTCGACACGATCGCCTGAGGCGAACGGCTTCTATTCCGACGCCTTGCGCAAGGCTTGCTGGATCAAGACTTGCTGGATCAAGGCTTGCTGGATCGCGATCTCGACCGGCAAATAATCTCCATCCACCCGATCGAGCCGAAACGGCTCGGCCGGATCGAGCGGCGGCTGCGCGATGAAGCGCGGCGTCGTTCCGCGATGCTTTTGCGCCGCATGCACCAGGAAGGGATGGCAGAGATAGACCGTGCCGGCGTCGCCGGTTGCATGCGCCAGCGGACGGTCGAGCGCTGCGCCGAAGCGGCCGAGCTGTGAAAGCGACAGGCCGGCCTCGCCGGCTGGCTCAAGCCGTCGCGCGACGTCGCGATGCGATCCGACCTTGATGCGGGTGGGGGCATCGTCCTCGCCGACATCGGAGAACAGGAAAAGCATCAAGAGCGCACGCCCGCGCGAGACGATGTTGACCCGCCAGTCGGAGAAGTCGAGGTTCTCACCAGAGTTTCCGCCGAGACCGGCAAAGCTGACATCCACATGCCACCCGGTATCGCCGGGATCATCCGGATGCGGGAAGCGCACCGGAAAGGTACCGAGACCGCTGCGCCGGCGCCATCGTCCGCGGCCGACGAGCTGATCGAAGGCGGTGTGCAACACGGCTGTGTTGGCGGCCTTCTCGAACGGCCCGCCGCCATAGCCGGCGAGGCGCACTATCGGTCGCGTCCACGTCGTGGGATCGTCGCCATCGCAGGGCAGGTCGCGCCACATGATCGCTCGTGCCTCATCGGCGAGGTGGCGCGGAAAGGCTTCGTCAATCCTGACAAAGCCGTCTTGAATGAATTGCTCGATTTGCGCGGCGCTGAGCGCGCGCGACAGTTCGCTTTCGCGGGGCATGAAAATCCTCGATATCGTCAGGTTCAGTCGCCGGCGTCCGCACCAAATGCGGCCGGCAGGTCTGTTCATCTTCCGCCCGCCCAAAGAAGCAGGCGCCGCCGTCAGCGGCTCAGGAAGAAAATCGAAGCGATATCCGAGGTTTTCATCATCATGATGGGCGTACGCTAGCTGCGACGGCCGCCGGCGTCAAACACGGCGGCCTTCACGACTTCCTGGCTTCGTGCTGGATTGCTAAGATCATGAGCCAAAGGAAATTGGCAGGAAACAAGAGGGGGAGAACGATGAGCAAACTTCGGCATGCGATCTTTTGCTGTTTTGTGACGCTGACCGTGTTGTGCCCGTTGTCCGCGCATGCCGATCAGGCCTTTCAGCGCTTCCTTCCGCTTTTCGTCGATCTGGATGGCTGGCAGGGCAAGAAGCCCGACGGCATGTCGCTGGAAATGCCCAATTCCAGCATGACCACCGCAACCCGCGATTATACGCGCGGGGGCGCGCAGGCACATGCCAGCGTCATGATGGGGCAGGCGGCCTCTGGCGCGCTGGCGCCGATCGAGTCCGGGATGAACCTGCAGACCGGCGACGGTCACATGGTGACGTCGACCATGCATGACATGAAGGTCATGAAGACCTTCAACGTCCCGCAAAAGTCCGGCGCGCTGATGGTCGAGCTCAGCAAGGACGCGGTGTTCGCCTTCTCCTATGGCGGCCTCACCGAGGACGAAGCGATCGCGCTGGCCGAGAAGTTCGACTGGAAGGCGATGCAGGCCGCGGCGCAGAAGAAATAAGGGGGCGGGCAGGCGCATCCGCGGCCGTCAACGCGGCACTGTCGGGTTCCGGCCGCGCGGCAGGAGTTTTGCTTTCATCAAGCGTCATGATGGACTAAGGCTCGTTCCATGACGCTCACTCTCTCGATCCGCAACAGGCGGCGGATCCGGATCACATCCCGGCGATGGCAGCGTCGCGCCATCTTCCTCCTCGGCGGTATCGCAGTCGGTGCGGCCGCCGTGGCGCTCGCGCAGCTTGCCGATCTCGCGCAAGTAGCTTTCGCGCTGTTGCTGTCGAAATCCCGTTACGTGTCACTCGTCGTCACGCCGCTCGGCTTTGCGCTGGCGGTGTTTGTCACGAACCGGTTTTTCCCGAACTCGCAAGGTAGCGGCATTCCGCAGGCGATCGCGGCCCGTCACCTGACCGACCAGAAAGCACGCGAAAGCCTGGTCTCGCTTCGGATTGCGATCGGCAAGATCATCCTGACCTTGTTCGGCCTTCTATGCGGCGCGTCGGTAGGGCGCGAGGGACCGACAGTCCAGATTGGCGCTTCGATCATGTTCGCGCTCGGCCGCTTCTCGCCGCGGCGTCAGCCCGGCTTGATCCTGGCCGGCGCCGCAGCGGGCGTGGCTGCTGCCTTCAACACCCCGCTCGCCGGCATCGTGTTCGGCATCGAGGAGATGAGCCGCGCGTTCGAGACCCGCACCTCCAGCCTGATCATCACGGCGGTGATTGCCGCAGGCCTGACCTCCCTCGCGTTGATGGGCAACTATACCTATTTTGGCACGACTGATCTCGCCTTGCGCCACGGAATGGATTGGCTCGCCATTCCCGTGTGTGGCGTCGCGGGCGGGCTGGCGGGCGGCTTGTTCAGCCGCATCGTGATCATGATGGCGCGCGGATTTGCAAATCCGGCGGGCCGCGCGATCAAGCGTCATCCGCTCTCGTTCGCCCTGATCTGCGGGCTTGCGGTCGCGATCTGCGGCATCGTGTCCGGCGATGCCATTTACGGCACCGGCTACTCGCAGGTGAAGTCGGCGCTCGAGAGCGGCGCGCCATTGCCGGCGGACTTTGGTTTCCTGAAATTCCTGGCGACGACGTTCGCCTCGATCAGCGGCATTCCCGGCGGCATCTTTGCGCCGTCGCTGGCGGTCGGGGCCGGCATCGGCAGCGATATCGCCTCTCTGTTCCACGGCGCGCCGCTCGCGGCTATCATGCTGCTCGGAATGGTGTCGTATTTCGCCGGCGTCGTTCAGGCGCCGATCACCGCCTTCGTCATCGTGACCGAGATGACCGACAACCACGCGATGGTGGTGCCGCTGATGGCGGCCGCCATGATCGCCTACGCCACCTCGCGTTGGGTTTGCGAGGAGGGGATCTATCACGCCCTTGCGCAAGGCTTTATCGAGCGGGCGAGCCGGCAGCCGGAGGACGAGGGCGCGCATCCTCCCGCCGAAGCTCGGCCCGTGTGAGGCCTACCACCCCTCCAGCACGATCTTGCCGCGCGACTTGCCGCTTTCCAGCAGCGCGTGCGCACGCTTGAGATTGGCGGCATTGATCGCCCCAAAACTCTGGTCCAGCGTGGTGCGCAGCACGCCCTTGTCGATGAGGTCGGAGACGTCGTTGAGCAGGTCGTGCTGGCCGATCATATCAGCCGTCTGGAACGAGGAGCGGGTGAACATCGATTCCCAATGAACCGAGATCGCCTTGCCCTTGAAGGCCGAAACATTGAAGTCCGAGGGATCGTCGATCAGGCCGAACTTGCCCTGAGGGGCCATTACCTCGGCGATCGCCTTGTAGTGCTGATCGGTATAGGTGAGGCTTGCGACGAGGCCAACCGGCGGCAGCTTCAGTTTCTCGAGCTGCTCCTTGATCGGCTGGTTGTGATCGATCACCGCATGCGCGCCGAGCTCCAGGCACCATTTCTGCGACTCCGGCCGCGTCGCGGTCGCGAGCACCGTGAGACCGGTGAGCCGCCGCGCGAGCTGGATCAGGATCGAGCCGACGCCGCCGGCGCCGCCCGTGATCAGAAGCGTGCGCGGATCGACGCTCTTGCCGGGCACCGCGCCGAGCCGGTCGAACAGCAATTCCCAGGCGGTGATAGAGGTCAGTGGGAGCGCCGCGGCCTGCGCGAAAGATAGCGATTTCGGCTTCCTGCCGACGATGCGCTCGTCGACCAGGTGAAATTCGGAGTTGGTGCCCGGGCGCAGGATCGAGCCGGCGTAGAACACTTCATCGCCCACCTTGAACAGGCTGACCTCAGGCCCGACGGCGTCGACCACGCCGGAGGCGTCAAATCCCAAAATCTTGAACTCGCCCGCAGGGGGAGCCGCGCGTTTGCGCACCTTGTAATCCACGGGATTGGCGGAAATCGCCTTCACCGCGACGCGGATGTCGCGTCCCTTCGGTTCCGGTTTGGCGGCTTCAAAATCGACCAGCGCGTCCTTGTCCTCGATCGGCAGCGATTTCTGGTATCCGACGGCCTTCATGAAATTCTCCCTTCGCATCCGCTTGGCAACCCCTCGGCAACCCCTTGGCATCACCTGCGGGAACACATGTCGTGCCGCTATACACTTGGCAAGTACTGTAAATTGGGGGATATAGTCCCTGTTTGGATACTAATGGGAAAATCCAGATGAAGCGCAAAGATTTCGGACACCGGCCGGGCTGTGCGGTGGAGGCGACCCTCGACCTGATCGACGGCAAGTGGAAGGGCGTGATCCTGTTCCATCTGCAATCGGGCACGCAGCGCTTTGGCGAGTTGCGCCGGCGGATGCCGGGGATCACCCAGCGCATGCTGACCAAGCAGCTTCGCGCCCTTGAGGAGGACCGGCTGATCATCCGAAAGGTCTATGCCGAGGTGCCGCCACGCGTTGAATATTGCCTGTCCGAAATCGGCGAGAGTCTCAAACCCGTGATCGATACGCTGAAAGCCTGGGGCGAGAGCCATCAGGAACGGCTATCCTGCGCCCCCATCACAAAAGCGCCGCCACGGGCGGCCTAGCTACGCCGCTTCCAACACCATGTTCTCGGGCCTATCTAAGGCCCACGCATTTTGGGATTTTGCCACATGAAGTTGATCCACCCGCTCTCCGTCCTGCTGATGGCCGCCGGCCTTGCGATGCCGGCTCTCGCGCAGGACCGGAAGGTGCCATCCTCGCCGGCGGAGCTTCGGCTCTCCTACGCGCCGATCGTGCAGCGCGTGCAGCCGGCGGTGGTCAACGTCTATGCCGCCAAGGTCGTGCAGAACCACAATCCGTTCCTGGACGATCCGATCTTCCGCCGCTTCTTCGGGTTGCAGGGCGGACCGCAGGAGCAGATGCAGCGCTCGCTGGGCTCTGGCGTCATGGTCGATCCGTCGGGTCTGGTCGTCACCAACGTGCATGTGATCGAAGGCGCCGATCAGGTGAAGGTGTCACTGTCGGACAAGCGCGAATTCGAGGCCGAGATCGTCCTGAAGGACTCGCGCTCCGATCTCGCGGTGCTCAGACTGAAGGACGTGCACGAGAAATTCCCGACGCTCGATTTCGCCAATTCGGATGAGCTGATGGTCGGCGACGTCGTGCTCGCGATCGGCAATCCCTTCGGCGTCGGCCAGACCGTGACGCACGGCATCATCTCGGCGCTGGCGCGCACGCAGGTCGGCATCACCGACTATCAGTTCTTCATCCAGACCGATGCCGCGATCA
>DATHMA010000056.1:0-4016 GCA_035487555.1 Bradyrhizobium sp. | reverse complement strand
CGGGAAGGCCTTGCGAATGGCGGCAACGTCATAGTGCTGGCTCATGATCATCCCGATGACTTTTGGGCACGGCGAAGCATCCCGCCGGGTGGGCCGGCGGCGGCTTCGATCGGTTCAGGTGTTGGCGACGTGGACTTGCAGAGAGCTGCCTGAATCCTGGCGAGCTCGATCAACTGCTTTGAGGATACAGAAGCATCGCCTGAAATCGAGATTATATTTCGAAAATCGAGAGTATTTATTCCGAAAATTGAGAATCTTCTATGTCCTCGTCATGATCCCTTAGGATCGTCTCGGAGAGGAGGGATGCTGCTTCCTGCAAAGGAGGGATGAAGGCATCGAGACCCGCGAACCCGACGCGCGCTGCCGGCACCGAAACGCCCAGGCATGCGATCAGGTCGCCTGCCGGAGAAACGATCGGCACGGCGCATCCCACCACCCCTTGAACGAACTCTTCGTTGGTCTTCGCCCAGCCTTTGCGTCGCGTCTCTTCGAGCAGCGCCAGTAACGCGTCGGGAGCGGCGATCGTCGTCGGCGTATAGCGGACGAGCGGAAGCGAATGGACCAACCGTTGCCGGACCTTCGCGGGCAGCCGGCTCATGTAGATCTTGCCGGTCGAGGTGCAGTGGAGTGGAGCGGCTTCGCCGGGATTGAACTGCAATGCTTGCTGCTGCTTGGAGCGCACGCTGTCGACATAGACCACAACGTTGTCGCGGACGACGCCGATCTCGCATTGCTCGCCGATGCGATCGGCCACCGCACTCAGGACGGCATGCCGGCGCACGGTACGAAATGCCGCGCCGATGGTCTTGGCCGCAAGCGTGACCAGCTTGCTTCCGACCACGTAGCGTTTCGTTCCAAGAGCCTTCTGAATCATCCCCCGGTTTTCGAGATTGCCGATGAGGCGATGCGCGGTCGGAAGTGGAAGGCTGAGCGCGGCGGCGATTTCGGCAGCAGAAAGCGCCTTTTTCTGCTCAGCGACGAAAGTCAGGATGGCGATGGCGCGATCCAGCGGCCCATCGTTGGAACTTTCAGGTTCATCTGCCACGATGTGTTCCTTCTCGATGCATGGGTGCCGCGAGAATGCTGAGCCATATCCTCTCCGCTGTCATGTCCCGCTTCAAGCGGGGCAATCCAGTATTCCAGAGCCGGGCGACGACACCGAGACTTTTCTCACCCCGCCGCTTCATCGAGCTGCGCGCTCGCCTCCAGCCATTCCTCCTCGGCGCGTTCGAGCGCGCTTGCCGCGTTGGCGCGGGCCTGGGTCAGCTGGGCGGCCTGTTTGGGGTCGCGGGTGAAGATGTCGGGCAGCGCCAGCGCAGTGTCGATCTTGGCGATGATGCCGTTGATGCGCTCGATCTCGGCCTCGGCTTCGGCGATTCTTTGCTTCGGCGGTTTTTTCCGCTCGGCCTTGATGCGCGTTGGTGGCTGAGGCGTTCCATTGCGCTCGTTCGTCTCGCGCGAGGGGCCGCGCTCGCTCCGCGACGACAGAACGAGGCGGCGGTAATCGTCGAGGTCGCCGTCGAAATTCGTGACGGCATGGTCGGCCACGACCCAGAGCTGGTCGGCACAGGCCTCGATCAGGTAGCGGTCGTGCGAGACCATGATGACCGCGCCTGGAAATTCGTTGATGGCTTCCGCAAGTGCTGCGCGGCTGTCGATGTCGAGATGGTTGGTCGGCTCGTCCAGGATGATCATGTTGGGGCCGAAGAACGTGGCAAGGCCCAGCAGCAGCCGCGCCTTCTCGCCGCCGGAGAGGCTTTTCACCTGTGTATCCGCGGCCTTGCCGGAAAAGCCGATGGCGCCGGCGCGGGCGCGCACCTTCGATTCCGGCGCCTCCGGCATCAGCTTGCGCACATGATCGTAGGTGGAAGCATCCTCGTTCAATTCGTCGAGCTGATGCTGCGCGAAATAGGCGATCACGAGCTTTTCGGCGCGCGTGATCGCGCCCGAAAATGGCTTCATACGATTCGCGAGCAGCTTGACCAGCGTCGATTTGCCATTGCCGTTGGAGCCGAGCAGCGCGATGCGGTCGTCATTGTCGATCCGCAGCGTGACGCGGTTCAGCACCGGCTTGTTCGGCTCATAGCCGACCGAGACATTGTCGACGGCGATGATCGGCGGCGACAGCGTCTTTTCCGGCGCGGGAAAGCTGATCTCGCGCACGTCCTGCGTCACCAGGGCCGTGATCGGCTTCATCCGCTCCAGCATCTTCATGCGGGACTGCGCCTGTCGCGCCTTCGACGCTTTGGCCTTGAAGCGGTCGACAAAGGCTTGCAGGCGTTTGCGCTCCGATTCCTGCCGCTTGACGTTTTTCGCATCGAGCATGGCGCGGGTGGCGCGCTGTTCCTCGAACGAGGAATAGCTGCCCTTGTAGAGCGTGAGCTTGCCCTGCTCGAGATGCAGGATCTGGTCGACCGAGGTTTCGAGCAGATCGCGGTCGTGGCTGATGACGATCACCGTGCGCGGATAATGCGCCAGATGATCCTCGAGCCAGAGCGTGCCTTCGAGGTCGAGATAGTTGGTGGGCTCGTCCAGCAGCAGCAGGTCGGGTGCGGCGAACAGGGTTGCCGCAAGCGCGACGCGCATGCGCCAGCCGCCGGAGAACTCCTGCACCGGCCGCGCCTGATCGGCGGACGAGAAACCGAGGCCGCTCAGGATCGCGGCGGCGCGCGAAGGCGCGGAATGCGCCTCGATATCAACAAGGCGTGTCTGGATTTCCGCAATCCGGTGCGGGTCGCGTGCGGTATCGGCCTCGCGCAGCAGCGCATCGCGTTCCAGATCGGCCTTGAGCACGATCTCGACCAGGCTCTCCGGACCATCGGGCGCCTCCTGCGCCAGCGAGCCGACGCTCCAGCGCGGGGGAATTGTGATCGTTCCGCTTTCGGTGGCGAGCTCGCCGCGGATGGCGCGGAACAGCGTCGATTTGCCGGTGCCGTTACGGCCGACCAGGCCGACGCGCGCGCCGGGCGTGATCTGGACCGTCGCCTGGTCGATCAGAAGCCGGCCGGCGAGGCGGATCGAAATGTCGGAGATGGAGAGCATGCGGCGCTAGTCACCGCAATTGGCCCCCAAAGGCAACCGCTTTTGGCGCATGATCCGGACCTGAGGGCCGCGTTAGCGCAAAGTGTGCGGCGGTTTGATGCGCAAACAAGAGCTAAAGCACGATGGAATCAGCGCGCTTTGGCAGAAAATCCGCCTACGGCCCATGCAGCCGTGCTTCGGCGCGGCTCTCGCGTTCGGTCCGGTCGAGCTCGTCGAGCAAATGCTCGAGGTGCGGCGAGGGGATCATCATTTGCGGCTTGAGGTATTGCTGCAGCCGCTCGCCCACGGCGTCGCGGATCGACCGGCTGGTCTTGCCGTCGATGGGCTCGCGGTCCTGGATTTCGAGGGGCGTCATGGCAGTTCCGTGCTCGCGTTCGTTGCAGTGAAGTCTCGGTATTGCAACTCGGGCCTGCCCAAAATGTTTCCGGGGCCCCGCAGGGCGGCATGGGGTTGAGGTAAAATTTTCATGAAGCGGGGCTGCCGAAGCAAAAACCCCGGCGCGAGGCCGGGGTCTTGCAGGCAGGGTCTTGCAGGCAGGTCAAGGTGCTGGGCTGCTCAGTAGCAGCGGTTGACCAGGTGCCAGCGGGGCCCCCAGGGGGTGGGAACGAGCTGGCGCACATAGCAGCCGCCATAGCCATAGGAGACCGGCACGCCATAGCCATAGAACCGCGGGCCGCCGCCCCACCAGGCGCGATGGCCGTACCAGCCGCCATGGTAGCCATAGCCGCCGCCATGCCAGCCGTAGCCGCCATGAAAGCCCCAGGCGGCGGCCGGGGACGGCGCCAGTGCCGCTGCCCCTAAGGATACCGCGGCGACTGCAGCAAGCGAGAGTTTGCGAAACATGGTTATCTCCTCAAGTCCTTTGAAATCACCGGCCGTGGGCCTCGAACCAGAAGAGGCATCCGGTCGATCATGAGCCTATCGCCGCTCACCTGAACGGGAGGCGATGACTTGCTGCAGAATGGGTTCACCTT
>DATHMA010000055.1:0-6247 GCA_035487555.1 Bradyrhizobium sp. | reverse complement strand
AGGCGGTCAGGCGTTTCCCGAGCCATCCCTGAAAGCGAAACGGTGACAGCTCCACGCCGTCGATGGATGCGATCAGTGCCCTTTCCTCGCTCAGCGTCACGATGGCCTCGGCCAGCGCCAAGCCTGCACGGCCAGGCCGGTCGAACAAAGCAAAGCGCCGATCCATTTTCCGATTCCGTCGTCACGAATTATCTGAAATCCCGAGTCCTCGGCTTGATCGTGTCGATGTGCAGGTCCGGAATATAGATGTCGCGCGTGCGTAGGCCTTTGGGCGGCAGTTCGCGCGGATCAGGACCGGCGCCGCCGTGAGTGACTTGGTCGCCCCGGCCGTGCGACAGGGGAAACACCGCGTCGCGTGCGCCGACGCTGGCGAGCTCGGCCGATAGATCGGTGAGCTGATAGGCGACGAGATGAACCACCTCGCCCTCGCGCTGAATGCGCCCGCGCACAGCCAACATTGAGGCGGTCATCACTGAGCGGCGGAATTTCTCGAACGTTTGCGGCCACACGACGAGATTGGCGATGCCGGTCTCGTCCTCAAGCGTGATGAACATCACGCCCTTGGCTGACCCTGGCCGCTGGCGCACGAGCACGAGCCCTGCGGCTTCGAGCCAGCGGCCGTCGCGGGCCTGCATGGCGTCGGTGCAGCTGATGATGCGGCGCGTGTGAAGATCTGCGCGCAGGAAGGCGATGGGGTGGCTGCGCAGCGTCAGGCCAACATGGCCATAGTCCTCGACGACTTCGCTCCCCGCCGTCATCGGGCGCAGCATGACCGCGGGCTCGTCGACCTCCGGGACCGGATCGGTCTCGCGCGCGGCGGCGGCGGCAAAGAGGGGCAGCTGCTCGTCTCGGAGCGCCTTGATCGCCCAAAGAGCTTCGCGGCGGGCGAACTCCAGTGCCGGACCGAAGGCGTCGGCTTCGGCGAGCTGGACGAGCGCGGCGGAGGGAACGGCGGCCCGGCGCCAGAGATCATCAACGGAGACAAAGGGCCGATCGGCCCGGTTCGCCACGATCGCAGCCCCATTGGCATTGGCGAGGCCCTTGACCATGCGCATGCCAAGGCGAACGGCGAAGCGGCTCTCGTCATCGGTGGGCTCGAGGGTGCAATCCCAGCGGGACGCGTTCACACAGACCGGACGCACTTCGACGCCATGCTTCTTGGCGTCGCTGACGATCTGGGCGGGCGCGTAGAAGCCCATCGGCTGAGCGTTGAGGAGCGCCGCGCAGAACACGTCAGGGTGCCAGCACTTTACCCAGGACGAGGCATAGGCAATCAGCGCAAAAGAGGCTGCGTGGGATTCCGGAAATCCGTAGCTGCCAAAACCCTCCAGCTGCTTGAAGGTCAGCTCGGCGAACGCCTGGTCATAGCCGTTAGCGACCATGCCGTTGATGAGCTTGTCGCGAAACGCCGAAACGCCGCCCGTGAACTTGAAGGTCGCCATGCTCTTGCGGAGCTGGTCGGCTTCGCCGGGTGTGAAGCCGGCGCAGACGATCGCGACCCGCATGGCCTGCTCCTGAAACAGCGGCACGCCGAGCGTCTTGCCGAGCACCTGCTCCAGCTCGAGTTTGGGATAATGGACCGGCTCCAGCCCTTCGCGGCGACGCAGATAGGGATGCACCATGTCGCCCTGGATCGGGCCGGGGCGGACAATCGCCACCTCGACGACGAGATCGTAAAATGTCCTCGGCTTGATGCGGGGCAGCATCGACATCTGCGCGCGGCTTTCGATCTGGAAGGTGCCGAGTGTGTCAGCCTTGCGGATCATCGCGTAGGTGCGCGGATCCTCGGCCGGGATGGTCGCAAGGTCGAGATGGATGCCCTTGTGCTCGGCGAGGAAGTCGAAGGCCCGCTTCATGCAAGTGAGCATGCCGAGCGCCAGCACATCGACCTTCATAAATTTGAGGCTGTCGATGTCGTCCTTGTCCCACTCGATCACCTGTCGGTCGACCATCGCGGCCGGTTCGATCGGCACGAGCTCGTCGAGCCGATCGTGCGTCAGCACGAACCCGCCGGGATGCTGGCTGAGATGACGCGGTGCGCCCATGAGCTGGCGGGCGAGATCCAGTGTCAGCCGCAGGCGCCGGTCCGAGAGGTTGAGGTTCAAATCTTCAACATGCTTGGCCTCGAGGCCTTCTTCCGACCAGCCCCAGACCTGCGAGGACAGCATCTTGATGAGGTCTTCGCTGAGGCCGAGGGCCTTGCCGACATCGCGCACCGCGCCCTTGGTGCGATAGCGGATCACTGTTGAGCACAGCGCGGCGCGATCGCGGCCGTAGGTGTCGAAGATCCATTGCATGACGATCTCGCGCCGCTCGTGCTCGAAATCGACGTCGATGTCGGGCGGCTCGCGCCGCTCCTCCGAGACGAAGCGCTCGAACAGAAGGTCATTACGCGCCGGGTCGATCGAGGTGATGCCAAGGACATAGCAAACCGCCGAATTGGCCGCTGACCCGCGGCCCTGGCAGAGAATGTCCTTCGATCTCGCGAAGCGAACGATCGAGTTCACGGTCAGGAAGTAGGGCGCATAGTGCAGCTTCTCGATCAGGCGCAGTTCGTGCTCAAGCGTCGCGCGCACCTCGTCGGGCAGCCCTTCGGGATAGCGCCCGGCGGCGCCTTCCCAGGTGAGCTGCTCCAGCGTCTCTTGCGGCGTGAGCGTCGGATCGGCGCGCTCCTCGGGATATTGATAGGCCAGCTCTTCAAGGCTGAAGCGGCAGCGCTCGTCGATCTCGATCGTGCGCGCTAGCGCCTCGGGATAGCCGGCGAACAGGCGGTGCATCTCTTGGGGCGCTTTGAGGTAGCGATCGGCATGGCGCTCGCGGCGCGCGCCGAGCTCGTCGATCGTGACGTTGTGGCGGATGCAGGTGACGACGTCCTGCAGGATGCGGTGGCCGGGCTCATGGAAGAGCACGTCATTGGTGACAACCGGCGCGACGCGCATCCGCGTTGCCAGATTGGCGAGCTCAAAGAGCCGGAGCTGATCGTTAGGTCGGCGGCGCAGGGTCAGTGCCATATAGGCGCGATCGCCGAAGGCGTCCCGCAGGCGGCGTAGACGCATCGCGCAATCCTCATCCGCCTCGTCCGGGACAAGGACCGCGATTAGGCCCTCGCGATAGGCGACCAGATCGGGCCAGCCGAGTTCGCACCTGGCCTTGCCCGCGCGCTTCTTGCCCAGCGACAGCAGCCGGCAGAGGCGCGAATAGGCCGGGCGGTCGGTCGGATAGACGAGGACGGAATAGCCTTCGGTAAGATCGAGCCGGCAGCCGACCACCAGGCGCACGCCGGTGGTCTTGGCCGCCTCATGGGCGCGCACCACGCCTGCAAGAGAGTTGCGGTCGACCACCGCCAGCGCCTCGACGCCCATCACCGCCGCGGTCGCAAACAGCTCTTCGCAGGAGCTTGCGCCGCGCAGGAAGCTGAAATGCGTAGTCACCTGCAGCTCGGTGTAGCGCGAGCCGCTCATCCGAAGATTCCATGGATAAACCAGCGCTGCGACCCGGTCAGCGGATCCTCGCCATCGCCGGCGCGGAACACCCAGTAGCGTTCGCCGGCGTCATCCTCGATCCGGAAATAGTCCCGGACGGCGATCAGCTCCGGGTCGCGCTTCCACCATTCGCCGAACACGCGCTCGGGTCCATCGGCGCGCTTCACGCGCCGGCGCATGCCGCGCCAGGTGAACGACACTGGCGGATGGTCTGGAAGCAGCGCCACGGTGTCGATCGGCTCAGGGTGCGCGAGCAGGCGCGACGGCCGCGGCCAATGGCCCGGCCACTCCGCTCCAGTCTCCGGCGCCATGGCCGGGATATGCTGAACCGAACGCTCCGGCACGTCGCTCGCCACCGGCGCGATCCGATAGAGCTTCTGCTCGCCGACGCGGTTGGCCAGGAGATCGATCAGGCCAGAGACGTCCGGCTCCGCTTCCTCGACCAGATCGGTGACGGCCTGCTTCGCCGCCAGCGGCTCGGCCACGGCGGCGGCGAGCGTCATCATCTCGATGCCGAAGCCCGGCTCGATGGTTTCGATCTTGTCCGAGAGCAGCCGGGTCATGCGCTTAGCATCGCGGAGCGGAAGCGCTGTGCCGACGCGCACCGCCTGCGCGCGGTTGTCTACCCGATGGCAGATGAGGTCGAGCCGGCGGGCACCGAGGCCCTTCAATTCGAGCGCATCGCACAGCTGGACCGAGAGCTTGGCGATATAGCGCGCGATGGTTTCCGCCGCGCCGATCGGTTCAGCGAAAGCCTGGCGGACTTCGATCAGCTCCGCGGGGCGGATGGGCTCGATCGGTTCGCTGAGGCGGCCGATGGCCTGGTCGATGCGCCTTCCGAGCTCGGGCCCGAAGCGCAGCGCAAGCGGTGCGCGGGGCTGCGCCAGCAGATCGGCGATGCGGTCAAACCCAAGGACGCGCAGACCGTCGACAAGATCAGCCGAGAGCCGCAACGCGGCGATCGGCAGCGGCGCGATGTCGGTCGAGCAAACGCCGGCCTGTGAGATGAACATCGGCCGCGCGGCGTAGCGCGCCAGCGCATGCGCCGTGCCCCACGTGTCCGCGACCGCACCGCGCGCGCGGATACCGATGCCGGCGAGCTTGGCGATCAGCGTCCCCAGCATGGCCTTCTCGCCACCATGCAGATGGTCGGCGCCCGTGGAGTCAATAACGATACCGTCCGGCAAATCGGCCGCCACAATGGGCGCGAAGCGCTGCAGCATCCAAAGCGCCAGCCGATCGATCGCGTCAGCGTCGGCGGACGGATCGGCGTCCTGAATGACGAGCCCCGGCACGAGGACCTGCGCCTTGGTGGCGGGCATGCCGACACGAAGGCCGGCGGCTTGCGCCGCAGCGTCCGCTGCCAGCACCACCCGCCGCCTTCCTTCCCGGCCGACCAGGACGAGGGGCGCCTCAGGCGGAGGCGCGCCGCCGCCGGCCTTCCGTCTGACCCGATCCGTCGACAAGGTCGGAAGGAAGAGCGAGACGACCCGTGTCATCGCACGCCTCCAATTCTTGTGCACGACGCCGAGATGGCCTCGAGACAAGCGCTGCCTCTTATCCGGTTTCTGTTCCTCGGGTTGCGACTTTGCTCCACGCTTCCTTCAGACAGTCCCTCGCGGACGACACCCGGGAATCCGTCGGGCTCTGAGGGTCGCGATAGGTCAGCGCAGCCCACAGATCGGCAAAGCCATCGTCGAGCAGTTCGGCGGCGGGAAGTGGCACCATCTCAAGAGCATCGTCGAAGCGATGCGCGGATCATTTTGCCGATACGTTGACCACAATGGAGAAAACTCGGCAGCTCCGACCCTCCATAGACGTTTGACACCTTCAGCCGCAGGGGCAAGGGGAAGCGCTTTGACGCTTCACTGACCTTTTTGTGTCTATGTGTCTGTGGGATTAGACCTCGCCGATCGAGGCCCTATGCGCGCGTTGCTCACGAACCTCATCAAAGACGGGGCCAGTGTTACGATCATCGAGGATGCGCTGATTGCCGCGTTTTTGATTGCGGTCGCGGCGATTGCCGCGTTTACCGATTACCTGTCGTTATAGACACTCGCACGTAGGCGACACCTGCCGCCACTCGATCCCCGCTGAACACCGCGTCCACGTCCTGAGTGTGCACCGCGAGCTCACCAGCCGGTCACACCAATCCAGCATCATCGTCTTGCCCATATCGATGCACGAGTTCGGCAAGTTCCGGCTCGACCTGATGTCGCAGTCCCGGCACCACACGATGAGCCGGACACCGGTCGCGGTGGCTCCGATCGTCATCGGCGGGCCGGGTTCGGACTTCACCTGGCGGAGCCGATGACGTTCGGGAGATCGAGAAACGGGTGACCCATCGCGAAGCGGCCGTGCCGCACCGGCTTCCCGGTGTAGAGCCGATCGACGTGGCCGGAACGATCGGCGTCGTCTCGATGGCTGCGCGCATCCTGCCGGCGATCGAGGCGGTCACGATCGCGCATGCCGCCGGTCCTGTCACCCTCGCCAGCGGCCTGACTGTCGTCGCCGGGCACGGTTCCGCCGATGCGCCGCCCTGCGATGTGACGATCGTCTGCGGCGGCCCCGGCTGGCGCAAGCAGCTCCAGGATGCCGTTATGCTCGCCTTACTGCGCAGCCTCGACGATGGACGCGACGAGGTGGCGCGGATCATCGAATACTTGGGGTGGCTGAGCCTGCGCGGCCGACAGCGGCCCCGGAGCGGCCGGGGGCATCGGGGCTGGCGAGCCATCGCCGAGCTTGGCTGCGGTGCCGCGGCTTGC
>DATHMA010000054.1:0-8046 GCA_035487555.1 Bradyrhizobium sp. | reverse complement strand
GATCATAATAGTTGGCGAATGAGAAGTGATGCTTCGCCTTCAGCCAGCCGTGGTCGGCGCCGCCGAGCTTCGAGAAGGGTTTTAATTCGATCATGTGAGTGTTCCCTTGGTTAAGGTGCTTTGGTTGGGAGCCGGGCGCCGTACGCCCGGCTTGTTGCTGGAGTTGGGAGTTCGACTAAGCGGTGAAACCACCATCGACGTTGAGCACTGTGCCGGTGACGAACGAAGCTTCGGGGCTTGCGAGGAAGGCGACGCCGGCAGCTACTTCCTCCGGACGGCCGAAGCGCTGCAGCGCGTGCTGCTTGCGTTGGGCTTCGGCAAACTCACCGCCGTCCTTTGGGTTCATGTCGGTGTCGATCGAGCCAGGCTGCACCACGTTCACCGTGATACCGCGCGGGCCGAGGTCACGCGCCGCACCCCTGGTGTAGCCAACCACTGCCGCCTTCGTGGCGGTGTAATCTGCGAGGCCAGGAAACGAGACGTGACTGGCAAGCATCGAGCCGACCGTGACGATACGGCCACCTTCGCCCATCAGCTGCGCCGCGGTACGGATCGCCGTGACGACGCCATGCACATTGATCGCATCCTGGCGCGCCAGCGCCTCGGTGTCCGTGGTGGGACTATCGATCTGGCCGCCGACCGCGACGCCTGCGTTGTTGACGAGGATGTCGAGCCGGCCGAAGTCCTTCGCCACGCTCTTCACGAGCTGTTCGACCTCGGTGACCGAAGCCTGGTCAGCCTTGTAGGCGCGAGCCTGGACGCCCTTCGCTTTGAGCTCGGTCACAACCGCTTCGGCCTTCTCGGGAGAAGCGACGTAGCTGATGGCGACATTGGCGCCTTCCTCGGCGAGCGCCCGGGCAGACGCCGCGCCGATGCCGCGCGAACCGCCGGTAACGAGGGCTACCTTGCCTGAAAGTTTCTTTGAGAGGTTCTTGGTCATTGGATTTCTCCATCACCTGAATTTCGATGGCTCTTGGATATGCCGCCGGCCGTGGTATAGAAATAGAAACTATTGAAATTCATTGTTTCCAAAAATGACCTAGAGGCCCCATGGCAAAGCTTCCGGATTTCGAGGCGCTCGCGATCTTCGCCAAGGTCGTCGAGTTGCGCTCCTTTGCAGGTGCGGCGGGCGAGCTTGCGCTGTCGAAGGCCACCGTCTCCAAGGCGGTCGGCCGGCTCGAAGAACGGCTCGGAGCGCGGCTGTTCAACCGCACCTCGCGCCGGCTGGCGTTGACCGATGCCGGGCAAAAGCTCGCGGAGCGCGCCGCGCGGCTGCTGGCCGACGGCGAAGCCGCCGAGAACGAGGCACTGGCGCAATCCGCGGTGCCGCGCGGGCTGGTCAAGCTCGCCGTGCCCATGAGCTTCGGCGTAATGAACGTGGCGCCGCTGTTGCCAGAATTCCTGCAAACCTATCCGGAAGTCTCGATCGACCTGCATTTGAGCGATGCGACGGTCGATCTGATCGGCGAGGGATTTGACGCAGGCTTGCGCATTGCGCGGCTGCCGGATTCTTCGCTGATCGCACGCCGCCTCTGCGGCATGCCGCGCTTCACGGTCGCCGCACCCTCCTATCTGAAGCGCCACGGCCGGCCGACGCATCCGATGCAGCTCGCCCAGCACCAGTGCTTCGGTTATGCCTATCTGTCGACACCGAACGTCTGGCATTACACCAACGCGGCCG
The DNA here is from genome assembly GCA_035487555.1 of Bradyrhizobium sp. Lineage (GTDB taxonomy): Bacteria > Pseudomonadota > Alphaproteobacteria > Rhizobiales > Xanthobacteraceae > Bradyrhizobium. The sequence continues at coordinate 6,365 of DATHMA010000054.1, read as the reverse complement.
GCGAGCAGGCGAGCGTGCGGCCCGGCGGTCCGCTCCGCGTCAACAATGGCGAAGCGGTGATGCCGGCGTTGATCGCAGGATTAGGCATTGCCGATCTACCGGAGTTCATCGTCGGCGAGGCGATCACTTCCGGCGAGGTCGAAGTGATCCTGAAAGGCTGGAAGCAGCCCGAAGGCGCCGTCCACCTCGTCACCCCGCCCGGCGGCCCGCGCCCGGCCCGCGTCGAAGTGCTGGCGGAGTTCCTCGCCACGAAATTCGCGAAGGGAAAGAGGAAGTAGGGCATCAAGGCGGGACATGACAGTGGAGGGAAGGTGACTCGGCGTTCTCGCGGCGCGAAACGCCCGAGCTTTGCGTCATGAGGCCCTCGAAAGTATAAGAGGGCGCAGGGAATGCCGGGTACACGCCGCACCCGCAGCCTTGCGTGCAACTAAGAAAGCACGCAAGCAAGTCACCACAGGTACGCCGTTGTTCACGGCATTCCCTGCGCAATGGGTTACGGTTTATGACGTACTCTCCCCGGTGTCCGGGCTTTGATAGCCACCGTCGCCCGCAGATCATCTCCGCGAACTTGATCTCAGCGTCGGGAGATCAGGACCACACGCTTTCGCCGTCCGCATCCGCGCTGCTCGTCCGGCAACACAAACGCGTCCATCGCATCCCGCGCTCCACGTTTCGTGACGATTGGCCGTAACGTCCCTCTTGCGAGGCGAGATGGCGCCAGACAATCATGTATTTCTGAAAAACGGAAGAGATTTATTTTTGCGCGGGGCTCTTGAACGTAGCGATCACATTGAGGCGGTTCGCGAAATTGGAGTTTTCGCGCGGGCGAGTTGGGGTTCGAAGTGCCGGCCGATATGGCGATCGCGTGAAGTGATTTGCCCGTCGGGCAAATCACTCAGCGGCAGTTTGTGCGGCAGTGGCGGCGTCTGTAGCCTGCTCGCGGAAATCGCCGGGGGCCATGCCGCTCGTCGCGCGGAACACCCGATAGAACGTGGCCAGGCTGTCGAAGCCGCTGGCAAAGGCGATGCTAGAGACCGCGCGCCCCCGCGTGCCTACGAGCAGCTTCTGGCTATGCTCGATACGGCTCGCCGTCAGCGTCTGCGAAAAGCTCATGGCCGTTCGTTCGAACAGCGCGTGCAGATGACGGATCGAGATGCCGAGCTGGTCGGCGACCGACGCCGGCGACAGGTTTGGGTCGGACAATTGCGAGGCAATGATGCGCTGGGCGAGCGACAGCCGTCCCACGCGCAGCGCCTTGCGCGCAAATTCGCTGCCGGGGTTGAGCGTGCCGCGTTCGATCAAGGCAAGCGACGCCAGCGATCGGATCAGCCGCGCGGCCGCCTGCGGCTCCATGCTCTCGCCGGCCGCGACAAGATCGGCAAAGCAGGATTGCAGCAGCGGCGCGATCACGGGATCGCTGTTGAAAGGCTTTGGAAAGAGATCACGCAGGCCGCCCCCTGGCGTCCAGATTTCGGCAACGGGAATCTTCACGATGCGAAGATGGAAGCCGTCGGCGCCGATCGGGCTGGTGCGATAGGGCAGGTCGGCATAGCTGGTCGCGAAGGTGCCACGCCGGATCGCAAAGTCGGAGCCGTCGGCCGTGTCGAACAGGCCGCCATCGCTCAATTGCTGATAGATGCAGAGGCTCTCGCTTGGAGCGTGGCTAATGTCGCGCGTCGTCCGCGTCACCCGATAGGGCGAAGCCTTGATTTCGACGAGGCCGACACTGCCGAATTTCTGCAGCGTGAATTCGCCGGTGAAATTTGCGCGCTGTTCCGCGTCCAGCTCGGCGGTGACACCGAACAAGCCACGGCTGCGCACCTCGCGCCATTCGTCGAAGCGATGTTCCGGATCGATCTGATCCGTCGACCATGTATACAAGAATTTATTCCTCAGCCAGCCCAGCCGAACGGTAACATACTGGTCACGAGGCTAATAGCGCGTGAAGCGCTTCACTAATTGACCATTTTTGACTGTGGAACTTTCCCGGCCCTCCTTAACTATTGGAACATCCCGCATGGCGTTTGCGATGGCAACGATTCACCTTCAGCGGGTGTCGGTGCGCTTATCTGTCGCGCCTTGTCTATCGAGCCTTGTCTACCGAGCCTTGGGTCGGCGCCCCGGCGAGGAGAAATCGTCTGTCGTCGTCCGGCGGCCAGCGGCTTCACGTTTTGTTGTCTCCGCAAACCTTCCCGCGCCGAATTCATTAGCCAAGCTGACGCTCCTCAACGGAATGCGGGAAGGATTTCACATGCGTGCGCATCGCTTCATGCTCGGTTTTATCCCCGGCATCTTGCTTACGGTCGGGAGCGTGCAAGCCGCGTTCGCCGAGGAATATCGGGGAACCATGGAACAGCAGATGGCCTGCACGCCCGATGTGTGGCGGCTGTGCGGTGACCAGATCCCGGACGTGAACCGGATCGTGGCGTGCCTGCAGCGGAACACGCCCAATCTGTCTGGCGCCTGCCGCGCCGTATTCGAATCCAACAACAGCGCGCCGCCATCGCAGGCAGCTCCGCCGCCGTCGCGTGGCCATGCCGCGCTTCCGCCGCCCGCGCGCATCGCCCCGCCGCCGCGTCCGAGCGAGGACGATGACGAGTGAGAGGAGAGAGCGCGGCCTATTGCCGCGCTCCGCTCATACGGCGGTCGGTATCTTCCAGCCGCCAAAGCTCCTTTCCAGATGCGCAGCGAGCGCAATCGCGATGTCCTCGCGCCACGGCTTGGCTGCGACCTGGACATTGAGCGGCAGGCCCTCGGGTGAGGTGCCGATGCGCACGGTCGCTGACGGCCAGCCCGTCAAATTGTACATCTGGGCATAGCCGAAACCCTTGCGGTTGGCTTCATCGAAGCTGGTGCCGTGCAACAGCGCCGGGTAGGGCGCGACCGGTGATAGCACCGCGTCGTAGTTCTCCATGAAGCGCAGCATCGAGTTGCGGAACAGGTCCCAGCGCACGAAGGCGGCGAGCGCCTCGGTGGTGGTGGCCATGGCGGGACCGGCCGAATAGGTCAACGCCTTTTCGAACAGCGGCGAGATCGGATCGCTGCCGATGCTCTTGAGAAACGCGCGGGTGCCCGCGCCGCCGTCGCCGCGGCTCATGTCGTAGTAGACGGTGCCGGCCTTCTCGGCATCCGGCGTTTTCTTCTCCTCGGTCTTGACGCCGGCATCCGCAAACGCCTTCGCCGCGTCGCGCACGGCGGCCACAGTTTCCTTCGTCGGGCTGGCCACGCCGTCATCGTCGAAATAAGCGACCTTCAATCCTGCAATGGTCACCGATTTGGGATCAAGGAGCGGCATGCCGACGATCGAGCTGTCGCGATAGTCGGGGCCGGCGATGATCGGCAGCGCCAACGCCAGATCCTCCACGTGACGCGAGATCAGGCTGACATGAAACACCGGCGCGCGAGCCCCCATCGGTTGCGGAAATTGCCCGGTGCGCGGCACCCGCCCCGACGTCGGCTTGATCGCCGCGAGGCCGCAGAAATGCGCAGGGATGCGGATGCTGCCGCCGGCATCGGTGCCCAGCCCAAGCGGCGAGCCGCAGGCGGCGATGATCGCGGCCTCGCCGCCGCTGCTGCCGCCGGGCGTGCGCGCAAGGTCGTACGGATTGTTGGTGCGGCCATAGACCAGGTTGTCGCTTTCGATGGCGCCGGCCAGTTCAGGCACGTTGGTCTTGCCGAGGAAGATCGCGCCGGCTGCGCGCAAGCGGCCGACCGCTGTTGCGTCGGCCTTCGGCACGTAATTGGCGCGGCCCTTGGTGCCGCCGGTGCAGATCACGCCCTCGGTCTCCAACGTGTCCTTGATGGTCATCGGCACGCCATGCAGAGGGCCCTTGATCTCGCCGCGCGCCAGCGCCGCATCGGCTTCTGCCGCCTGCATGCGCGCGGTCTCGGCCGTGAACTGCACGACCGCGTTGAGCTTGGGGTTCACCGCGGCGATGCGTTCAAGATGCGCCTCGACGATTTCCCTCGAGGAAAGCTTTTTCGAGCGGATGGCCTCGGCCAGCTCACTGGCGGACGAGGTAATGATCGGGTTGATGGTTTCCGCCGCCGCGCGGACGGGCGTGGCGATGAAGTTCGATCCGGCCGCGGCGGCTGCGCCGACCAGCGCGACCGAGCCCAGAAAGTCGCGTCGCGCAATCTTGTCGCTCATTGGAGGTCCATTCCTGTGTTGCCCGGCGCGATCAGAAGATTTTATTTCGCGTGCGCGTGCAAGGGCAGCGCGCGTAACCGGCGCGTGCAGCGTTCGCACTCACTCAGACGTGAAACGGAATAAAATGTTCAGGCCGGGGTCTGGCAGACGTCGACCCATTCGGCGGAGGTCAGCTCCGCCATCCGTTCGGGCGCGATCCGCACCGCGCTGTGGGTCGAGCCCGCGGCGGGCACCACGATGTCGAAGGCCTTCATCGAGACATCGCAATAGACGGCGAGCGGCGTCTTCAGCCCGAACGGGCAGACGCCGCCGACTTCGTGTCCGGTGATCTCGGCGACTTCATCGAGGCCGAGCATTTTCGGCTTTCCGCCGAACAGCGCCTTCACCTTCTTGTTGTCCATGCGCGAGGTGCCGCTGGCGACGATCAGCACCACGCGATCGCCGACGCGTAGCGACAGCGTCTTGGCGATCCGCGCCGGCTCGACGCCATAGGCAACGGCTGCGAGCGTCACCGTCGCCGAGCTCTGCCCGGATTCGATGACTGTGATGTCTGGGGCTTTTTCGGCGAAGAAGGCGCGGACGGATTCAAGGCTCATGGAAGGCAACGACTTTCGGCAATTCCGACAGCGAGCGGATGCGATGGTCGACCTCGATTCCGAGCGCGTCCATCTGCGTGCGCAGCGCCCAAAACATGGTGACCGGCGGCACGCTCTCGCTCTCGACACAGGCCAGCGCCATCGCTTCCGGCGTCACCCGTTCGATCCAGGCCACATTGAGTCCGAACGCCTTGGCGCCGCAGGCGTCCCACGGGTTGGAGGAGACGAACAGCACGTTGGTGGGCGCCACGCCAAGCTTCTCCCTGATCAGCGTGTAGGCGTCCGGCGCTGGCTTGAAGACCTTCTTGTCGTCGACGCTGATGGTCGCTTCCAGCACCTGGTCGAGGCCGGTGTTCTTCACCAGCGCGTCCAGCATCTCCGGGCTACCGTTGGAGAGGATCGCGAGCTTTTTGGCTTTGAGCGCCGTCAACGCGTCCAGCGCATCGGGATAGAGATCCAGATGCAAATATTTGTCCATGATGCGGGCGAAGGTCTCGTCATCGTGGTGCAGCCCGAGCACCCGCAGCGTGTAGGCGAGCGAATCCTGTGTCAGCACCGAAAAATCCTGATAGCGCCGCATCAGCGAGCGCAGCCAGGTGTATTCGAGCTGCTTGAGGCGCCAGATTTGCGTGATGATGGCGCCATAGCCGGGAAAGGCGTCCTCGGTGACGTCGGCCACCGATTGCACATCGTAGAGCGTGCCATAGGCGTCGAACACGACGGCTTTGATGTTCACTCGATCGGCTCCCACGCCCACTTGCTTTCACTGCGAGAAGTTGGCCGTCATTGCGAGCCAACGGGTCCGCGCGAAGCGCGGCCCGATGACAGGCTCAGCGAAGCAATCCAGAATGCATCCGCGGAAATAGTCTGGATTGCTTCGTCGCTTCGCTCCTCGCAATGACGGCGAGCCGCGGCAGCTCAACTTCGGCAAACTGTCAAATGCCCAAAATCTTCCGGGCGTTTGCCTTTAGCACCTTTGGCCGGATTTCGTCACGGATGTCGAGCTTGGAAAAATCCGAGAGCCAGCGGTCCGGCGTGATGACGGGCCAGTCCGAGCCGAACAGCATCTTGTCCTGCAGGATCGAGTTGATGTAGCGCACCAAAATCGGCGGGAAATATTTCGGCGACCAGCCGGAGAGGTCGATATAGACGTTGGGCTTGTGGGTCGCTACCGACAGCGCTTCTTCCTGCCAGGGGAAGGAGGGATGCGCGAGGATGATCTTCAGGTCAGGAAAATCGGCCGCGACATCGTCCATGTACATCGGATTGGAATATTTCAGCCGCATGCCCATGCCGCCGGGCATGCCCGAGCCGACGCCGGTCTGGCCGGTGTGGAACAGCGCAATCGCGCCGCCGTCGTTGATCGCCTCATAGAGCGGATAGGCCATGCGGTCGTTCGGGTAAAAACCCTGCATGGTCGGATGGAACTTGAAGCCGCGGACGCCGAACTCCTCGATCAGCCGCCGCGCCTCGCGCACGCCGAGCTTGCCCTTGTGCGGATCGATCGAGACGAAGGGGATCAGCACGTCGAGATTTTCGGAAGCCGCCTCCAGCATCTCATCATTGTTGTAGCGGCGGAAGCCGGTCTCGCGCTCGGCATCGACCGGGAAGATCACCGC
>DATHMA010000053.1:0-7015 GCA_035487555.1 Bradyrhizobium sp. | reverse complement strand
ATGGCTCTCACGTGGCGCGCCCATAGCGCCGGAGACGCTTTGGATGCTGGAAAAGACCGCCGCGACCACGCCCGCCCCACCGGTGGCCGACGGCCTGCCCTGGGCAAAGCGGCGCTGGGCGATCGCGGCGATCTTCACGGCGCTGGCGATGGCTTCGCTCGACACCGCGATCGCCAACATCGCCCTGCCCGCGATCTCGGCCGATCTGCATGTCAGCCCCGCGGATGTGGTCTGGGTCGTCAACGTCTACCAGATCGCGCTGGTGGCGACGCTGCTGCCGCTCGGCGCGCTCGGAGAGATCGTCGGCCATGAGCGCATCTATCTCGGCGGCCTGTTGCTGTTCACCCTGGCCTCGGTCGGCTGCGCGCTGGCCTGGTCGCTGCCGAGCCTCCTGGTAGCGCGGACGCTGCAAGGTCTCGGCGCCAGCGGCTGCATGAGCGTGAACACGGCGCTGGTTCGTTTCGTCTATCCAAGCCGGATGCACGGCCGCGGCTTCGGCCATAACGCCATGGTGGTCGCAACCGCCTTTACCCTCGGGCCGAGCATCGCCTCGGCCATCCTGGCGCTGGGACCCTGGCCATGGCTGTTCGCGATCAACCTGCCGTTCGGCGTCATCGCCTTCCTGATCGGCATCAAGACCCTGCCGTCGCTGCCGCGCTTGAAGCATTCGTTCGACTTCCTCGGCGCGGCGCTTGCCGCCGCCTGCCTTGGCCTCTTCATCGTCGGGATCGGCGGCGCCGGGCACCAGGCCATGCCCGCGCTGGTGCTGGGCATGCTGGTTGCGGCGCTCGCAATCGGCTGGATCCTGATGCGCCGGCAGGCCGGTCATCCCGCGCCGATATTGCCGATCGACCTGTTCCGCCGCCCGCTGTTTGCGCTGTCGGCGGCAACCGCGATCTGCTCGTTCTCGGTGCAAGGACTGTCGTTCGTCGCCCTGCCCTTCTATTTCGAGGATGTGCTCGGACGTTCGCAGGTCGAGACCGGCTTTTTCATGACCCCCTGGCCGCTGGTGGTCGCGATCATGGCGCCGATCGGCGGCCGGCTCTCCGACCGGTTTTCCGCCGGCATTCTGGGCGGGCTCGGCCTGATCCTGCTCAGCCTCGGCATGGCGCTGCTGGCGATGCTGCCGGCCAACCCATCGGTCGCCGACATCGTCTGGCGCATGATGATCTGCGGCTTCGGCTTTGGCTTCTTCCAGACGCCGAACATGAAGGCGATCATGTCGAGCGCGCCGCTGCATCGGTCGGGTTCCGCCAGCGGCATTGTCGCGACCGCGCGGCTGGTCGGACAAACCACGGGAGCAGCGCTCGCCGCGCTCTGCTTCAGCCTCGACGGGCGCCATGGCGCGGCGCTCGCTTTGGCACTGGGCGCAGGCTTTGCCGGGGTTGGCGCCGTTATGAGTTTTTTGCGCTTGACGGTTGCGCCACGCGCGTAGCGGCCGATCGCGGCGCAGCATTCGCGTCATAACACCGGCCGCTTTTGAATCTTCCGCAAGGCGTCACAAAATCCTTCGCATTGCGAGCGCGGATTATTGATTTGAATCGTTCGACTTTTGGCCGACAAATGCCCGCGAGTCCGATCGATGGATCGGACCAATTCAGGGGATCGCGATGGCAAACCTCACTGTCAACAACAAGACTTTCACCATCGACGTCGAGCCGGATACACCACTGCTGTGGGCAATCCGCGAGAATGTCGGCCTCACCGGAACCAAATATGGCTGCGGCATTGCGCAATGCGGTGCCTGCACCGTCCACATCGACGGCGTCGCCACCCGCTCCTGCGGCGTTGCGGTCAGCGAAGCCGTGGGCAAGCAGATCACCACGATCGAAGGGTTGGCTGCCGGCGGCACGTTGAACAAGGTGCAGCAGGCCTGGATCACCTTCGACGTGCCGCAATGCGGCTATTGCCAGAGCGGCATGATCATGGCGGTGACGGCGCTCCTGAAGGACAAGCCGAAGCCGACCGATGCCGACATCGACGACGCCGTCTCCAATATCTGCCGCTGCGGCACCTTCCAGCAGGTGCGCGAAGCGATCCACGCCATCGCCAGCGCCTGAGGAGGACGAACATGAACAAGCACGTCTCGCCTCAGATGAACCGCCGCTCCTTCGTGATCGGCTCGGCCGCGGTCGGCGCCGGCCTCGCGCTCGGCTTCGATCTTCCCTTTGGCGGCCCCGCCGTGGTGCGTGCCGCCGACGGCTCGCCGGAAGTCAACGCCTGGGTCGTGATTCGGCCCGACGACACCGTCGTGATCCGCATCGCGCGCTCGGAGATGGGCCAGGGCTCGCTCACCGGCCTCGCGCAGCTCTGCGCCGAGGAACTGGAATGCGACTGGTCGAAGGTCACGACCGAATTCCCCTCGCCTGGCCAGAACGTCGCCCGCAAGCGCGTCTGGGGCGACTTCTCGACCGGCGGCAGCCGCGGCATCCGCACCTCGCAGGACTATGTGCGCAAGGGCGGCGCCACCGCGCGCGTGATGCTGATTGAGGCCGCAGCCAATGAATGGAAGGTGCCGGCCTCGGAATGCATCGCGGCCAACAGCATCATCACGCACACCCCCTCCGGCAAGACCACGACCTATGGCAAGGTCGCCGAGCTTGCGGCGAAGATCACCCCGCCCGCCGACGTCAAGCTGAAGGACCCGAAGGACTGGAAGCTGATCGGCAAGGGCGTCAAGCGCCTCGACACGCCCGACAAGGTCACCGGCACGACCGTCTATGGCATCGACGTCAAGTTGCCCGGCATGCTCAATGCCGCGATCAAGGATTGCCCGGTCACCGGCGGCAAGCTGAAGAGCTATGACGAGTCCAAGATCGCCGGCATGAAGGGCGTGAAGAAGGTGGTGAAGGTCGGCGACACTGCGGTTGCCGTCGTCGCCGACACTTTCTGGCACGCCAAGACGGCGCTCGAGGCCATGCCGATCGTTTGGGACGAAGGCCCGAATGCCAAAGTCTCCAGTGACTCGATCGCGAAGTGGCTATCGGAAGGCCTCGAAGGCGGACCCGCCTATGTCGGAAACTCCAATGGTGATGTGAATACCGCGCTCGCAGGCGCGGCGAAGAAGGTGGAAGCGGTCTACAGCTACCCCTACCAGAACCACGCCACCATGGAGCCGATGAACGCCACTGCGCTCTACACGCCGGACAAATGCGAAGTCTGGTGCGGCACGCAGAATGGCGAAGCAGCCTTCGCAGCGGTGCTGGAAGCCTCCGAACTGCCTGCCGACAAATGCGATGTGCACAAGCTGATGCTCGGCGGCGGTTTTGGCCGGCGCGGTCAGACGGACTATGTCCGTCAGGCCGTGCTGATCGCCAAGCAGATGCCGGGCACGCCGATCAAGCTGCTATGGACTCGCGAAGAGGACATGACGCACGGCCGCTATCATCCGATCACCCAATGCAAGATGACGGGCGGTTTTGATGCCGACAACAACCTGATCGCCTTGCACATGCGGATTTCCGGGCAGTCGATCCAGTTTACGCTTCGGCCCGAGGGCCTGGTGAACGGCATGGACCCCTCGACTTTCCAGGGTCTCGCACCCAAGGGCGATGCCACCTTCGGCTATTCGGTGCCCAATCTCCTGATCGACCATTCGATGCGCAACCCGCATATCATTCCGGGCTTCTGGCGCGGTGTGAACGTCAACCACAACGCCATCTATGTCGAATGCTTCATGGATGAGCTGGCCCACGCCGTGAACCAGGATCCGCTGGAGTTTCGCCTCAAGCTGATCCATCCGAAGAACCGCGCGGTGCTGGAAGCCGTGGCCGAGAAGATCGGCTGGGGCACGAAGCCGCCGGAAGGCGTGCATCGCGGGCTGGCGCAATATATGGGCTTCGGCAGCTATGTTGCGGCCGCCGCCGAAATCTCGGTGAGCGACGGCAACAAGATCAAGGTGCACCGCATCGTTGCGGCGACCGATCCCGGCTATGCCGTCAACCCGGCACAGATCGAGCGGCAGATCGCGGGCTCCTTCGTCTACGGCCTGACCGGGCTGTTCTATGGCGGCTGCACCGTGAAGGACGGCGCCATCGAGCAGACCAATTTCGACACCTACAATTCGATGCGCATCAACGAGATGCCGAAGGTGGAGTCGATCGTGATGCCGAGCGGTGGATTCTGGGGTGGGGTCGGCGAGCCGACGATCTGCGTTGCGGGACCGGCGGTGCTGAACGCCTATTTCGCGGCGACCGGCAAACGCATCCGCAACGCCCCGCTGCGCGACCAGAACATCACGTTCGCTTAAAAAAAGAACGCGGCGGCCTTGCAAGAGGCCGCCGCACTTTCCGGATCATGCCCATGAACGCGCTGCGCACACGGCGGGATACCGTTCGCGGCCTCACCGCTTTGGCGGCCTCGCTCGCTCTGCCATCGATGGCCCGTGCGCAATCGCCGGCGCGCGTCACCGTGATCGGCGGTGGCTTCGGCGGCGCGGCTAGCGCACGTGCGTTGAAGCGGCTCGACGCGAAGCTCGATGTGACCCTGGTCGAGCCGAACCAGCGTTTCACCGCCTGCCCCTTCAGCAATGAGGTGATCGCGGGCCTGCGCGAGATCGAAGCGCAGCAATTCGGCTATGAGAAGGTCGCGGGCGAAGGCGTCCGCGTGATGGCGCAGGCAGCAACCAAGGTCGATGCTTCGGCGCGCAGTGTTACGCTCACCGACGGCACAACGCTTGGCTACGATCGCCTCGTGTTGTCGCCCGGCATCGATTTCAATTTCGAAGCACTGCCCGGCTATGACGAGGCAGCCGCAACGAAAATGCCGCACGCCTGGAAAGCCGGAGAGCAGACCATACTGCTACGCAGGCAGTTGGAGACGATGGAGGACGGCGGCACGGTCGTGCTCGCGGTGCCGGCCAATCCCTCGCGCTGCCCGCCCGCCCCTTACGAGCGCGCCAGCCAGATCGCGCATTATCTCAAGACCAAAAAGCCGCGCTCGAAGGTGCTGATCCTCGACGCCAAGGACACCTTCTCCCAGCAACGCTTGTTCGAGCGCGCCTGGAAGGAGCTTTATGGCGATATGATCGAGCGCGTGGCACTGTCACAGGGCGGCAGGGTCACGTCCGTCGATCCCTCAACCAACGCCATCGTCACCGAGTTCGGCAATTACGCCGCACAAGTCGCCAATGTGATTCCGCCGCAAAAGGCCGGCCGCATCGCCGAGATCGCGGGTGCGGCCGATCACACCGGCTGGTGCCCGATCAATCCCGTGACGTTTGAATCAAAACTCGTGCCTAACATTCACGTCATCGGCGATGCCTGCCTTGGCGGCGGCATTCCGAAATCGGCCTCCGCTGCCAGCGCACAAGGCAAGGCCTGCGCGGCCGCGATCGTGAACCTGCTGTCCGGCAAGGCGCCGGAGACGCCGAGGCTGACTGGCGTCTGCTACAACACGGTGGCGCCAGGTTACGGCTTTTCGCTCGCCGGCATCTATCGGCCCAAGGACGACATCTTTGCGGAAGTCGAGGGCGGCGCCACCAGCCCGGTCGACGCGCCGCGCGACTTGCGCGCGCGCGAAGCTAACGAAGCGCAGAAATGGTTCTCTGACATCACGGCGGATGCCTTTGGCTAGATCGATCACCCATATCGCTGTTATCGCCGCCCTCGCCCTTCCCGGCATCGCGGCCGCCGACGCGCTTGTGCCCTACAAGATCGTCGGCGACGGCATTCCGGAATCGCTGACGGGTGCACCGGGTGACGCAGCGCAAGGCCGGAAGTTGGTGCTGGATCGCTCCACCACCTGCATCCTCTGCCATTCCGGCCCCTTCCCGGAAACGCGGTTCCAGGGCGATCTCGCGCCTGATCTCTCCGGCAGCGGAACCCGCTGGAGGGTCGACCAGTTACGGCTTCGTCTGGCCGATGCGTCGCATTTCAACCCGGACACCATCATGCCGTCCTATTACCGGATCGATGGTCTTCAGCGTGTCGGCAGGAACTGGAACGGCAAGCCTATCCTTAACGAGGCGCAGATCGAAGACATCGTGGCCTATCTTGCAACGCTTCGGGATTAGGAAGAGATCAATGCCCAAGCTGAAAACCACGCGCCGTGATTTCCTGGGGTTAGCCGGCAGCGCTGCTGTGGCGGGCGCCGTGCCGATCGTCGTCACCCTGCGACCGATAGAGGCGACGCCCGCGATGCTCACTTCCGCAATCCGCAACGTCGTCGGCGAAGCACAGGTGCAGACGGGCAAGGTCAAGATCGATATTCCCCCGCTGGTCGAAAACGGCAACACCGTGCCGATGACGGTGAGCGTCACAAGCCCGATGACCGAGACCGACTACGTCAAGAGCATCCACGTCTTCAACGAGAAGAATCCGCAGCCGAACATCGGCAATTTCTACATCGGCCCGTGGGCCGGCCGGGCGCAGGTCGCGACGCGGATCAGGTTGGCCGACAGCCAGAAGGTCGTGGCGATCGCGCGCATGTCCGATGATAGCTTCTGGTCGGTGAGCGCCGAGGTGATCGTCACGCTTGCCGCCTGCACCGAGGAGGTGAACTGATGGCCTCCACTTTGATCAACGTCCCGCCCAAGGCGAAGCGCGGTGACATCATCGAGATCAAGACGCTGACCTCGCACATCATGGAGACCGGCTTCCGCCGCACCGCCGCCGGCGACCTGATCCCGCGCAACATCATCACGAGCTTCACCTGCCGCTATAACGGCAACGAAATCTTCCGCGCCGATTTCTTCCCAGCAATATCAGCCAATCCCTACCTGTCGTTCTTCACGATCGCCAAGGAGAGCGGCAAGTTCGAGTTCGAATGGATCGGCGACAACGGATTTTCGACGACCGCTTCCGCGTCGATCGCGGTCGAATGAAACCTTCCTACGCGATAGCGCTGGCGCTTTTGTTGCTCTGCGGCTCTTCCTTCGCCGCCGAAATACCCGGCGGCGAACGCCGCTCCGGCTATTCCTTCATGGGACCCGACACTCGGGCGATGCAGGACGACGACACGTCCAACCCCGGCATGCTGTTCGTGCTCGACGGCGAGGCGCTCTGGAACAAGAAGC
>DATHMA010000052.1:0-10205 GCA_035487555.1 Bradyrhizobium sp. | reverse complement strand
TCGCCGATCACGGGCGTCATCCTCACCAATGGCGAAATCGACGCCGTCGCGGGGCTGTTGTCGATGCGCGAGGGTTCCCCCTTTGCGATCTATGCCCACGCCAAGGTGCTTGCGATCCTGAAGTCGAACAGCATCTTCAATGTGCTCAGCGAGAAGAACGTCGCCCGTGTTCCCATCGAGGTCGATCAGGCCTTCGAGCCCAAATTGCCTGACGGCTCGCCTTCCGGCATCGAAATCCTGCCCTTTACCGTCGCCGGCAAGGGCGCCTGGTATCTCGAGGGCAAGGCGCATCCCGGCGGCAATGACGGGGCCGGCGACACGCTCGGCCTCCACATCCGCGACAAGGCCACGAATAAGCATTTCTACTTCCTCGCCGCCTGCGCCGACGTCAACGATGAGCTGAAAGCGCGGCTTAACGGCGCCGCGCTCGTGTTCTTCGACGGCACGGTATGGCGCGACGATGAGCTGATCCTGGCCGGCCTCGGCACCAAGACGGGCCAGGGCATGGGACATATCTCGATGTCAGGGCATAAGGGCGCGATCGAAAGTCTTGCCGACGTCGCTATCGACAGACGGATATTTCTGCATATCAATAATTCCAATCCGGCGCTGCTGCACGGCTCGGCCGAGCGCAAGATCGCGGAAAATGCCGGCTGGCAGATCCCTGCCGACGGAACGGAGATCGTGCTGTGAACGTCGTCCCCAAGACTACAAAGACCGAGAACACCATGAGCGCCTATTCGGTCGGCAAAAGCGTGCCGCTCAACAATGCCGGGGAACTCGAGGCCGCGCTGCGCCATATCGGCGCCACGCGCTATCACAGCCTGCATCCGTTCCATCGCCTCTTGCATGGCGGCAAGCTCAACAAGGGCCAGGTACAGGCCTGGGCGCTGAACCGCTATTATTACCAGAGCACGATCCCGATCAAGGACGCGGTGGTGATCTCGCGCTTCCGCGACCGAGGCATCCGCATGGAATGGCGGCATCGCATCGAGGACCATGACGGCGATCAGGGCAGCGAAGGCGGCATCGAGCGCTGGCTGAAGCTGACCGAGGGCCTCGGCCTCGACAGCGCCTATGTGGAATCGACCGAAGGCATCCTCCCCGCGACACGCTTTGCGGTGGAAGCCTATGTGCATTTCGTGCGCGACAAGAGCCCGCTGGAGGCAATCGCCTCCTCGCTGACGGAACTGTTCGCGCCGAACCTGCATGAAGAGCGCATCTCGGGCATGCTCAAGCACTATGACTTCGTCAACCCCGACATCATGAGCTATTTCAGCCGCCGCCTGACCCAGGCGCCGCGCGACGCCGGCTTTGCCTTGGAATACGTCAAAGAGCACGCGACCACGCCGGAACAGCGCGAGCAGGTCTGCAACGCGCTGATCTTCAAGACCAACGTGCTGTGGGTGCAGCTCGACGCGCTCTATCACGCCTATGTCGACGGCCACATTCCGCCGGGCGCTTTCGTTCCCAAAGAAAACTAGGACCGGTTGAAATCATGGCTACGGCGCGCCACATCACTGTCAGCGAGGCCAGCCGTCCGGTGCTGCCGCGGCATGCCAAGCTGAAATTCGATGAGACGCGGAAAGTCTGGGTGCTGCTGGCGCCGGAACGGGTGCTGGCGCCGGACGAGATCGCGGTCGAAGTGCTGCAACTATGCGATGGCGCGCGCACCGTCGCCATTATGGTCGATGAGCTCGCCGCCAAATATGCCGCGCCGCGCGAAGCGATCTTGACCGACGTGATCGCGATGTTGCAGGACCTCGCCGACAAGGGATTTCTGACGGAAGCGCGCGAGAAGACCTCATGAGCGAACTCGCCGACCATAACGCGACCGAGCCTGATAACAGTTTCTCCGTGCTGGAGCGGCAGAAGTCGGTCGCGGAAACCCACGGCATTCCCGTCGCAGTGCTGCTGGAGCTGACGCATCGCTGCCCGCTGCAATGTCCCTATTGCTCCAACCCGATCGAGCTCGATCGCGGCTCGACCGAGCTCACGACCGAGGAGTGGAAGAAGGTGTTGACCGAGCTTGCCGAGATCGGCGTGCTCCAGGTGCATTTCTCCGGCGGCGAGCCGACCGCGCGCAAGGATATCGTCGAGCTGGTCAAGCACGCCAATGATGCCGGACTCTACACCAACCTCATCACGTCAGCGGTGCTGCTCACACGCGAAAAACTTGCCGATCTCGCTGATGCCGGCCTGTGTCATGTGCAGATCAGCTTCCAGGGCAACGAGCCGATCGTCGCCGATCGTGTCGCGGGGCTGAAGGATTCGCACCGCAAGAAGATCGAGGTCGCGAAATGGACGCGCGAGCTTGACCTGCCGCTGACCGTGAATGCGGTGATGCATCGGCAGAATCTGCATCAGCTCGCCGACATCATCCAGATGGCGGTCGATCTCGATGCCGACCGGCTGGAAGTTGCCAATGTGCAATATTACGGCTGGGCGCTGAAGAACCGCGCCGCGCTGATGCCGACCTTGCAGCAGATCGAGGAGACGAGCGCACTCGTCGAGGAAGCGCGCGAGCGGCTCAAGGGCGCGCTCACCATCGACTACGTCGTGCCGGATTATTACGCGCTGCGGCCGAAGAAATGCATGGGCGGCTGGGGCCGGCAGTTCTTCAACATCTCGCCCGCCGGCAAGGTGCTGCCCTGCCACGCGGCCGAGAGCATCACCGGGCTCGAATTCGAGTCGGTGCGCTCCAATCATTCGATCGCCTGGATCTGGCAGAATTCGGACGCCTTCAACCGCTATCGTGGCACCGGCTGGATGAAGGAGCCGTGCAAGTCTTGCGAATTCCGCGAGATCGATCTCGGTGGCTGCCGCTGCCAGGCCTTTGCGCTGACGGGCGATGCCGGCAATACCGATCCGGCCTGCACGTTCTCGCCGTTGCATGAAACGATCTTCAAACAGGCCGAACGCGAAGCCGCGTCCGAAGAGAACCGCTTCCTCTATCGCAATTTCGCCGGTGGGACGCCGGAGGCGGGCGACGACCATGGCGCCTGACGCAGGTCACGGGCGCACCGATCCCTTTGCGCCGCTGACTTCAGAACAGTTTCCGGTCAGCGACGGTCACGAGCTCTATGTCGAGAGCGTCGGCCGCGAAGGCGGCATTCCCGCCGTCTATCTGCATGGCGGGCCTGGTAGCGGCTGCCAGCCCGATCATCGCAGGCTGTTCGATCCCGAGCGCTTTCACGCCGTGCTGTTCGACCAGCGCGGCTGCGGCCGCAGCCGACCCAAGGGCGGCCGCGAGCACAACACGACCGCGCATCTGATCGCGGACCTGGAAGCGATCCGAACCAAATTCGGCTTCGAACGCTGGATGGTGGTCGGAGGCTCCTGGGGCGCGACCTTGGCGCTGGCTTACGCAGAGGCGCATCCGGATCGCGTCTCCGGCATCGTGCTGCGCGCGACCTTCCTCGGCACGTATGAGGAGATCGAAGCCGGCTTTTGCCAGCGCCTGCCCTGCTTCTATCCCGGCCTTTACCAGGATTTCCTCAGCCTGTTGCCGGAAGCCGAGCGCGACCGGCCGCTCGATGCTTATTGGCGACGTATTCTTTCCGACGATGCAGCCGTGTACAGCCCCGCCGCGCGCGCCTGGCATGACGTCGAGCGTATTTTGTCGGAGCATGCGCCGACGCGCACGCGGCTTGATCTTGCCGCGGTGAAGTCTGGCGGCGCCCTGCCGGCGACACCGTTCATGGAAGCGCATTACTTTGTGAATGACTGCTTCATGCGGCCGAACCAGCTGCTTGAAGAAACCGACAAGCTCAAAGGCATTCCCGGCGTCATCGTGCAAGGCCGCTACGACATGCTCTGCCCACCCTCGACCTCACAGGCGCTCGCTGCGCGCTGGGCCGATAGCGAAGTCCACGTCGTCGAAAGCGCCGGGCATACGCTCTACGATCCCGGCGTGAGGAACGCCGTGATGAGGGCGATCGCGGACGTCGCGTCGAAGATCACAAGATAGTACTCAGCCGGTCGCGAATGACACATTTGCGACATCGACGGCCTGACTTTGCTTGAACGCACAACAGCGCCTGCTGCGTGTGCTAAGGTCGTTGTCGAGCCGCATGGACGTGGGCTCACTCGGGAGAACATCATGAAACCTGCGACCAGAACCATGCTTGTGCTCATGGGGATGTTTGTCATTGCCTGTGCAACCCATGTTTTGGCGGAAACGCCGTCGCCGCCGGGCGCCAAGGTCTATTTCATCAACCTGAAAGACGGCGACGAGCTCGATAGTCCGTTCCTGGTGCAGTTCGGCCTTTCGGGCATGGGCGTCGCACCTGCCGGTGTAGAGAAGCCGAACACCGGCCATCACCATCTGATAATCGACGCCACGCTCACGCCGGACGAGCTAACGCAGCCAATTCCGGCCGATGATCACCACCGGCATTTCGGAGGAGGACAGACCGAAGCCATGGTCAGCCTGCCGAGTGGTAAGCACACGTTGCAACTCATCCTCGGCGACTGGACGCACATTCCGCATGCGCCACCCGTGATGTCGGACGTGATTACCGTTACTGTGCGCCAGCAGGAAGGAACAAAGTAAATGCCGATCGCCGGAAAGGGCATGCTGCTGACATCGATGGATATCGATCCGGCGCATGAGGGGGAGTTCAATCGCTGGTATGATCGCGAGCATCTCGAGGAGCGCGTCGCCATCGAAGGCTTCCTCGAGGCGCGGCGCTATGTTGCGCACACCGGCAGCCCGAAGAACCTGTTTCTGTATTCGACGAAAACGATCGACGTGCTCGACAGCCCAGCCTATCGCGCGCGGCTTTCAAGCCCGACCGAATGGTCGAAGACGAACATGGCCCGCTTCAAGAACATGATCCGCGTGGTCGCGCGGATCACGGATAGCCGCGGCGTCGGCCGTGGCGCGAAGCTCGGCATCGTTCGCCTGCGGCCTCATGCCGGCAAGGAGGACGCGCTGCGCGCCGAGTTGAAGACACGGATCGAGGCCGATCTCGACGGCATCATCTCGATGCATCTGCTGGAGAGCGACGCGAAACTTTCCGGTGCAACATCGGAGATTCCCGCCGCCGGTGGCGTCGCCGCCGACTGGTTCGTGTTGATCGACGGCACCAATGTGCCGGCGCTCGCCACCATGCTCGCGGCGCGTTTTACCGGCACCGCTGCGCCGACGGGCGCGGAACTGATCTCGTCTGGCATCTACGACCTGATGTGGGATCTCGCGAGGAGCGATTTGCCTGCCGCGTGATTTCTGCTGCCTTCCGCTGTCGTCCTGATCTCCGCTGTCGTCCTGGCGAAAGCCATACCGCGTGCTCTGTGGAAGTGGCACGCTGGTTGTAACTCTGTTCTTCGCGAATAACTGAGGCCTGGGGTAATGGGTCCTGGCTTTCGCCAGGACGACAGCGAGTGGGCGGCGCTCTGCCCCATACCCGCCAGCGCACTCACGAAAAAGTATGAAGTTTACCTTTGTAGTTTTCCTTCGCATCTGCTAACCCTCCGTCATGAGCAAGCAGGACGCCAAGGCCGCCATGGCTTTGGCCACGGAAATTCACGCGATCACCGGCAAGCTGAAGCGGCGGCTGCGGGAGCAGGCTTCCGCGGGCGATCTGACGCAGTCACAGCTCGCGGTGCTGGGCCATCTCGACCGCAACGGCCCGACAACGGTGACCGCACTGGCGAAGCTGGAAGGCGTGCGCTCGCAATCGATGGGCGCGACCGTGGCGGCGCTGGAAGCCGCCGGCATGGTCAAGGGATCATCGGACCCGAACGACGGACGGCAAACCATCCTGTCGCTGACGCCGGCTTGCGTCGCGCTGATCAAGAACGGGCGCGCGGCACGGACGGACTGGCTGCTCAAGACCATCGAGACCAAGCTTTCGGCGCAGCAGCAGCAGCAGCTCGCCGCCGCCATCAAGCTTCTCAATCGCCTCGTCGATCCCTGATCGGCGATCGCTGCTCACGACCATCGAAGGAAGTACCGCATGACAATCTCGACGCTTGACGAAAAATCCGCTCTGCTTGTGGTCGACCTGCAAAAGGGCATTGCCGGTTTGCCGACGGCGCACCCGATGGCGGGCGTGGTCGCCGGTGCCGTCACGCTGGCCGATGCGTTTCGCGACCGCGGCCTGCCGGTCGTGCTGATCAATGCCGACGCGGCGGCACCTGGGCGAACCGAGCAGGCGCGCCCGCACATCCCGATGCCGGCGGGCTGGACCGATTTCCTGCCCGAGCTCAAGCAGCAAGCCAGCGATCATATCGTGACCAAGCGCACCTGGGGTGCGTTTACCGGCACCGACCTCGAACAATACCTGAAGGGAAAAGGCGTCACGCAGGCGGTGATCGCGGGTGTCGCGACTTCCATCGGCGTCGAATCCACCGCGCGCCACGCCTACGAGCTCGGCTTCAACGTCGCGCTCGCGACCGACGCGATGACGGACCGCAGCGTGGAAGCGCATGACCGCAGCATCCAGATGATTTTCCCTCGCCTCGGCGAGACCGGCACGTCACGCGAGATCGTCGAGCTCCTAAAGAGCGGCCGCGCGGCGTGAAGTGCGCGCTCGGCTTGAACGCAAAGGAAGTTGAACAATGGACTGGTCGCATCTCCCCTCGTACTTCTTCGGCGGCATGTTTCTCTGCAACGCAATCCCACACCTTGCCTGCGGATTAACGGGCCGTCCGTTTCAAAGCCCGTTCGCCAAGCCACGAGGCGAAGGGCTCTCCTCTTCGACCGTAAACGTGCTCTGGGGCACTTTTAATCTCGCCGTCGCTTACATCCTGATCTGCCGCGTCGGAGACTTTGACCTGCACGCCGCCGCTCACGTGGTAGCACTGGGGTTGGGTTTTCTTTTGATAGGCCTGTTTTGCGCCCGCCACTTCGGCCGCTTCCATGGCGGCAACTCCCCGGAGCAATGAATGGCCTCAACGGATGAGGGGCAGCCTGAAGCTGCGCGAGCCAGTCCGCAGCTTTGGAGGATTTCGTCCGTTGCCGTGCTCGGGTCTTTTCTTGCACAAATGGATGCGACGGTCGTCAACGTCTCTCTCTCGAGCCTTGCGCTTGAACTGCACGCGACCGTTTCAAGCATCCAGTGGGTAACAAGCGGCTATCTGCTCGCGCTTGCGCTCACCTTGCCCTTGAGCGGCTGGCTCGTTGACCGCGTCGGCGCCAAGGCGCTTTACCTCTGGTGCTTCTCGGCATTCACCCTCACCTCGATGCTCTGCGGACTGGCGTGGTCAGCGAATTCGCTTGTCGGCTTTCGCATCCTGCAAGGCATGAGCGGCGGTCTGTTGGCACCGATGGCACAATTGCTCATGGCACGCGCCGCCGGCGATAAAATGGCCCGCATCTTCGGCCTGGCCGCGATGCCGATATTGCTGGCGCCGCTTCTCGGTCCAGTCATAGCGGGCGCGTTGCTGCATTTCGCGTCCTGGCGCTGGCTCTTCCTGGTCAACCTTCCTTTCGGCCTGCTTGCGCTCATGCTTGCCGCTTTATTTCTGCCACACGACCGGCATGAGAGAAGGCCACGCAGCCTCGACTTGATCGGGCTCTGTTTGCTGTCTCCCAGCGTCGTGCTGTTTCTTTATGGATCGGAACGTGCAACCGATCCCGTCGGGCTTGCGGCCTTGGCGCTCTCCGCGCTGCTTTTCATCGTTTTCTTTCGCTGGGCGACCCGAAAGAAGGACGCCGCCATCATCGACTTGCGGCTGTTCAAGGACGACATCTTTTCTGCCGCCGTCGTTACGCAATTCCTGGCGCAGGGTGTCTCGTTCGCCGGTCAGATGCTCGTTCCGGTGTTCCTGACACGCGCCGGCGGCCTCTCGCCGAGCGAAACCGGCTTGCTGTTGGCCGCGCAAGGGCTTGGCATGATGGTCAGTTTCCCTCTGGTGGGACCGCTTGTGGAACGGTTGGGCAACCGTCACGTTGCGGTCGGCGGTGCGCTGACGGCGCTCTTGAGCACTTTTCCCTTCATTTACCTGGCCGGCCATGACCTCAGCAACACGCTCGCCGCCGGTGCCTTGTTCATGCGAGGCGTGGGCCTGAGCTACATCGGGATTCCATCGATTTCTGCCGCCTATGCGTCGGTCAAACGTGAGGACCTGCCGTTGGCGACCACCTCGCTCAACATCGTCATGCGAATGGGCGGACCGACACTGACAACGATCTGCGCGACGTTTCTCGCATGGCGTCTGGCGGCGCATATGACCGCGCCAATCTCGATCGGGTATGGCGAGTCGTTCATGCTGCTGGGCGGCTTTCACCTCGTTCTGCTCGCCGCCGCCACACGCCTTCCTCGCAGCGTTCCCAAAAGCGGCCGCACAGCATGAGCGGCATCTTCCGCTCGCTGCGAAACCCGAACTACCGGATCTGGGCGATCGGTTCGCTGATCTCCAATATCGGCTCGTGGATGCAACGGACAGCGCAGGACTGGATCGTCCTGGTCGGGCTGACCGACCACAGCGCCACCGCCGTCGGCATCGTGATGGGGCTGCAATTCGGCCCGCAGATCCTGCTGCTGCCGCTGACCGGCTATGCCGCCGATCATCTCGACCGGCGCAAGCTCTTGTTCTGCACGCAGGCCAGCATGGGCGTGCTGGCGCTCGTGCTTGGGCTCTTGGTCGTCACGGGGTATGTGCAGCTCTGGCATGTCTATGTCTTTGCCTTCCTGCTTGGATGTGCAGCCGCGTTCGACTCGCCGGTGCGCCAAACCTTCGTCGCGGAACTGGTCGACGACGAGCTGCTTCCGAACGCCGTCGGCCTCAATTCGACTTCGTTCAATGCCGCGCGGATGATCGGGCCGGCGATCGCCGGCTCCCTGATCGCGGCGGTCGGCACCGGTTGGGTGTTCCTGATCAACGCCGCATCGTTCATCGCGGTGCTGATTTCACTGACCGTGCTGCGCACGCTGCCGATGCGCGAGCGCCCGGCGCGGGCGCGCGGCAGCCTGCTGGAAGGCTTTCGCTATGTGCTGCGGCGAGACGATCTGAAGGCGGTATTGCTGATGCTGTTCCTGATCGGGACCTTCGGGCTGAACTTTCCGATCTTCATCTCGACGATGTCGGTCAGCGTGTTTCATGCCGGCGCCGGCGCCTATGGTCTATTGACGTCGATGATGGCGGCGGGAAGCGTGATCGGTGCGCTGATGGTGGCTGCGCGCCCGCGCCCCGGCATTCGCGTGCTGCTGATCGGCGCCCTCCTCTTCGGTCTCGGCTGCGCGGCTGCTGCCGCGATGCCCAACTACGTTTCATTCGGCATTATGCTGACGATGGTCGGCATTGCGGCGCAGACGGTGACGACATCGACCAACAGCTTTGTGCAGACATCGACCGAGCATCATATGCGCGGACGCGTGACCGCGATCCTGCTGGCGATTGCGCTTGGCGGCACGCCCGTCGGCGCGCCGATCGTCGGATGGATTGCGGACGCATTCGGTCCGCGCTGGGCGCTCGGCGTCGGCGCCGCGTCAGGCATCCTCGCCGCGATTGTGGCGTTCATCTTTCTCGCGGCGCGCAACAAAGAGAGCGCTGACACGCGCGCGAAATAACAACGTCACACCCGAATTTTCACCGCAATGCGTGATTTCGCGCATATCGCTTGTTGCACTGCCGCATAAGCAGTTCACAAACGTTAAACTCTTCGGCACTGCGTCGATGAATCCCGTACATCCCGCAAATTTGCCTTTGTGTGTGCTCTGGAATGGCTCTAATAAGATAACCCTATGATCCAATTCAAAAACGACAAGGACGCTGCTTAAGCGTTCCAAAGGGAAAAGGCCGCGCGTTGCGTCACTTGCGCGGAACAAGGCAGGAATGAAACCAACTGATATTGCGGCCCCCGACTACTTCCACAAAGTGGTCGATTGCCAGTGGGCTTGTCCCGCACATACGCCCGTCCCTGAATACATCCGCTTGATCGCCGAAGGCCGCTACAGCGACGCCTACATGATCAATTGGAGGTCCAACGTGTTTCCGGGAATTCTCGGACGCACCTGTGACCGCCCCTGCGAGCCCGCCTGTCGCCGCGGCCGCGTCGAGGAAACCCCGGTCGCGATCTGCCGATTGAAACGCGTCGCCGCCGACTTCAAGGACGACATCAAGCATCGCCTGCCGCGGCCGGCTGCAAAGAACGGCAAGCGCATCGCACTGGTCGGTGGCGGGCCCGCTTCGCTTGCCGTCGCGCGCGATCTTGCCCCGCTCGGTTATCACTGCACGGTATTCGATGCCGATCCGAA
>DATHMA010000051.1:0-5112 GCA_035487555.1 Bradyrhizobium sp. | reverse complement strand
CGCTGGAACATCTTTTTCCTGATGCTGTTCCTGATCTCGATCAACTATATCGACCGCGCTTCGCTCTCGGTCGCGATGCCGCTGATCTCGAAGGAGTTCAACGTCGATCCCGCGATGCAGGGATTGATCCTCTCCTCCTTCTTCTGGACCTACGCCTTTATGCAGGTGCCGGGCGGCATGCTGGCCGACCGCTTCAAGCCGCGCATCGTGATCGCGCTGGCGACGATTTTCTGGGGTGGATTCCAGGCACTCGCCGCACTCGCCACGAGCTGGCCCTTGTTGTTGCTGACGCGGCTCGGGCTCGGCGCCTCCGAAGCGCCGATCTATCCCGCCGGGGGCAAGCTCAACGGCATCTGGATGACGCAGACCGAACGCGGCCGCGGCGCGACCCTGCTCGACGGCGGTGCGCCGCTCGGCGCAGCGCTGGGCTCGATCGTGATCGCCTGGCTGATCGCGGCCTTCAATTCCTGGCGCATCGCCTTTGTCATCGCCGGTGTAGGCACGGTCTTCTGCGGCCTGTTGGCCTGGCACTACATCCGCAACTCACCCCGCCAGCATCCCTCCGTCAACGAGGCCGAGGCGCGGCATATCGAAGAGGCGCACGCGCTGGAAGATGCAGCGAGCCCGCCGTCGTCGGGCGCGAGCTGGACCGCCTACTTCCGCTTCCGCTCGGTCTGGTGCATGTGCCTGGGCTGGATGTTCTTCAACACGACCTTCTATGGCCTGTTGACCTGGATGCCGACCTATTTGTTCAAGGTGCATAATTTCGACATCAAGGTGCTCGGCAGCGCGTCCTTTATCATCTTCTTCTCGGGCTTCGTCGGCGAATTGGTCGGCGGCTGGATCGGCGATCGCTGGCGCGCCAGCGGCGGGGCGCCGAACCTGGTGTTCCGCACCTTGTTCGGCATCGCGGCGGTCATGGCCACGATCTCGATCTTCCTCGTGGCCTATGTCAGGGATCCCGTCACTGTCGTCGTGCTGCTGTCCACCACGCTGTTCTTCCTGCGCTGGTGCGGCATGTATTGGGTGATCCCCTCCGCGCTCGCCGGCCGCGAAAAGGCGGGCTTCCTCGGCGGATGCATGAATCTCGGTGGCAACATCGCAGGAATCTGCACCCCGCTGATCGTCGGCTTCATCGTGCAGGCTACCGGCTCCTATTTCCTGGCGCTGATGTATTTTGCCGCCGCGGGAGTCGCGCTTTTGATCTGCTCGACCTTGATCGATTATAGCCGCAAGCTGCCGGTCTGACCGGCGACGACGACGACAGGCTGCGAGGCCAGGACTGCGAGGTGATGACATGACACGCCAGACCAGGCTCGGCATGCTGACGCCTTCGTCCAACACCGCGCTCGAGCCGATCACCTGCGCGATGCTGGCCGGCGTCAGCGACGTCACCGCGCATTTCTCGCGCTTCAAGGTGACGGAGATCGCGCTGTCGGACACGGCGCTGCAGCAGTTCGACGACACGGAAATCCTGCGCGCCGCAGAGCTGCTGGCGCATGCCAAGGTCGAAATCATCGCCTGGAACGGCACTTCCGCAAGCTGGCTCGGCTTCGACCGCGACGAGCGCCTGTGCGAACGCATCACGGCCTCGACCGGGATCAAGGCCTGCACCACCGTGCTCGCCTATCGCGACCTCTTGCATCGCCTTGGCTCGCGACGCATCGGATTGGTGACGCCTTACACGGCAGATGTGCAGGACAAGATCATCGCGAATTGGGGCACGCAGGGACTTCCCTGCACGGCCGAGCGGCATCTTTCGCTGCGCGATAATTATTCCTTCGCCGAGGTTCCGGAGGCCGAAGTCGCCCGACTGATCGAAGAAGTCGCGCGGGAAGGCTGCGATGCGGTTGCGGTGGTCTGCACCAACATGCGGGGCGCGGCCGCCGCCGAGCCGATCGAACGCAAATATCAGGTGCCGGTGCTGGATTCGATCGCCGTCACCCTATGGGCCTGCCTCGCCGCCATCGGCGTCGACCCATCGCGCATCCAAGGCTGGGGCGGCCTGTTCACAAATCCCGCTCTTGCGGGCGCCATTCATCCGGCCGATACCATGCGCGCCAACGCTCATTCATAATACCGATGCCACCGTGACCGAAAGCAAGACCAAGCGAACCAGGACAGCAAAAGAGCCGAGGCGCCGACGCGGTGTGACCGCGTTGCAGCGCCGGCAATTGCGCGTGCCGCGCACCGGCCTGCACGAGCAGGCCGCGACCCGGCTGCGCATGCTCATTGTGCGCGGCGATCTTGCCCCCGGCGAATCCCTGTTCGAATCCGAGATCTCCGAGGCGCTCGGCATCTCGCGCACGCCGCTGCGCGAGGCACTCAAGCAGCTTGCGAGCGAAGGCCTGGTCGAGCTGCGCCTCAACCGCAGCGCCGTGGTCGCGCCCTTCCGGCGCGAGGAGCTGCTCGAGCTGTTCGAGGCCGTCGGCGGTATCGAGCGCTGCGCCGCCGAGCTCGCCGCCACGCGGATGGTGGCGCGCGACGTCGAGCGGCTCGAGGCGCTACAGCAGAAGATCGAATGGCATCACGATCGGGGCGAGCTGCGCGACTATTTCGAGACCAACCAGCAGATCCACTCCACCATCGTCGGCTTCGCCCGCAACGCCGTGCTGAAATCCACCCATGACGTCTTGCTGCCACGGGCGGAACGCGCGCGCTTCTTCGCGCTGTCGGTGCAGGGACGCTGGGATGAATCGGTGCGCGATCATCACGACATCCTCACCGCCCTCAAGAAGAAAGACGGCGAGCGCGCCGGACGGCTGCTTGGCCACCACGTGCTGCGCACCGGCGAGATCGTCGCGGCGACGCTGAACGACATGAATGACGCCGAAAAGGCCAAGGTAGCTTCGAACAAGGCACCTTCAAAGGTGAAACGGAAGGCCGAGCCGTGAAGATCCTCCTGCTCAATCCCAACACCACCACCGAGGTCACTGACCTGCTGCATGACGCGGGCGCGCGCGCTGCCTCTGCCGGCACCGAGCTGGTGGCGATGACCGCAAAACGCGGCGTGCCCTATATCGCCACGCGCGCCGAGGCGCAGATCGGCGGCGCGATCGCGCTGGAGATGCTGGCCGAGGCCGGCTCTTCCATCGATGCGGCAATCATTGCGGCCTTCGGCGATCCCGGCCTGTTCGGCGCGCGCGAGCTGTTCGCTTTTCCGGTCGTGGGTCTCGCAGAGGCCGCAATGCTGACCGCCTGCATGGTCGGCCAGAAATTTTCCATCGTGACTTTCGCCACTGCGCTGGCGCCCTGGTACGCCGAATGCGTCGCCATGCATGGCCTTGACGCGCGCTGCGCCGGCATCCGCACCCTCGACGGCGGTTTTCGCTCGATCTTGGACGTGCAGGCCGAGAAGGAAGACATGCTGGTCGCGCTCGCCAACCGCGCGGTCGAAGAGGACGGCGCCGATGTCGTCATTCTTTCCGGCGCGCCGCTCGCCGGTCTTGCCGCAAAGGTCGGTGATCGCATTCCGGTGCCGGTGATCGATCCCGTTGCGGCCGCGGTGCGGCAGGCCGAGACGCTGGCCGTACTCAAACCGTGCAAGGCGATCTCCGGCACGTTCCGCCGTCCTGATCCCAAAGCCACGACCGGATTGCCGGAAGCGCTTGCCGCGGTCATCGAGCACCGGCGACCTGATGAGGGAGGTGCCACCTGATGCCATTCGACACCATCATTCGCGGCGGCACCGTTGCAACGGCTGCCGATACCTTCCAGGCCGACGTCGCCATCCGCGACGGCAAGATCGCAGCCCTCGGACACGATCTCGGCTTGGCAGAGACCATCATCGATGCCACCGATCGCCTGGTGCTGCCGGGTGGGATCGACAGCCACGTGCATTTTGCCCAGCCCTCGGGCGACGGCATCGTGATGGCCGACGGTTTCGCCACCGGTACGCGCTCGGCGGCGTTCGGCGGCAACACCACGGTGCTGCCGTTCTGCCTGCAGGAGAAAGGCCAGACGCTGCGCGAGGCATTGAAGCGTTATCACGCGCTTGCCGACGGCGAATGCCATGTCGACGTTGCCTTCCATCTCATCGTCACCGATCCGACCGAGCATGTGCTGGGCCAGGAGCTGCCGGCGCTGGTGGAGGACGGCTACACCTCGCTGAAGGTCTTCATGACCTATGAGGGCCTCGCGCTATCCGACCGTGAGCTGTTGGAAACCATGGCGGTCGCGCGCGAGACCGGCGCCATGCTGATGGTGCATGCGGAGAATTACGACGCCATCCGCTTCCTTACCGATCGCCTCGAGCGCGCCGGCAATACCGCGCCGCGTTTTCACGCGACCTCCCGGCCTATTCCGGTCGAGCGCGAGGCCACGCATCGCGCGATTTCATTGTCTGAGCTGATCGACGTGCCTATCATGATCGTGCATGTCTCCAACCGCGAGGCGATGGATGAAATCCGACGCGCCCAGCAGCGGGGCATGCGGGTGATGGGCGAAACCTGTCCGCAATACCTCATGCTGACCGAGAAGGATCTCGACCAGCTCAACATGGAGGGCGCCAAATATGTCTGCTCGCCGCCGCCGCGCGATATGGCCAGCCAGAAGGCGTGCTGGGAGGGGCTGCAGCAGAAAGTCTTTTCGGTGTTCTCCTCCGACCACTGCCCGTTCCGCTACGACGACCCGCAGGGCAAGCTCACGCCCAAGGGCCGCACCAGCTTCCGCTGGGTGCCGAACGGCATTCCGGGCGTTGCGACGCGGCTGCCGATCCTGTTCTCGGAAGGCGTGGTGAAGGGCCGCATCGACCTCAACAGTTTTGTTGCCTTCAGCGCCACCAACCACGCCAAGATCTACGGCCTCTATCCGCGCAAGGGCACGATCGCGGTCGGCTCCGACGCCGACATCGCGCTGTGGGACCCCACACGCAAGGTCACCATCCGCCACGAGCTGATCCATGACGGCGCCGACTATACGCCCTACGAAGGGCTGGAAGTCACGGGCTGGCCGGTTCTGACCATGGTTCGCGGCCGCGTGGTCGTCGATGACGGTGTGCTCAAGGGCGCCAAAGGCCACGGCACCTATCTGCCGCGCGCCAAACCGCCTGCGGTTTCGTCCGCTTACTAACAAGAAGGCAGAAAACAAGAAAGCAAAGATCAACATGCCCCA
>DATHMA010000050.1:0-9183 GCA_035487555.1 Bradyrhizobium sp. | reverse complement strand
CCCCGGCATGGTCAATGAAATGGAGTGGAGCGAGGTCGATTGGGATGCCGAACGCTGGACTGTTCCAGCCGCCAAAATGAAGACCGGTTGGGACCATGTCGTGCCTTTGTCACGGCAGGCACTCGCAATCCTGCGCAGCGTTCAGAAGCTGACCGGCCATCGCCGGTACGCGTTTTCCTGCTCGAAGGACGCGCCGCTATCAAACAACACGCTCAACAAGCGCTTGCGGCTGCTTGGCATTGACACCAAGACAGATCATTGTGCCCACGGATTCCGGACCACCTTCTCGACCCTGTCTCACCATGAAGAGATCAAGGACGCCAAGGCATGGGATGGCGATGTCGTCGAGCTTCAGCTCGCGCATCTCGATAATTCGACTGTGGAAGGGCTCTACAAGAAGCACGGACCGCTCGCGCTGATCGGCTCGCGCACGAAGCTGATGCAGCATTGGGCTGATCGGATCGACCACTGGCTCGATCCCAAGAAGGTGATGCCAATCAAGGGAGGCGCGCAGGGTTGAGTCATCTATCGTCAGGCTGGTTAAGATTGTCCAATTCAATCCGTGGCAAGCTCATGTGATAGTCGTCGACGCTTGTGCATCTCGTGCTGGAAGCGGATCGATTTTGGCGGATCTAGACAACCTGCCGAAACGGCCCCATTTTGCGCAAGACGTTAAAACTGGTCGGGTTACGAACTTACTTTTCAACAGTGGATCGCGATCAAGGAATAGCCGGCATCCTACTGCAATGCAGCAAGGCTATTGGGAGCGCGGACCGCTTTGATTGTATTGAAAATCGAAGGCCGTTGAGTTTCACTTGGCGGCACGTGAAGCCTCGAGCCCTTTGGTCTGTCGGATGCAGGCGACGTCGCATTTTGGGGTGCAGGAGACGCACGGGATCCTGGACCGCTTCCAGGCCGAGTTCCGCGGCTCGAGCGAAGGGCTCGGTTGGTCGTCGGCGTTTGCCTCGGTCCAGCGCGAACGGCCGTTTGACGGACACTTCCACGCGCTATCCATCAATCTGATGGTGCTGCATCGGGGCGGTCCGGTCGACATCACCTATGTGATGGACGGCAAGTCGGTGGCCCGGCACATCCCGCGCGGCGGCGTGTTCTTCCTGCCGGCGGGCCACGCCTGCAACGTGGTCCTTCATGAAGCGCTGGAATCCACCCACATCTATCTGCGGTCTGACCTGTTCGCGAGCCGGGACGGGGCGACCAGCCTGATCGGCGGGCTCGCGCCGATGCTCGGCGATCAGGATGCCGTGCTGGAGCATCTCGCCGCGGCGATCGGCGACACCATCACCGGCGGCCTGCCGGCCTCGTCGTTGTTCGTCGATCCGATTGCGCAGGCGATCGCCAACCGCTTTGTCGCGATCAATTTCCACAAGCCGAGTCCGGAAGCCGGCAAGCATCCGAACCTGCTCAGCAAGAGGCAGATGGCGCGCGTCCGCGAATTCGTCGATGCCAATCTCGATACCGACATCCGGCTCGACCATCTGGCAGAACTCTGCGGCCGCAGCACCGAATATTTCGTGCGCCTGTTCAAGGCGACCAGCGGCGTCTCACCTTACCAATATGTGCTCAATTTGCGCATTGAGCGCGCCAGGGCGCTGCTCGCCGACGAGACGCAGAGCCTGGCCGACATCGCGCTGGCCTGCGGTTTCTCCCACCAGGAGCACTTCACCCGCATGTTCCGCCGCTTCACCGGCCTGACGCCGGGGCGATACCGCCGCAGCCACTAAGCGCACAGCGGTCGGCAGGCAGGCGAGGGCCCCCGGCTCCGCTCCTACCCAGTGGATGATTTTTCCGGTTTTGTGCAGATTTTCTCCGGTTTCGTGCAGGCCCGCCGCGGCCGCCCGCCGCTAGCTTTCTCCCAACAAAAGCGAAATTTGCCGGTCCGCCGGCCTGGGAGAAATGCCATGAGCATCGCAGCGCCCGATGCAGTACGCCCGGCTATCGTGGCGGCCGGAGATGCCGGCCGCGATACATTTGCGTACTGCTCGCAGCAGTATCGGGTGGTGTTCGGCGCCGGAACATCGGTGCGGCTTGGTGAAGAGACCGAGCGCCTCGGCATCAAGCGGGCGCTGGTTCTCACAACCCCTGAACAGCAGGATCTCGGGCAACGGCTCGGTGCAGGCCTTGGTGAAAGACTCGCCGGGGTGTTTGCCGGCGCACGTATGCATACGCCGGTCGAGGTCACCAATGAGGCGCTTGGCATCGTCGAATCCCGCGACATCGACGGGCTGGTCGCGATCGGCGGCGGCTCGACCGTCGGGCTCGGCAAGGCGCTATCACTGCGCACCGGGTTGCCGCATATCGCGATGCCGACCACTTATGCCGGCTCGGAGATGACGCCGATCCTTGGCGAAACCACCAACGGCATCAAGACCACACGGCATTCCCAGGATCTGGTGCCGGACACCGTCATCTACGATGTCGACCTCACCCTTAGCCTGCCGCCACACATCTCCGCCGCCAGCGGCCTGAATGCGATTGCCCACGCGGTCGAGGCGCTCTATGCGCCTGACGCCAATCCACTGACCTCGCTGATGGCGGAAGACGGTATCGCCGCGCTCGCCCTCGCGCTGCCGCGCATCATGGGGGCGCCGGCCGATGCCACGGCGCGGCGCGATGCGCTTTACGGCGCCTGGCTGTGCGGCGTTTGCCTCGGCGCGGTCGGGATGTCGCTGCACCACAAGCTCTGCCATGTGTTGGGCGGGATGTTCGACCTGCCGCATGCGGAAACCCACGCGATCGTGCTGCCCCACGCGGCTGCCTACAACGCCGCCGCGGCGCCGGAGGCGATGAGCCGCGTGGCGCGAGCACTGCACAGTGCCAATGCACCGCAGGGCCTGTTTGATCTAGCTCGCCAGCTCGGACTGCCGCGCGCGCTCTCCGACATCGGCATGCCCGAGGGCGGCATCGCACGCGCCGCGGAGATGGCGGTGCGCAACCCCTATGCCAACCCCAGACCGATAGATCACGCCCCGATCGAGCAATTGATCGTGGCGGCCTGGCGCGGTGACGCGCCCATGCAGCACTGACCTTCACCAGATCAAGGACAACACGATGGCCAATTTCAACGAGCATGACCTCACCGACGAGGTGCTTCGCAGCTTCGCCAACACGCCGGACAAGCGGCTGAAGTTCATCATCGAGGAGACGGTGAAGTCGCTGCACGATCTGGTGCGCCGCACCGAACTCACCTTTGAGGAATGGAATCAAGCGATCGAATTCCTGACCCGCACCGGCCAGACCTGCACGCCGCTGCGCCAGGAGTTCATCCTGCTCTCCGACGTGCTCGGCGTCTCGATGCTCGTCGACGCGGTCAATCACCGCGAGCGCGAGGGCGCGACCGAGACCACGGTGCTTGGCCCGTTCTATGTCGGCGAGCACCGCGTCACACCGCACGGCGCCAACATCTCGGAGGGGATCGACGGTGAAGTGATGTTCGTGCAGAGCCGCGTAACCGACCTCGCCGGCAAACCGCTCGCCGGTGCCGAGATCGATGTCTGGCACGCCGACGACGACGGCTTCTACGATTCGCAGAAGGCGGACTATGCGGCTCATGGCCCGTCGCTGCGCGCACGCTTCGTCACCGATGCCGACGGCCGCTTTTCCTTCCGCACCATCCTGCCGTGCAGCTATCCGATCCCGACCGACGGCCCGGTCGGAGATCTCATTACTGCCACCCAGCGTCATCCGATGCGGCCGGCGCATGTGCATTTCCTGGTCAAGGCCCAGGGCTACGAGCCGCTGATCACCCACGTCTTCCTCGATGGCGACCAATACCTGCGCAGCGACGTGGTGTTCGGCGTCAAGGACGAGCTGATCGCGCGCGTGGAGCAGCGCAGCGATCCTGCCCTGCCGAACGGCGAGTCGGTCTCCGGCCCGTGGCACCTGATGTCCTACGACTTCCAGATGAAGCCCGGCGCGGGCCTGGTGCCGAAGCCGATGATGGCGGCGGCGGAATGAACCGGCGCCCGGATCGGCGCGAACCCTGATCACAACGAACAAGACGACCAAGGAGAGGACCATGACGAGCAAGACCATCGAGACCGACGTGCTTGTCGTCGGCAGCGGCCCGGCCGGCGCGACGTCGGCGGCGCTGCTCGGGATGTACGGCGTCAGGCACATCCTGATCACCAAATATGGCTGGCTAGCCGACACGCCGCGCGCCCACATCACCAACCAGCGCGCGATGGAGGTGCTGCGCGATCTCGGCCTCGAGGAGAAGGCGGTCGCGCAGGCGGTGCCGCAGCATTTGATGGCCAACAACGTGTTCTGCGAGAGCCTCGCCGGCGAGGAATTTGGCCGGCTGTACTCCTGGGGCAACCATCCGTCGCGCAAGGCGGACTATGACCTCGCCAGCCCGACCCGCATCTGCGACCTGCCGCAGAATTACCTTGAGCCGATCCTGATCGAGGCGGCCGGCCAGCGCGGCACGTCGCTGCGCTTCAACACCGAGTTCGTCGATCTGGTGCAGGACGCCGACGGCGTCACTGCGACCGTGAAGGACCGCCTGTCCGGCGAGACTTACGAGATTCGCGCCAAATACCTGATCGGCGCCGACGGCGGCCGCAGCCGGGTGGCGGAGGTGATCGGCCTGCCGATGGAGGGCCAGATGGGCCGCGCCGGCAGCATGAACATCATCGTGCAGGCGGACCTGAGCAAATACGTCGCGCACCGGCCGAGCGTGCTCTACTGGGTGCTGCAGCCGGGCGCCGAGATCGGCGGCATCGGCGCCGGCCTGATCCGGATGGTGCGGCCGTGGAACGAGTGGCTGATCATCTGGGGCTATGACATCGAGCACGGCGAGCGCAAGCTTACCAACGACGAAGCTGTTTCGATCGTGCGCAATCTCGTCGGCGACGAAACGCTCGAGGTCAAGGTCACCTCGACCTCGACCTGGACCGTGAACGAGATGTATGCGGGACGCTATGCGTCGGGACGGGTGTTCTGCGCCGGCGATGCCGTGCACCGCCATCCGCCGACCAATGGCCTCGGCTCCAACACGTCGATCCAGGACGCCTTTAATCTGTGCTGGAAGCTCAAGCTGGTGCTCGAAGGCCACGCCGCGCCGTCGCTGCTCGACAGCTATTCGGCCGAGCGCCAGCCTGTCGGCAAGCAGATCGTGACCCGCGCCAACAAGAGCATCGGCGACTTCCCGCCGATCTTCGAGGCGGTCGGGCTGCTCGCATCGACCGACCCGGCCGAGGCCCGCAAGGCGATCGCCGCGCGCAAGGCATCGACCCCTGAAGGCAAGGAACGTCGCAAGAAGCTCTATGAGGCGATCGCCAACAAGAGCTTTGAGTTCAACTGCCACGGCGTCGAGATGAATCAGCGTTACGGGTCGACGGCCGTGGTCTCCGACGGGACGCCGATGCCGGCCTTCACCCGCGATCATGAGCTCTATCATCAGGCCACCACCTGGCCTGGCGCGCATCTGCCGCATGTTTGGGTCGAGCATCAGGGCCAGCGCAAGTCGACCCTCGATCTCACCGGCAAGGGGCGCTTCACGCTGCTCACCGGCATCGGCGGCGATGGCTGGAAGGCGGCCGCGGCCGCGGTCGAGACGGCCTACGGCTTGCCGATCGATGTGGTGACGATCGGTCCGCAAGGTTGCGACGCGCTCGACATCTATGCCGACTGGTACCGCCAGAGCGAAGTGGACGAAGACGGCTGCGTACTGGTTCGCCCGGACATGTATGTCGCCTGGCGCGCCAAAGAGGCGGTGGCGAACGCGACCGATGTCCTGACCGACGTGTTCGGCCAGATCCTCGGCCGCAGCGCGCAAGCGCAGGCGAAATCCGTCGCCGCCGCGTGAAGCGGCGCCCGACCAAGGCGTTTTCAGAACGAAATGAACGGCAGCCGGCGTGCGACCGGCTCGCCATCAAGGAGGGGAAAATGAGCAAGGACTTATTGAAAGCAATGTCTTTCGACCGTCGCCGCGTTCTGCAGGGGATTGCCGGCGGCTTCGCCGCCGCAGGCACGACGACGTTGTTCGCTCCGTCCGTGCGCGCCGCCAACAAGCCGATCAGGATCGGCTATGTCTCGCCGAAGAGCGGCCCGCTGGCCGCCTTCGCCGAAGCTGATGATTTCGTGCTCGGTGAGTTCCGCAAATACATCAAGGACGGCGTCAAGGTCGGGTCGCAGACCTATCCGGTCGAGGTGATCACCAAGGACAGCCAGTCCAATCCGAACCGCGCTGCCGAGGTCGCGAAAGAGCTGATCACCCGCGACAATGTCGGGCTGATCGTGGTCGGTGCGACGCCCGAAACCAACAATCCGGTGGCGACGCAGTGCGAGCTCGAGCAGGTGCCGTGCATTTCCACCGTCGCGCCCTGGCAGACCAACTTCATCGGCCGGCAGGCCAACCCCGGCGATCCCAAAAGCTGGAAGCCGTTCGAATATACCTACCATTACTTCTGGGGTCTCGAGGACGTCATCGGCGTCTTCACCAGCATGTGGAGCCAGGTCGCGACCAACAAGTCGGTCGGCGCCCTGTTCCCGAACGATGCCGACGGCAATGCCTGGGGCGACACCACGATCGGCTTCCCGCAGGCCAGCGGGATCGCCGCAACGGGATCGAGCCCGGCCATCACGATGCCCACCAAAACTAAAGCTGCGGCAGCTTTTCAGCTACGTGAGTATCGCTATTCGGTGGTTGCAGGGACACGCAACCACCGATACCGACACTCGCTGATGGTGGCCATTTGAGATAACAGCCCAGTGTGTTCAGCTTGGAAGTCGGAAAATTTCGCAATCCTTACCAAGGCTGTTCCGACATTTTGCAGCCCTCCGGGCGATTGAGATTGCTACAGAATTTTTCGTTGTCAGAACGGCTGGCCAACATCCTTGATCTGACGAATATCGGCTTTGCGCCAAAAACCCGGACCTTCCTCAAGTGAGGCTTTCGACCCACAGCCGACTCTCGACGTTGAAGTGCCGGTTCATCTCAGATCGCCGGGCGTGATGGTCCCTGTGCAAGTGTCAGCAAGACCGCAGCCAGTGCCGCGGCGGCCTTGTCGGGCCGCGGCTTCTCGTAGATCGCAAACTCAAGATCAGGAAGTGGCGGCAATCCCTCCTGCACACCGAGAATGCGCAACCCGGCGATCAGCGCGCTGGCAGGAAGCGGGGTGATGGCGAGGCCAGCGAGCGCCGCCGCGCGCACGCCTGTCAAACTGGGGCTAGTGTAGATGATCTCCCAGGTCAGTTCGTTGTCGTTGAGCGTGGCGAGTGCGGCCTCGCGAGAAACGGATCGCTCGCGATACAGGGCCAGTGGCAGCGCCGCACCCCGAACAAGATCGAACGTGTCGGCCGCGGCCCAGACCAGCGGCTCACGCCATACCAGACGCCCTTTCGAGGTTCCAAGCGGGCGCTTTGCGAACACGACGTCAAGCCGCCCCGTATTGAGTTGCTCGATCAATTCCGCGCTGACGCCGATCTGTACCTCGAGCTTCACGCCCGGATGGAGCTTGGCGAAGCGGCCGAGCGCCGGAGGCAAAGAGCCGCCGGCGACCTCCTCGACCACGCCAAGACGCACGGTCCCAGACAGCCGCGGCGCCGCCAGACGATGACGGGCCGCTTCCTCGAGTTGCAACAGGCGACGCGCGTCGCCGAGCAGCATCTCGCCATCGTCGGTCAGTGCGACACTGCGCGTCGTCCGCCGGAACAAGGGCCGTTCGGTCTCG
The DNA here is from genome assembly GCA_035487555.1 of Bradyrhizobium sp. Lineage (GTDB taxonomy): Bacteria > Pseudomonadota > Alphaproteobacteria > Rhizobiales > Xanthobacteraceae > Bradyrhizobium. The sequence goes on along the minus strand of DATHMA010000050.1, from coordinate 1,489 downwards.
AGCTCAAGCCGCTTGATCTGCTGACTCACCGTCGACTGCGTCAGGTTGAGCCGCTCCGCGGCGCGGTGGAACCCGCCGCAATCGGCCACGGCAACAAAGGCGCGCAACAGCTCGAAATTCAGCATGCGGATTGATCCTGATTATCGATCAATCATATTACAAAATATCGTTTTTATAATCAATGATGGCCTCCTACCTTTCGCTTCAAGGACAGCGAAGGAGACCCATCATGTTAGACACATCGCGACGCCGCGCTGATCGCGCCTCCCGTCTCGCACGGGCTGCCGTGCTCACCGGCACGAGCGGAAAAGTCTGCCCCGCCGACCGCGCGACGCAGTTGCTCGAAGCGATCATCGAGCCGGGCGACCGCGTGACGATCGAAGGCGACAACCAGAAACAGGCGGATTTTCTCGCCTCAGCCCTGGCGAAGATGGATCCCGCGCGGGTGCACGACCTCCACATGGTGCAATCCGTGCTGGCGCTGCCCGACCATCTCGCCGTGTTCGAGCGCGGTATCGCTAACCGTCTGGATTTCGCCTTCGCGGGGCCGCAAAGCCGCAAGCTCGCCGAACTGGTCGCGAACGGGACGGTCAAGATCGGGGCGATCCACACCTATCTCGAACTCGACGCCCGTATGCTGGTGGACCTGACGCCCCGGGTGGCGCTGATCGTCGCCGACAAGGCCGATCGCAACGGCAACCTTTACACCGGCCCCAACACCGAAGACACGCCGACCATCGCCGAGGCCGCGGCTTTTCGTGGCGGCATCGTCGTCGCCCAGGTCAACGAGATCGTGGACCGGCTGCCACGGGTCGACGTTCCCGGCGACTGGGTCGATGTCCTGGTGCCGAGCCCGACGCCGTATCTGATCGATCCGCTGTTCACGCGCGACCCCGCCAAGATCAGGAATGAGAACGTGCTGATGGCGATGATGGCGATCGCCGCAGTCTACGAACCCTACGAGGTACAGCGGCTCAACCACGGCATCGGCTATGCGACGGCGGCGATCGAGCTGATCCTGCCAACCTACGCCGCCCAACGCGGGCTGAAGGGCAAGATCGCCAGGCATTTCGTGCTGAACCCGCACCCGACCCTGATCCCCGCGATCGAAGCCGGCTTCGTCGACAGCGTCTATTGCTTCGGCTCCGAGTTGGGCATGGAACGCTACGTTTCGAACCACGCCGATATCTTCCCGGTCGGCGCCGACGGCAATCTGCGGTCCAACCGCGCGCTCGCACAAGTCGCCGGACAGTATGCCTGCGACCTCTTCGTCGGCGGCACGCTGCAGATCGACGCGCAGGGCAACAGCTCGACGGCGACGAAGGACCGGATCACAGGCTTCGGCGGCGCGCCCAATATGGGCGCCGACCCGCGTGGCCGCCGCCACGACAGTCCCACCTGGCTGCGCGCCGGTCAGGAAGCCGGCGAGAGCCTGCGCGGACGCAAGCTTGTGGTGCAGATGGTGCAGACCCATCAGCCGAATGGCGCA
>DATHMA010000049.1:0-2326 GCA_035487555.1 Bradyrhizobium sp. | reverse complement strand
CCCTCCTCGTTTCAGCGGGCGCGCGAATTGACGGTGCGCATCGAAGAGACGCAGGCGACGCTCGATCAGCTGGCGCGCAAGGAAGAGACCCTGACCGCGCAGCTCGCCGCCGAGCAGAAGCGCCTGGCCGCGCGCAGCACCGCGCCCTTGGCCGCGCCGATCGACGGCAATCTGTGGACCGTGCAGGCCGCCTCCGGCGAATACGTCCGCAAGGGGCAGGAACTGTTCACCGTGCTCGATTGCTCGACCGTCGTCGTGACCGCCGCGGTGTCCGAGCGCGACTACAACGAATTGCGGCTGGGCGACCCGGTGCATTTCCGGGTCGCCGGCAGCGGCCGTGAATACAGCGGCAGCGTGTCGAAGCTCGGCTTGACCTCGACCGGCCGCAGTTTTGCGATCGCGCCGGAAGAACGGGGTCACCAGCTCGCCGTCCAGCTCGCCGATCTGCAGGACAGCGACAGCGACCGTTGCGCGGTCGGGCGCACCGGCGAGATCCTTTTCGAGGGTCGTGGCCAAGGTCTGGCAGCCCGCCTTGTCGAAGGCCTGCGTCATCTGCTCGGCCTCACCTGAGACGGAGCCGAATGGATTCCTTAGGTCCGCTCGCTCTCACTTTGGCGATCGTCGGCAGCGCGATGCTCGCGCTGCCATTTCTCGATCCGAAGGACGAGCGGGCTCGTATCGCGCTGTTCGCGGTCTGTATCGTCCTGACTTGGCGCTATGTCATGTGGCGCTTCGCTGACACTCTGCCGCCCGTGGCGCTGAGCGCCGAGAGCCTTTATGCCTGGGCATTTGCAGTCATCGAGGCATCGGCATGCCTTGGCTGGACCTTCGGCTTTGTCAATCTGTCGCGCACGAAGAGTCGGAGCGGCGAGGCCAGCGAGCATCGCTCCTGGCTGACGACGCCGCCGCGCGTGCCTCGCGTCGATGTTCTGATCACTACCTACAATGAGGACGCGAGTATCCTGACGCGCAGCCTTGTTGGCGCGCTGGATATCGAGTTCCCGGGCGTGCGGGTGTGGGTGCTCGATGACGGGCGCCGGCCCTGGCTCGTAGCGCTATGCAAGGAGAAGGGCGCCCTCTATCTGACGCGACCGGACAACGCCCATGCCAAGGCGGGCAACATCAATCACGCGCTCGGCGTGCTGCGCGATGATCCCGACCCGCCGGAATTTATCGCGATCTTCGACGCCGATTTCGTCGCGCACCGCAACTTTCTGTGGCGCACCATGCCGCTGTTCCATGACCCGAATGTCGGGTTGGTGCAGACGCCGCAGCATTTCTTCAATCGCGACCCGATCCAATCGAACCTCCTCGTCGGGAATGTCTGGCCCGATGAGCAGCGCTTTTTCTTCGACCACGTCATGCCCTCGAAGGATGCGTGGGGGGCGGTGTTCTGCTGCGGCACCTCGTCGGTCATCCGTGTACGTGCGCTGGAAGATTGCCGCGGGTTTCCAACCGACAGCGTGACGGAGGATTTCCTGCTGACGCTGCAGCTCGACCGCCAGGGGTGGCGCACCATCTACCTCAACGAGCCGCTCAGCATCGGCCTCGCGCCCGAAGGCATGAACGAATACATCACCCAGCGCGGCCGCTGGTGCCTCGGGCTGATGCAGATCCTGCGGTCGCCTTTGGGCCCGCTTTCGCGCGGCCGGCTGAGCCTGCCGCGCCGCTTCGGGTTGATCGACGCCTTCCTCTATTGGTCCGCCAGCTTCCTGTTCAAGCTGCTCTGCTTGCTGGCACCCATTGTTTATTGGTTCACCGGCATGACGCCTGGCACCACGCCCGCTGGCGAGGTCATCAGTCATTTCTTGCCCTATTACGCCGCCGTCATGATCACGCTGTATTGGGCGACCGGCGGGCTGGTGCAGCCGGTACTGACCGATGTCTCGCATGTCCTGACCATGCCCGCGGCGTTGAAGGCAACAGTGATGGGGTTGCTCAAGCCTCGTGGCCACCTCTTCAAGGTCACACCAAAGGGCGGCGTTCGCGACCGGCTGCTGGTGCAATGGCGCCGGATCGCCGGGTTCGGGCTCCTCCTCGGCCTCACCATTCTGGGCATGCTCTATGGCAGCCTCGCCGACTTCACGCCGGAGCGGCAGGATGCGGGCTCCATCGCGATCGTCCTGTTCTGGAGCGTTTACAACATTGTCGTTTTGCTGCTCGCGATGGCGGTGTGCGTCGAATTTCCGCGCTACCGGCGTGAGGAGCGTGTTGCCACGACGGAACCGGTGCAAGTCTCGGCCGGGGAGTGTGTGTTCATGGCGCCCCTGACCGATATCTCCGTCACCGGCGCACGCATCCAGGCGACATCACCCGGCATGCCCGG
>DATHMA010000048.1:0-15887 GCA_035487555.1 Bradyrhizobium sp. | reverse complement strand
CGGACGGCAAAAGCGTGTGGTCCTGGCCTCCCGACGCTGAGGTCAAGCTTTGCCAAGACGTTTGGCAAAGTGACGGGGGCTATCAAGCCCGGCACCCCGGGGAGAGCGCGCCATAAGCCGAAAACCATCGCGCAGGGAATGCCGGATTGTTCGGCGTACCTGTGGTGACTTGCTTGCGTGCTTTCTTTCATTGCACGCAAGGCTGCGGGTGCGTTTGGCATCCGGCATTCCCTGCGCCCTCTCTCTTTGAGGGCAGGCTTCCCAAAGCTCGGGCGCAACGCGTCGCGAGGCTGTTGGCGCATGTGGGGTCCTGAGAAATTTAGCGAAATCAATCAGATGCTCTGACCGCGCGATGATTGGAACCCAATAGTAAAATAATATGACTAGTTGCCGCGCATCATCCGTGAAATAGTGAATCGGCCGCCGATAAGCCGGCGGTTGCCGCCACATACGCGTCGAAGCCTTGTGGCAATCTCGTACGTTATCGGAGGCGGCCAAACTCAAAGCCTTCCAACAAAAACACGTTCGTTACCTAAAGGGAGTGAAGCATGCTCAGACTGAGGACGATCGGGCTCGCGCTGTCGCTGGCGGGCCTGACGATACTGGCGTCGAACGGCGGCGCGGCCGCGCAAGAGAAGGGGACCGTCGGCATCGCGATGCCGACCAAATCCTCCGCGCGCTGGATCGATGACGGCAACAACATGGTCAAGGCGCTCAAGGAGAAGGGCTACGGCGCCGACCTGCAATATGCCGAGGACGATATTCCGAACCAGCTCTCGCAGGTCGAGAACATGGTGACCAAGGGCGTCAAGGCGCTGGTGATTGCGGCGATCGACGGCACCACGCTCTCCGACGTGCTCAAGCAGGCCAAGGCCAAAGGCGTTATCGTGATCGCCTATGATCGGCTGATCCGCGACACGCCTGACGTCGATTACTACGCGACCTTCGACAATTTCCAGGTTGGCGTGCTGCAGGCGCAATCGATCGAGCAGAAGCTCGGGCTGAAGGACGGCAAGGGCCCGTTCAACATCGAGCTGTTCGGCGGCTCGCCCGACGACAACAACGCCTATTTCTTCTACAATGGCGCGATGTCGGTGCTGAAACCCTACATCGACAGCGGCAAGCTCGTGGTGGCGAGCGGGCAGATGGGGATGGACAAGGTCGCGACCTTGCGCTGGGACGGCGCGACCGCACAGGCGCGCATGGACAATCTGCTCTCCGCCTACTACGGCAAGAAGCATGTCGATGCGGTGCTCTCGCCCTATGACGGGCTTTCGATCGGCATCATCTCCTCGCTGAAGGGCGTGGGCTATGGCAGCGCCGACCAGCCGATGCCCGTCATCTCCGGGCAGGATGCGGAAGTGCCCTCGATCAAGGCGCTGCTGCGCGGCGACCAGTATTCGACCATCTTCAAGGACACCCGCGACCTCGCCAAGGTCGCGGCCTCCATGGTCGACTCGGCGCTGAACAACAAGCAGGTCGAGGTCAACGACACCAAGACCTACAACAACGGCGTCAAGGTCGTGCCGTCCTATTTGCTCAAGCCGGTCGTGGTGGACAAGGCTAATTGGGAGAAGGTTCTGGTTGACAGCGGCTACTACAAGAAGTCGCAATTCGACTGAGCAAGATTTACGGCAGGCGCCACGCGCGCCTGCCGGCTTTGCGGGACGTGAATATCATGACGGCAATGCTGGAGATGCGCGGGGTCAGCAAGAGCTTTGCTGGCGTGCGCGCGCTGCGCGATGTCAATTTCACCGTGGAAGCAGGGCAGATCCATGCCCTGGTCGGCGAGAACGGCGCCGGCAAGTCGACCCTGATGAAGGTGCTGAGCGGCGTCTATCCCGCCGGCAGCTATGAAGGCACCATCATCTTCGACGGCGAGGAGCGGCGCTTTCGCGACATCAACGATACCGAGAGGCTCGGGATCATCATCATCCACCAGGAGCTCGCGCTGATCCCGCTGATGTCGATTGCGGAGAACATCTTTCTCGCGCATCCGCCGTCGCGGTTCGGCGTGATCGACCAGGGCGAAGTCTACCGCCGCACGTCCGAGCTGCTGGCGCAGGTCGGCCTGCGCGAGCACCCGAACACGCTCATCACCGATCTCGGCGTCGGCAAGCAGCAACTCGTCGAGATCGCCAAGGCGCTATCCAAGAAGGTGCGCCTGTTGATCCTGGACGAGCCGACCGCGAGCCTGAACGAAGCCGACAGCGCCGCGCTGCTCGATCGGCTGCTGGCCTTTCGGGCGCAGGGCATCGCCTCGATCCTGATCTCGCACAAGCTGAACGAGGTCGCCAAGGTCGCCGACCGCATCACGGTGCTGCGAGACGGTCGCACCGTCGATACGATCGATTGCAGGACCGAGTCTGTCGAGGAAGACCGCATCATCCGCAGCATGGTCGATCGCGACCTCGCGCATCGCTTTCCCGAGCGTCACGCCAGGATTGGCGAGCCTGTGCTGGAGGTCGAGAACTGGTCGGTGCAGCATCCGCTGCATCCCGAGCGGCAGGTGATCAAGAACGTCGACTTCCGCGTCCGGGCAGGCGAAGTGGTCGGGATCGCCGGGCTGATGGGCGCGGGCCGCACTGAATTTGCCATGAGCCTGTTCGGCCGCGCCTGGGGCAAGAACATCCGTGGCCGCGTCCGCATCGACGGCAGCGAGGCCGATCTGTCCAGCGTGCCCGCGGCGATTCACGCAGGCCTCGCCTATGCCACGGAGGATCGCAAGCAGCTCGGGTTGATCCTGGCCGACGACGTCAGGAAGAACATCACGCTGGCGAGCCTGCAGCAGGTGGCGTCCCGCGGAGTGATCGACGATTTCCGGGAGCTGAAAGCCGCCGGCGATTATCGCAGCCGCATGCGCATCCGCAGCCAGGACGTCTATCAGGAAACGGGCACGCTCTCCGGGGGCAACCAGCAGAAGGTCGTGCTGTCGAAATGGCTGATGACCGGGCCGAAGGTGCTGATCCTCGACGAGCCGACCCGCGGCATCGATGTCGGCGCCAAATACGAGATCTATTCGATCATCAATGAGCTCGCGGAGGCCGGCAAGGGCGTGGTGGTGATCTCCTCCGAAATGGGCGAGCTGATCGGCATCTGCGACCGGATTTGCGTGATGAATGACGGCGCCTTTGTCGGCGAGTTCGCCGGCGCCGAGGCGACCCAGGAAAAGATCATGCGCGCGATCATGCGCAACGATAGGCTGAGAAGCGGCATGCACGGGAGTGAGGGACGCGTGGGAGCAATGCAGTCATGACCGACAAGACGGTTTCGCTGCCCGAGGAGCGCAAGGAAGAGCGAAAGGGCGGCAGCTTTCTCAGGAACAACCTGCGCAACTACGGCATGCTGCTGTCGCTGTTTGCGATCATGCTGTTCTTCGAGTTCATGACCGAAGGCACGCTGCTGCAGCCGCTCAACCTCACCAATCTGGTGCTGCAGAACAGCTATATCGTGATCATGGCGCTCGGCATGCTGCTCGTCATCGTGACCGGCCATATCGATCTTTCGGTCGGCTCGGTGTCAGGCTTCATCGGTGCGGTCGCGGCCGTGCTGATGGTGCATTATCACGTCGATTTTCCGCTGGCCGTCATCGCCTGCCTGATCGTGGGGGCCGCGATCGGCGCGGCGCAGGGCTATTGGGTGGCCTATTTCCGCATTCCCTCCTTCATCGTCACGCTCGCCGGCATGCTGGTGTTCAAGGGGCTGGCGCTGGCGGTGCTGCAGGGCCAATCGGTCGGGCCGTTTCCGCCGACGTTCCAGAAGCTGTCTTCCGGCTTCATCGCGGAGTTGTTGCCCGATATCGGCACCCTGCATCCGACCTCGCTCCTGATCGGCATCGTGCTGGCGCTGGCCCTGGTCTATGCCAGCGCCAAGACGCGCGCGCGCGAAGCCTCGCACGGGATCGATGTCGAGCCCTTTGCGCTGTTCTTCGGCAAGAGCATCCTGCTCGCCGGCGTCGTGCTCTATTTCACCTACCTGATCGCGTCCTATCGCGGCTTTCCGAACGTGCTGGTGATCATGGCCGTGCTGATCGCGCTCTATGGCTTCCTCACACGGCGCACCGTGATCGGCCGGCAGATCTATGCCGTCGGTGGCAATGCCAAGGCGGCCAAACTCTCGGGCATCAAGGCCGAGCGGCTGACCTTCTTCACCTTCGTCAATATGGGCGCGCTCGCAGCACTTGCCGGCCTCGTCTTCGCCGCGCGGCTCAACACGGCGACGCCGAAGGCAGGCCTCGGCTTCGAGCTCGACGTCATCGCCGCCTGCTTCATCGGCGGCGCCTCGGCCTATGGCGGGGTGGGACGGGTCGGCGGCGCCGTGGTCGGCGCCATGATCATGGGCGTGATGAACAACGGCATGTCGATCCTCGGCGTCGGCATCGACTATCAGCAGGTGATCAAGGGCCTGGTGCTGTTAGGGGCGGTCTGCTTCGACGTCTACAACCAACGGAGATAGTTCTATTCGATATCGACCACGATCTTGCCTTGCGCCGACCGATCTTCGATTGCGGCATGTGCATCGGCGACGCCGGCGAGATCGAAGCGGCGCGGATCGAGGCGAGGGCGCAATTGTCCGGCTTCGGCAAGCCGCGTCGCCTCGCGCATGATCTCGCCATGATGCGCGCGGCCTTCGCCTGTCAGCAGCGGCAGCAGCGTGAACACGCCGGAATAGGAGCCGCCGCGGAACGACAGCGGCGCCAGCGCATGGGTGCCCCAGCCGAGCGCGCTCACGACATGGCCGAAGCGCTTGATCGCGTTGAAGGACGCATCGAGCGTGGTTCCGCCGACATTGTCATAGACGATGTCAAAACCCTTGCCGCCAGTGTGCTCGGCCACATATTGCTCGACAGTGGCCTTGTCGTAGTCGATCGGAGTGGCGCCAAGCTGTTTGATGTAGTCGAGGCTCTTGGCCGATCCGGTCGCAAACACCTTTGCGCCCCTGGCGCGCGCGAGCTGCACAGCGACATGTCCGACGCCGCCGGCGCCGCCATGGATCAGCACCGTTTGGCCGGCCCGCACGTTCGCGCGATCGACGAGGCCTTCCCAGGCCGTGATGAAGACCAGCGGCAGGGCGGCGGCCTCGCGCATGCCAAAATTATTCGGCTTGCGCGCGAGCAGCGCCGCATCGACCGCAGCATATTCGGCCAGCGAGCCCTGCACGCCGCCGACCCCGCCGGTCATGCCGTAGACCTCGTCGCCGGCGCGGAAGGCGGTGACATCTGGTCCGACCGCCTCAATCGTGCCGGCGAGATCGATGCCCAGGATCGCAGGGAAGGGATGGCGCGCATGCGCGGCGGCACCGGCCCTGATCTTGGTGTCGAGCGGATTGACTCCGCTCGCCTTGATCCGGACCAGCACTTCTCCTGCCGCAGGCTTCGGCCGCGCGATCGACGCGAGCCGGAAGGGCTCTTTCGCGCCATCGAGAATGACGGCCTGCATCAGGTCGGTGGCAGCCACGCTCTAGTTCCCTGTGGCTTCGATGATCAGGTTCGCAATCTCCTCGGGATGGGAGATCAGGCCGAGATGGCTTGCCTTCACCTCGATGGTCTTGGCGCCCATCCGCTTCGCCATGAAGCGTTCGAGGTCCGGATTGATGGTGCGGTCTTCGGTCGAGACGGCATAGAAGCTCGGCTTCGATCGCCACGCCGCGTGGGTCGTCTTGCCCGTGAGCAGCGCCTTGTGGAAGGGCTGCTGCACCGCATAGAGCACCTTCGCCTTGGCTGCGGGAATGTCGCCCGCGAAATCGCGCAGGAAGGCTTCCTCGGTCAAGCGGCCTTCGTCGCCGTCGAAGACGATGCCAGCGGAGGCGGGCGGCGTTGGATAGGTCTTGGCAAGCGCGGGGTAGTCCTCGCCCGCGTCCGGCGCGCGCGCGGCCACATAGACCAGCGCCGATACATTCGGATTCATGCCGGCTTCGGTGACGATCATTCCGGAGAAGGAATGGCCCACCAGCACGGTCGGGCCGTCCTGCCGCGCCAGCACCTTCTCGGCGGAGGCAACCGCTTCCTCCAGGGTCGTCAGCGGATTCTGCACCGAGGTGACGTTGAGCCCGGCCGCCTGCAGTCTCGGGATGACTTCGGTCCAGCAGGAGCCATCGGCAAACAGCCCATGCACGAGCACGACGTTTTTCGCCTTCGGGGTGGCGGCAATGACGCGCGTCACAGGAAGCAGCGAAGCCGCGGCAGCAGCAGCGAGCACGGTGGAAAAGGCGCGTCTATTCATCAGCATGATATTTACTCTTCGTTTGGATACCCCGTACGTGATTCTACGTGTGGAAACCCCGCCTTGTTACGGCGCCGTGGTCGCTTTTGTTGCGATCGCTTTCAGCGCGCCCGACATGGCATTGACGGGGGCGCTCGTGGCTTCGCCGAGCCCATGGCGATGCGCCAGATAGGCCGGGTCGTTATAGGAGAGCCAGGTCGTGCCGGCCTCGTCCTCCCAGACCAGAGCTTTCAGCGGCAGGTCGATGCCGATGGTTTGCACCGATTGCATCAAGGGCGTGCCGCCCTTGGCGGCGCCGAAGACCAGCAGATCCGTCGGCCGCAGCTTCATGCCGACGGCGGCAGCACCCGCGGCGTGATCGACGTGGGCAAACACCGTCATGCCCTTGGCCTTCACCTCGGCCTCGAGCCGCTGCATCGTTTCTCCCGGCCCGAAGGCGCTCTTCACCGTGACTAATCCGTCTGCAGCCATTGCCTGTGCTCCCGATAGCCATGTCGCTGCGATCAACGCGAAGATTGCAATCCTGATTGCTGCCTTCGCAAGAGATGCCATCTCACTTCTTCCTGAACAGCTTGTGACGGTGCTGGAGGTCACCTCAAGCCGAAAGCGCCGAGAGGCCCTTCCAGTCGAAATTGATGCCATGGCCGGGCCGCGCCGGCGCCAATGCCTTGCCGTCTTCGAGCACCAGCGGGTGCTCGATATAGCGGTCGAGCCGGAATCCATGCGCCTCGAGATAGGAGCGGTTGGGGCAGGCGGCGAGCAGGTGCACGGTGATGTCATGCGCGCCGTGGCTGGTGACGGGAAGGTTGAAGGCCTCGGCAAGGCGGGCGATCTTCATGAACGAGGTGACGCCGCCGCAATTGGTCACGTCGGGCTCGGGATAGGAGACTGCGCCGGCAGCGATGTAATTTTTGAACTCCCAGAGCGAGCGCAAATTCTCGCCGGCTGCGATCGGCACGCCGCCGGCTGCAATGATCCGCGCGTGGCCGGCGACATCATCGGGAATGATCGGCTCTTCGAGCCAGGTGAGGTCGTAGGGCTGAAGCGCCCGCGCGGCGCGGACGGCTTCCTCGACCGTCCATTTCATGTTCGCGTCCGCCATCAGCGGAAAGTCTTCGCCGAGATGGCTTCGCATCGCCTTGACGCGCGCGACGTCGGAAGCAAGGTCCGGCCGGCCCACCTTCATCTTGATGGCGCGAAAGCCCTTGCTCAGATTCTCGTCGGTCTGTTGCAGCAGCGCTTCCACCGACAGATCGAGGTCGATGCCGCCGGCATAACAGGGCACGCGATCCTCGAACCCGCCGAGCAGGCGCCAGAGCGGCAACGTCGCACGCCGCGCCTTCAGGTCCCACAGCGCAATGTCGACGGCCGAAAGCGCCAGCACGGCAGGTCCGCCGCGACCGCCATAATGCAGGCCCCACCAGATGCGATGCCAGACGGCCTCGGTGTCGGCGGCCTCGAGACCTTCGATGAGTTCCGGCGCTTCGCGGCGAAGGATGTCGGCGATCGCGCCGCCGTTGCGGCTGACGGTATAGGTATAACCGACGCCCTCGGCGCCGTCGGTGTCGCGCACGCGAACGGTGATCAGCTCGAACGCGGCGATCTGGCCGTGTGTGCTGTCGGACAGCGTCACGGCGAGCGGGATCCGGTAGTGTCCGGTTTCGATGTTCTTGATGCGTGCCATTTGATTTCCACCCTGGCGCTGCCACCCTGTTTTTCGGGCAGAGTAGGGTGAGCACGGCAGCACTGCAATTGCCAAGAATAGAGGCGGCAATTGCCTCCGCGCATGGCCCCGGTGGATTGGCGTGGCTTCGGTCTAACTGCTAGAAAGGGTGCGATATCTGAGCTTTGAAGAAGGGTTTTGGCGATGATCGAGATCGTAGGCGTTATCGGTGCGGGCACCATGGGCAACGGCATTGCGCAGATCTGTGCGGCAGCCGGGTTGCAAGTGGTCATGACCGACATTTCGGATGCGGCCGTGCAGCGCGGCCTTTCCACCGTTGGCTCCAGCCTCGATCGCCTCGTCAAGAAGGAGAAGATGAGCGCGGCCGACCGCGAAGCGGCACTAGGGCGCATCCTCGGAACGACCGACAAGACGAAGCTGGCAAATTGCGATCTCGCGATCGAGGCGGCGACCGAGAATGAGGAGCTGAAGCTGAAGATCCTGAAGGATCTCAGTTCCGGCCTGAATCCGCGCGCGATCATTGCCACCAACACTTCGTCGATCTCGATCACGAAGCTTGCGACCGCAACCGATCGCCCCGACCGTTTCATCGGCATGCACTTCTTCAATCCGGTGCCGGTCATGGCGCTGCTCGAATTGATCCGCGGCTTGCAAACCTCGGACGACACAGTCGCCAAGGCCGAAGCCTTCGCCAAGCGCGTCGGCAAGGTTCCCATCACCGCAAAGAACAGCCCGGGATTTGCGGTCAACCGCATCCTCTGCCCGATGATCAATGAGGCGATCTTCGCGCTGCAGGAAGGGATCGCGACCGCGGAGGAAATCGATGCCGGCATGAAGCTCGGTTGCAACCATCCGATCGGGCCGCTCGCACTTGCCGACCTGATCGGCCTCGACACCATGCTGTCGGTGATGGACGTCTTCTACAAAGGTTTCAACGATCCGAAATATCGCGCTGCTCCCCTGCTCAAGGAGATGGTCGATGCCGGCTATCTCGGCCGCAAGACGGGACGGGGCTTCTACGACTACGGAAAGCAGTAACATCCGCCATTTCGGGAAAACTGTTTCCCGGAACGCGGTGACAATGAGAGAACATTCCAGTTGGCAGCTTGTAAAAGACCCGCATGAAACGTTTGCCGAACCTGAAGAGACTGGGCTTTTTTACGCGACTACTCGATGAGGCGACGCCGGCGGAACGCTATCGTCTGGCGGCCGAGCAGATCAGGCAGGCGGAGAAATCTGGCCTCGATTCCGCATGGATCGCGCAGCACCATTTCCATGAGCGGGAAGGCGGGCTGCCGGCGCCCTTTGCCTTTCTCGGTTTCATCGCCGCGCAGACCTCGCGCATCCGTTTCGGCACCGGCATCGTTACGCTGCCGCTGGAGAATCCGGTGCGGGTGGCGGAAGACGCGGCCGTTCTTGACCTGATGTCGAACGCGCGGTTCGAGCTCGGCGTCGGCACCGGCGGAAATCCTTCCGCCTTTGCGGCCTTCGGGCTCGATAGCGCCGAGCGCAACGAGATCTTCGCGCGCAATCTTGACATCGTCCGGAATGCGCTGGCCGGCAAGCAACTCGCCGGCGGCGACACGCTCTATCCGACCCGTCCGCAACTATGCGACCGCATCTGGCAGGCGACGTTTTCGGTCGCCGGCGGAGCGAGAGCCGGCAAGGCCGGCGACGGCTTGCTGCTGTCCCGGACCCAGCCGCGCTCAAAGGACGCGCCGCATGCGACCCTGGCCGAGATTCAGCATCCCATCATCGACGCCTATCTCGCGGCGTTGCCGCCGGGGTGCGAACCGCGGATCATGGCCTCGCGCAGCATCTTTGCGGCAGATGATCGCGAACAGGCGCTGCGTCTGGCCGGCATCGGACTGCGGCGTGCGCTGCCAAATTTCATGGCCGGCGGCCACTTGCCGCCTGGAGAGACGACGGCCGAGATGATCAAGGCGTTCGACACCCATGTCGGGACGCCTGAGGACGTCATCGCCTCGCTCCGCTCCGATACCACGCTCGAACGGGTGACTGATCTGGTCTTCCAGGTGCATTCGGTCGATCCGCCGCCGGCATATGTCCTGCGATCGATCGAGCTGGTCGCTGAGAAAGTGGCGCCGGCATTGGGCTGGACAAAGACGGCGACGGCCGATGTGGCGTTGGTTTGAAAGAACAGAAATGATGAGTACAGAGTCCAAAGACATCATCGATCATCTCGCCGGCGTCGCGCCGGGATCGAGCCTCGACGCCATCCGCGCACGGCGCCTGCAGGCCCGCGAAAACGCGCAGAAGAGCTATCTCACCTTGTTCGAGCCGGCTGATTTCGGCGATGTCGCAGCCTACGAACGCCATGCGGTCGCGGCCTTTGTCGCCGGCGTGCATGAGGAGCCGACGGTCGCGGCGTTCTATCTCGCCAAGCTCGCCGACCGTTCGGAATTGGTCGCAGCACTCAAGGCCGAAATCGAGCGGGGGAAGACCAAAGGGCCGTACGGCGCGTTCCCCGCTGGGCCGCTCTCGGTCGAGGATACCTCCGGTTTGATCTATCATGTGGCCACCGATCGCAAGACGATCCTCGGGGGAAAGCTCGCAGCCGCGCTGGAGCACGCTCATTTGCTCGTGTTCCGTCCGCGTGACGCGGCGCCAGCGGCGATGCAGGCGCTGCTCGACGCCGGCTGGTCGACCAATGCGATCGTCACTCTGTCACAGCTCGTCGCGTTCCTGTCGTTTCAGGTGCGCTCCGTCGTGGGCCTGCGAGCGCTCGGTGCCTCGCTCGGGCAGGGCGCGGCGGCAAAGGCCAGCTAGGAGCTAAGGACCATGAGTGATTCAGTCATCGTCCACGACAACGAGAATGAGCCCGTCGTCTTCACCCAGGACGAATTGGGCTGGCTGCCCTGGCTCGAGCCGTTTCCCGAGGCTGAGCTGACCGAGCGGCATTTTGCCGGCCTGGTCGATAAGGCCCGCGCCAAGTCCGATTACTTCCGTCTCCTGGTGCGCGATCCCGAGGTTCTGGAAGCAAGGACCAAGACCGACAAGGACATCTTCTACAATATTGCGGACGGCTTGCCGCGGGCCGAACGCGAACTCGCGGCGGCTGCGACCTCGCGCTACAACGGCTGCATCTATTGCGCCTCCGTGCATTCGCGGTTTGCCGCCACCTATTCCAAGCGCCGCGACGACGTGCAGCGATTGCTCAACGAAGGCGTCGGCGCCGATCTCGGTGCGCGCTGGAACGCTGTCGTCAAGGCGTCGGTTGCACTGGCCTCGACGCCGATCGCGTTCGGTGAGGAACATATCGAGGAGCTGCGGCGGGTGGGGCTCGACGACGCTGAGATCGTCGATGTCATCAACAGCGCGGCATTCTTCAACTGGGCGAACCGGCTGATGCTGTCGCTGGGAGAGCCAACGACGCTGGCCGGAAAGTGAGCAGTGGCATGGAAATTGCCACCCAATAGACTGGATTATCGAAACGAATGGATGGAGCCGCGTATGAGCAATTTGGATCGCCGCACTCTGGTCAAAGGCTCGCTTGCTGCCATGTTGATTGGCGCATCGCGCGCCGCTTTCGCGGATTCCTCCGAGCCGATCACGCTCGGCGTCAGCGGTCCCCTGACCGGGCCGAATGCGCAATATGGCTCGCAATGGAAACAGGGCTTTGATCTGGCGCTGGACGAAATCCACGCCGCTGGCGGCATCAACGGCCGCAAGCTCGCCTACACCTTCGAGGATAGTCAGAGCGATCCGCGCCAGTCGGTGGCGATCGCCCAGAAATTTGTCTCGGACCTGAAGATCGTGATGGAGCTCGGCGACTTCTCGAGCCCGGCGTCGATGGCGGCCTCACCGATCTATCAGCGGGGCGGGCTCGTGCAGTTCGGCTTCACCAATTCGCATCCGGACTTTACCAAGGGCGGTGACTTCATGTGGAGCACTTCCGTCAGCCAGGCCGACGAGCAGCCGCTGCTCGCGCAGTATGCCGTGCGCCATCTCGGCTTGAAAAAGCTCGCCGTGCTGCATCAAAACACCGATTGGGGACGCACCAGCCGCGACTATTTCGTCAAGGCCGCCAAGGATGATGGGGCCGAGGTGGTCGTCACCGAAGGATATATCGCCGACGAGCGCGATTTCCGCTCCACCCTGGTGCGTGTTCGCGACGCCAATCCGGACGGCCTCGTTCTGATCTCGTATTACTCCGACGGCGCGTTGATCGCGCGCCAGGCGCGTCAGGTCGGTCTGACGCAGACGATCTGCGCGGCGAGCTCTGTGTATTCGCCCAAATTTCTGGAGCTTGGCGGAGACTCAGTGGAAGGCGTCCACATCGGCACGCGGTATTTTCCGGAGGATCCGCGACCCGAGGTCCAGAAGTTCATCACGAGCTTCAAGGCCAAATATAACGGGGTAGAGCCGGATGCCTTCAACGCCTATTCCTATGACGCCATGAACGTGGCGGCCGCGGCGCTCCGGATCGGCGGCACCGACCGCAAGGCCATCCGCGATGCCTTTGCGAAGGTCAAGGACGTGCCGAGCGTCATCTTCGGATCGGTGACCTTCGATGTCGAGACCCGCCGTGTGAAGGGTGCGATGAATGCCGAGCTCGTCGTTCGCAAAGGCCAGTTCGCGATCTGGGACGGGAAGCCGACCTGACCTCTCTCATTAGGAACGCAGATTGTCCTCCTGGCTCGACTACACGATCAACGGACTGATCGTCGGCAACGTCTATGCGCTTGTGGCCGTCGGGCTTGCCCTGATCTTCGGCGTCAGCCGGCTGATCAACTTTGCGCAAGGTTCGATCTATCTCGTCGGCGCCTATGTCGGCTGGGTCGCGGTGGTGCAGTTGCGCACGCCGCTTGTCGTTACCGTGATCCTGGTCGCAGCGGTCGCGGCGCTGGTTGGATTGATCATCGAGCGGTTCGGCTTGCGGCCTTTGCAGAACTCGGTACGCATCGCGCCGCTGCTCGCCACGATCGGCATCAGCTTCGTGCTCGATCAGCTCGTGATGCTGACCTTCTCGCCGAACCCGCGTGCGCTGCCGAGCCAGTTGCCGGATGTGCGCTTCCAGATCGGCACCGGAACCATCGGTCCGCTTGATCTCCTGATTGCGGGTGTCGGCATCACCAGCGCGCTGCTGCTGTTCGTATTCCTGCGCTACACCAAGCTCGGCTGGGCCGTGCGAGCGACGGCCCAGGATCGCGACGCCGCGATGCAGATGGGCGTCGACGTCAACCGCGTGAACCAGACCGTATTCGGCATTGCCGCCGCGCTCGGCGGCGTCTCCGGCATGCTGGTCGGCATGTATTACAACCAGATCGACACCGCGATGAGCCTGCAGGCGACGCTCAAGGGCGTGGTCGCGGAGGTGGTCGGCGGCGCCGGCAATGTGCCGGGTGCCGTGGTCGGCAGCATGCTGTTGGGGCTGGTCGAGAGTTACGGTGTGGCGGCCTTCGGCACTAGCTACCGCAACCTGTTCGCCTTCCTGCTGTTGATCGTGGTCCTGGTGTTGCGGCCAAACGGCCTGTTCGCGAGTGCGAGGCAAGCGCCGCCGGAGCCGCTGACTGGCACCTTCATCGCTCCCAGCCGCCCGGTCCGTCTCCCGCGCTGGGCGCTGGCGATCGCGGTCGGCGCCTTCGCGCTACTGCCGTTGCTTCCGGTTTCGGCCTACGTGCTGCAAACCCTGATCAACGCCTGGCTCCTTGGCATGCTGGCGCTCAGTCTGACCTTGGTCGCCGGCACGGTCGGTCAGGTCTCGCTCGGACACGCCGCGCTGCTTGCGATCGGCGCCTATACCTCCGCGCTGCTGTCGCTGCGTTTGGCGGTACCAGTCGGTATCGCCATCATCTGCGGCGGGCTGATGAGCGCGGCACTCGGCACGCTGCTGATTTCGCCTTCGTTCCGGCTGCGCGGGCACTATGTCTCGATCGCGACGCTCGCTATTGGCGAGATCGTGTCGCTGGTCATCCTGAACTGGGAGTCGGTCACCAACGGGCCGATCGGGCTTTCCGGCATCCCGCCGCTGTCGCTGTTCGGCTATGAACTGACGAGCGCATCATCGGTCTACTGGTTCAGCTTCGCGGTGATGGTTCTGCTGGCATTGTTGCAGGCGAGGCTGCTCACCTCGCATCTCGGCCGCAGCTTCCGTGCCATCCGCGATGACGACGTTGCCGCGCGCGCCTATGGCCTCGGCCTCAACCGCTACAAGGCGCTCGCCTTCATCTTCGGCGGCTTTGCGGCCGGCGTTAGCGGCGGCATCGCGGCGCATCTTTATTCCTACATCAACCACGAGACCTTCAACACGCAGCAGTCCATCCTGGCGCTGACCGTCGTGATCCTGGGAGGACTGGGCAATGTCGCCGGCGCCATCCTGGGCTCGGTGGCCCTGGTCGGACTGCCCGAAGCATTCCGGATCGCGGCCGAATATCGCATCCTGATTTATGGCATCGTGCTGCTGCTGCTGGTCCGGTTCAGGCCGCAGGGCCTGTTGGGAACGATCTGATGACGGGGACAACACCCTTGCTGTCCCTGCGCGGCGTGACGCGGACGTTTGGCGGACTGACCGCCGTCGATCACATCGATCTCGACCTCGGCCAGGGCGAGCTCGTCAGCATTATCGGCCCGAACGGTGCCGGCAAGACCACGCTGTTCAACCTCGTGACCGGGCTCGACCGGCCGGATGGCGGCGAGGTTCGTCTCGGCGGGCAGGTCATCACGGGATTTGCGCCGGAGAAACTGGCGAACTACGGCGTCGCGCGGACGTTCCAGCTCGGGCGCGTATTCGGCAATCTCAGCGTGATGGACAATGTACTGATCGGCGCGCATGCGCGGCTCAAGGCCGTCAAACCAGCCGTGCCGTTGATCGGGCCATTGCTCGAGCTCGGCTTGGCGCTGCTGCGGCCATCTTCGGTCAAGGCCGAAGAGGAGCGGTTGCGCGAGGAGGTAAGGGCGATCCTCGCGCGCTTCGGCGAACGTCTGCTGCCGCGGATCGACCAACCGGCCTATAGCCTCTCCTACGCCAATCGCCGCCGCGTCGAAATCGCGCGCGCACTCGCACTCAAGCCGCGCCTGTTGCTGCTCGACGAGCCGACCGCCGGCATGAACCCGACTGAAACGGCCGAGATGCAGGCGCTGATATCTGAGCTCAAGGCCGAGGGGCTGACGATCCTCTTGATCGAGCACAAGCTCGACATGGTCATGCGCCTGTCCGACCGCGTCGTCGTCATGGATGAAGGCAAGAAGATCGCCGAAGGGGCCGGCGAAGAGGTGCGGAACGATCGGAAGGTCATCGAGGCCTATCTCGGTCACGGCCTGTCGCCGGCGACGAGCGATGAACGGGAGCCGGCGGCATGAGCGAGCCTGTGCTTTCCGCCGAACCGATCTTGCGGCTGTCGAACATCAATACGTTCTACCTCCAGGCACAGGTGCATTTCGATCTCTCGATCGGCGTCCCGCGCGGCCACATCGTCTGTCTCCTCGGCGGCAACGCCAGCGGCAAGTCGACGACGATGAAGATCATCCTGGGTCTGGTGCGGCCGCGCTCGGGTGAGGTGATCTTCGACGGCGCCTCGACGCTCGGCTTGACCACGCCGCAGATCGTCCGCAGTGGCATCGCCTCCGTGCCGGAGGCGCGGCGGCTGTTCGCGGATATGAGCGTGCGCGAAAATATCCTGATGGGGGCCTTCGTGCGCAATGACTCCGCTGAAGTCGCGCGCGATCTCGAACGCCTGCTCGCGCTGTTTCCCAAGCTCGGCCAGCGGTTGTCGCAACGCGCCGGCTCGCTCTCGGGCGGCGAGCAGCAGATGGTCGCGATGGCGCGCGCCCTGATGAGCCGGCCGCGGCTGATCGTGATGGATGAGCCGACCATGGGTCTGTCTCCGCTCTATGTCGATCGCGTGCTGGAGCTGATCCGCACCGTCAACAAGGAGGGCGTGTCGATCTTCATGGTCGAGCAGAATGCAAGCCTCGCGCTGGAAATCGCGCACGAGGCCTATGTGCTGCAGACCGGCCGC
>DATHMA010000047.1:0-32409 GCA_035487555.1 Bradyrhizobium sp. | reverse complement strand
GACGTCCATATCGCCGAAATAGGTCAGGACCAGCGTGCGCGGGATCGGCGTCGCGCTGAGCACCAGCACGTCGACGGCCTCGCCCTTGGAGGTCAGCGCCAGCCGCTCACGGACGCCGAAGCGGTGCTGCTCGTCGACGACAGCAAGCGCCAGCGCCTTGAACACGACGTCGTCCTGGATCAGCGCGTGGGTGCCGACCAGCAGGTCGATTTCGCCGGCTTCGAGCTCTCCGAGCAACTCGCGGCGTTCCTTGCCTTTCTCGCGCCCGGTGAGGATCGCGACTTTCATGCCGGCGTGTTCGGCGAGCGGAGCGATGGTCTTGATGTGCTGGCGGGCGAGGATTTCGGTTGGCGCCATCAGCGCGGCTTGCTTGCCGGCTTCGGTGACGGCGGCGGCCGCGAGCAGCGCCACCACGGTCTTGCCGGAGCCGACGTCACCCTGAAGCAACCGCAGCATGCGCACGGGCTGCTTCAAATCGTCGGCGATGGCGGCCGCGGCCTGGCGTTGCGAGGCCGTCAGCGCATAAGGCAGCGCGTCGATGATCTTCTTGCGCAAATGGCCGTCGCCGGCGTGGCGATTGCCGGCCGGCCGGCGCAACTGGGCACGGATCAGCGCCAGCGCCAATTGCCCGGCGAGCAGTTCATCGAACGCGAGCCGCGACCAGAACGGACCGTCGGGGAGGATATCGGTCAGCTCGACGGGCTGATGTACCCGGCTCAAAGCTTCCCGAATTGGCGGGAAGTGGCAGCGGCGGATCACCTCGGGGCTGATCCATTCCGGCAGGTCGGGCAATTTCGTCAGCGCCTGCGCAATCGCGCGCTTGAGCGAGCCGAGCGCCAGCCCCTCGGTCAGGGGGTAGACGGGATCGATGCCCGACAATTGCGCGAAGGCTGCTTCATCCACCACGCGATCGGGATGCACCATCTGCGGAATGCCGTCATACATCTGCAAGGTGCCGGAAACGTAGCGCTTGGCTCCGACCGGCAGCAGCTTCTCGACATAGCCGGGTTGGGCGCGGAAATAGGTCAGGACGACATCGCCGGTGTCGTCACTGGCATAGACAAGATAGGGCGCCCGGCGGTTGCGCGGCGGCGGCGGACGATGCCGGTCCACGGTCACTTCCAGCGTGACCACGGTTCCCTGCGAGGCGTCGCGGATTTTCGGCCGCGCCCGGCGGTCGATCACCTGGCTCGGCAAGTGCAGCAGCAGGTCGACCAGCCGCGGCGTCTCATCGCGGCTGAGCAGATAGCGCAGCAGCTTGTCCTGCTTCGGCCCGACACCGGGAAGGCTCGTGACCGGCGCAAACAGCGGATTGAGGAGAGCAGGGCGCATCGGGCTAAGCACGGTTCGTCATGCGCGGGCTCGACCCGCGCATCCATCTTCAAAGGAGGATGGATTGCCGGGCCTACGCCGCGCCGAAGGGAAGTACAATGGCGTCTACAGAAGGCTTCGGCCGCGCAGGCGGGTCAAGCCTGGCAATGACGACACAGTTGATAACTTACGCAGTCAAGAGGGCTGACATCGGCGCCTGGCATCGCTATATCCAGCCCGCCCGGCACGTCCGGGCTTTTGGCGTTCGACTGGAATTGGGAATGACTGGATCGACACGATCGAGCCACGGGCTCGATGACCGCCGCAAGCGGCTGTTGTTTCGCTGCTGGCATCGCGGCACCCGCGAGCTTGACCTCATCCTCGGCCGCTTTGCGGATGCGGAAATCGTTGGCCTCAGCGACGACGAGCTGGGGCAGCTCGAACAGCTGCTGGAAGTGCCGGATCCCGATTTTTACGCCGCGGTGATCGGCGACCACCGGCCGCTGCCGGCCGAAGATGTCAACCCGCTGTTCGAGCGCATCAAGTCCTTTCGCGTCGCGGATCATGGCGCATGAAACCGCAAGTGAAATCGCCCGCGGAGCTGCTGGCACCTGGCCGCGCGCTTACCCTCGCCAATGTCGCCGAGGGTGCCGAGGGCCTTGTCATCTCCGATCTCGCCCGCGCCATCGCAGCAAAGCCGAAGAAGCCGGCCATCAGCCTCGCCGTGGTCTGTCGCGACGGCCCGCGCATGCAGCAATTGGCGCGTTCTCTCGAATTTTTCGCACCCGACCTGCCCGTGCTGCAGTTTCCGGCCTGGGACTGCCAGCCCTATGACCGCGTCTCGCCGCATGGCGGGATTCTTGCGCAACGCCTGACCACACTGGCGCGGCTTGCGCGGCTGACCGGCAGCGACAAACCGCTGATCGTGCTGACCACAGTCAACGCCATCGTCCAGCGCGTGCCCGCGCGCGGTGTCGTCGCCGCACAAGCGCTTTCCGTCGCGCCCGGCCATGTCGTGCCGATGGATTCCATCGTCGCCTGGCTCGAGCACAACGGCTACACGCGCTCCTCGACCGTGCGCGAGCCCGGTGAATATGCCGTGCGCGGCGGCATCCTCGATCTCTTCCCGGCAGGCCTCGATCAGCCGGTACGCTTCGATTTCTTCGGCGATAGCCTGGAATCGATCCGCTCCTTCGATGCCGAGACCCAGCGCACGCTGCTCGACATGCGCGCGCTCGATCTGGTGCCGATCTCCGAATTCCAGCTCGTCACGGAGACCATCCGCCGCTTCCGCATGGGTTACGTCGCCGAATTCGGCGCGCCGTCGCCCGACGACCAGCTTTATGAAGCCGTCACCGAAGGCCGCCGCCATCCTGGCATGGAACATTGGCTGCCGCTGTTCCAGGAGCGGATGGATACGCTGTTCGACTATCTCGGCGATGCGCCGATTGCGATCGAGCCACAGGGCGAGGACGCCGCCCGCGAACGCTTCAAGCAGATCGCGGACTATTACGAGGCGCGGCGCGAGGCGATGGATCATCCCGGTGGCGGCGCGATCTACAAGCCCTTGCCGCCGGACCGGCTTTACCTGGCCGAGGACGAGTGGAAGAAGCTGCTGGGTGAGGGGGCGCTGGCGCGGTTCACGCCGTTTGCCGTGCCAGAGGACGCCAACGTGTTCGACGCCGGCGCACGAGCTGGCCGCAATTTTGCGCCGGAGCGCAACGACAGCAATGTCAACGTGTTCGAGGCCGTGGTCGCGCACATCCATGCGCTGCAGTCGCAGCGCAAGAAAGTCGTGGTCGCGCTCTGGAGCGAAGGCTCGCGCGACCGCATGCGCAGCATGCTGAACGACCACAAGCTCGTCAATCTTACCAGCGTCAATGCCTGGCGCACGGTGCAGGCGACGCCGCGCAACGAGGCGATGCTCGCCGTGCTCGGCATGGAAAGCGGCTTCGAGACCGCTGATATCGCTGTTATCAGCGAGCAGGACATCCTGGGCGACCGCCTGGTGCGGCCGCGCAAGGCCAACCGCAAGCTCGAAAACTTCATCTCGGAGGTGACGAGCCTCGCCTCGGGCGATCTCGTCGTCCATGTCGAGCATGGAATTGGCCGCTTCATCGGCCTGCAGACGCTCGAAGTTTCCGGCGCGCCGCATGACTGCCTCGAGCTGCATTATGCGGGTGAAACAAAACTATTCCTGCCTGTCGAGAACATCGAGCTGCTGTCGCGCTTCGGCTCCGAGCAGACCGGCGTCGAGCTCGACCGGCTTGGCGGCACGGGCTGGCAGACACGCAAGGCCAAACTCAAGAACCGCATCCGCGAGATTGCAGGCGAGCTGATCAAGATCGCCGCCGAGCGCATGCTGCACGAGGCACCGAAGACGCCGGTGCAGGCCGGCATCTATGACGAGTTCTGTGCACGCTTCCCCTATGAGGAAACCGAGGACCAGCTCACTGCGATCCAGTCGACGCTGAAAGACCTCGAGGTGGGCCGCCCGATGGACCGGCTCATCTGCGGCGACGTCGGCTTTGGCAAGACCGAGGTGGCGCTCCGCGCGGCGTTTGCCGTTGCGCTCGACGGCAAGCAGGTCGCGGTCGTGGTGCCAACCACGCTGCTGGCGCGACAGCACACCAGGACCTTTTCGGACCGCTTCAAGGGTTTCCCGATCCAGGTCGCGCAGGCCTCGCGCCTCGTCACGGGCAAGGAGCTGACGCAGGTCAAGAAGGGGCTTACCGACGGCTCGATCGACATCGTTGTCGGCACCCATGCGCTGCTCGGCAAGGCGATCAAGTTCCGCGACCTTGGCCTCATCATCGTCGACGAAGAGCAGCATTTCGGTGTCAGCCACAAGGAACGGCTGAAGCAGCTGCGCGCCGAAGTGCACGTGCTGACGCTGAGCGCCACGCCGATCCCCCGCACATTGCAGCTTGCGCTGACCGGCGTGCGCGAGCTTTCGATCATCGCTTCGCCCCCGGTCGACCGGCTCGCGGTGCGTACCTTCGTGGCGCCGCATGATCCCCTGATGATCCGGGAGGCGCTCTTGCGGGAGCGCTATCGTGGCGGCCAGGCGTTTTATGTCGTGCCGCGGATCGAGGATCTGCCAGGCGTCAAAGACTTCCTCGACAAGAACGTGCCGGAGATGAAGGTCGCGGTCGCGCATGGCCAGATGCCGCCGACCGTGATCGAGGACATCATCTCCGCGTTCTACGACGGCAAATACGACATCCTGCTCTCGACCACGATCGTCGAATCCGGCCTCGACATCCCCAATGCCAACACGTTGATCGTGCACCGCGCCGACATGTTCGGCCTCGCCCAGCTCTATCAGCTCCGCGGCCGCGTCGGGCGCTCGAAGCTGCGCGCCTATGCGCTGTTCACGCTGCCGGCGCAGCAGAAGATCACGGCGCAGGCCGAGAAGCGGCTCACCGTGCTGCAATCGCTGGAGACGCTGGGGGCCGGCTTCCAGCTCGCTTCTCACGACCTCGACATCCGCGGCGCCGGCAATCTGTTGGGCGAGGAGCAGTCCGGCCACATCAAGGAGGTCGGCTTCGAGCTGTACCAGTCGATGCTGGAGGAGGCGATCGTCAACCTCAAGGCCGGCGTTGCCGAGCCTGCCGCCGACCGCTGGTCGCCGCAGATCACCATCGGCATGCCCGTACTGATCCCGGAAGACTATGTCGCCGACCTCTCGGTGCGGCTGTCGCTTTATCGCCGGCTCGCCGATCTCGATACCGATGCGGAGATCGACAACTTTGCCGCGGAATTGCGTGATCGTTTCGGCGTGCTGCCGGACGAGGTGCGCTATCTCTTCAAGGTCGCAGCGATCAAGGCCTATTGCCGTCGCGCCAACGTCGAGAAAGTCGATGCCGGGCCGAAGGGCGCGGTCATCACCTTCCGGGACAACAGCTTTGCGCAGCCCGACCGGCTGGTGTTCTTCATCAAGCAGCACGGCCAGGCCGCCAAGGTGCGCCCCGACATGAAGGTCGTGTTCCTCCAGGATTGGGAGACGCCGGAAGAACGGCTCGCGGGGACGACGGAGATCCTGCGCCAGCTTGCCAATCTCGCCGAGAACAAGAAGGCGGCGTGACGATCGAGCCGCCGGCGTCGCTGCCGGCGGCCGTTTCGGTCGAATGGAACGACTTACTTCGAAGGATATTTGAACTCGGGCGCGGCCTTGAGCGCCTCCTTGGTGGTGCTCATCGACGCCAGCCACTTGTCGTTCTTCTGGTCGTAGTGGACGTTGACCGACGACGGAGACACCGCGACGTAATGCTCGCCCATGCCGAGGAAGCCGCCGACCGACAGGATCAGCGCGTCGACCTCATGGTTCTTGATCGCAAGATCCGTGATCTCGCCGATGGTCTCGTCCTTCTGGTTGGTGACCGAGAGACCCCTGAGCTTGGACGAGAACATCTCGTCCTTGGCGACGCTCGAGTACTTGGCCTCGGCCGGCGCGGTACCAGTCGTGTTGGTTTTGGCATTCTCGGCAAAGACAGGGCTCGCGAGAACCGCGAGCGACGCGGCAACCAGTGCAATCTTCTTCATTTTGTCCTCCAGTGAAGCATTGTCGTTCGTCAATGCCGCGTCGGAACGAATGTTCCTGAGGAGGATTGGGAATGCGTCAGGACGCGGCGCGCTGTGCGTCGTTGCAAAGCCGCGCCAGCAGCGACGTCGCGGAGTCACCCGACATCAGCGCTGCAACGGTGACGGTAGGATCAGACCGCGTGCCGCGCTTGTCGGTGGCGGTGTGGCGCATCACCGCCGAGAGCCGCCGCGCGATGCCGTGCGCGTCGCGCAAATCGGTGTCGGCGAAGACGACGACGACCGAACCGTCGTCCTGCGCCGCGCCAAAATCCATCTGCCGCATCAGCCGGCTGATGATGCGCGCGCCGTCGAGCTGCGCGCGCGAATTGGAGAGGTCAAAGCCGAAGCGCGCGACCGACAGGCCGCCGCCGTCGGCAAGCGTCTGGGTGACGGCATTGGCGAAGTCGCGGTCGAACGCTGACTTGGCGAGCAGGCCGGTGTGAGGATCGAGAAGCCCCTCGGCATCAATCGCGCGCAGGGTGCGGCCCAGTTGGGCCTCGAAGGCGCGCTGGCGGATCAGGGGCAGCGCATTGGCGGCGATATCGGCAGGCTCGCCGCGGATGATTTCCAGGTTCGGCATCGCGTAAGCGGGCGCGAGGTCGTCGGTGGTGAGCACGACGGGCAGATTGCGGAAACGGGCATCCTCCGCGAGCACGGTGAGAAACGCGTCGACAACGCGCGCCGAAAAACCTTCGCCGAGCACGATGCCGTCGATGTCGCGGGTGTTGAGGTGGTTGGCCGCAGCCTCGATGCTGAAGGCACCGATCACACCCATGCGTTCACCCAAGGCTACCGAGAGCGCGGGATAGGCGCCGCCGCGGCCGATCAGAAGCACGGTGGCGTCCTTGGCCGGATCGGTGTCGGGCAGGTGCGAGGTCGGCTCCTCGCTGAGCCGGCGCAGCACCGTGATGTGCAGCGCGCGGATGCGGAGCGCGGCGCGCAGGCGGAGAGGCAGGCGCTCGAACTTGCCGTCGCTCGCGAAGAACGGAATGGCGTTTTCGGGCAGCGCGCCTTCGCCATTGGCGGCGATCAGGGGGAGATAGGGTTTGCGCGCATCGATCTCTGCGGCCAGCGCCGCAAATTGCACGCGATCGGCGCCGCTCATGTCGGCGAGCACGGCCGAGGGTTGCACTTGCGCCACCGCGCGC
The DNA here is from genome assembly GCA_035487555.1 of Bradyrhizobium sp. GTDB lineage: Bacteria > Pseudomonadota > Alphaproteobacteria > Rhizobiales > Xanthobacteraceae > Bradyrhizobium. Next base: position 25,366 of record DATHMA010000047.1, on the reverse strand, counting down.
GCGGCGTCGGCAAAGCTTGTCTCGATCAGTGGGAACATCTGCGCTTCGTCGAGCGCAGCGGCGAAGGCGGGCCGCCCGTGGTTGGAGACAAGAAGGAGCGGGCCTTGCTGGGACATTCTTCAACTCTGATCCGGTGATGCGACGGAGTTGAAGAATTTAAAGTGGGCCCGATTAATGTGCCATGAACGAGATCGCCATTGATGCGTCAGACAGCGCTGGAGCGATCCCGAAAGGCCTCTACCATCAAGGGGTTGAGGCCAAGTTCTAACAATGCTTCTCGGGCGCGGGCGTTGTCCTGGGCGCGCCCTGCGAGGCGGTGGCCGCTGAGGCGATCCGGCAGCGCGGTGAGCAGCGCGCCCTGGCCGAGGCGGCGGCCCCATTCCTGCAAGTCGGAAGCGAGGAAGCGATAACCGCCGACCGCCATGACACCCGAGGGCGGCGCCGTGATCGCGATCGTGCCTGTCGCGCGGTCGAGCCGGGCGGCATATTCAGTATCGACGTAGTCGCGGGGCGGCTGCGCGATCAGGGAGTCGCTGGGCGGCGGTGGGGGCGCATAGGCCGAGATTGCGACCATGGGGCCGCGCAGGCCGAGCGTGCCTTTCGGCGTCAGCAGGATCTCGCCGGCGATAGAGGAGCCCGGCAGCTCGCGCGGCGCACCGTGCGGCCCAGGCTTCAACAGCGCGGGTGAGCCGTCCTCGGCGGTACGCCGGGCGCCGAAGAGGCCGGCTTCCCCGAACAGATAGGCGTCGGTCAGCGACGCTTGCCGGGTCGTCCAGAGCGGGCTCGATGCCACCTGCTCGGGCGCGCGCCATAGGCCGATGATGTTGCGCAGGCTCGGCATCCGCGCCGCGAGATCGCGCTCGTCGAGCCGCAGCGCCAGCGGCGCCGGCGCGATCAGCGTGTCGCAGCCGAGCTCATCGATCTGCTGCTCCAGCACATCGCTGTCGAAGGGATGGTGCAAGGCGAGCGTTCCACCCGAAAGCAGCCACACCACGATCGAGGATGCGAGGCCCGCAAAGGAGGACGGCGCAAAGGCGCCCATGATGGTTGCGCCTTGCTCGACGTCGCTCTCCAGCGACAGCGCGAGCCCGCCCGCGATCAGGCTGAGATGCGTTCGCGGTACGGCGCGAAAGCCGTCGCCGGTGACGTCGAAGGAGATGATCGCAGCCTTGCGGCCGTCCTGGATCACCCCCCGCACCGTGCTCGAAGGCCGTTCGATCGCCAGGTCGAGTGAGTCCATGCCCTCCGGCAGGTCGCTGCCGAAGCCGAACACATGGCGGATCGAAAATGCCTCGGCGGCGGCGTTCATCGCGAGGTCCGCATGGCTGATCCCATCGACCTTCGACGACGCCACGATCGCCCGCGCGCTGGTGCGGTTGAGCGCGGCCACGAGTTCCGCCTGCCGCCATAAGAGCGGAAACAGAGCGACCACGAGACCGGCGCGATGTGCCGCCAGCACGGTGAGCGTGAATTCGACCGTGTTCGGCAGTTGCACCGCGATCACGGAATGGGCGGGAAGGCCGGAGTCGACGAAATGCGCTGCCAGCGCCGAAATCGCGCGGTCGGCTTCCGCAAAGGTCAGCCGCTTGGGAGCCTGGCCGGTCACGCGTAGCTTGTTGTCGGGATCGACAAGGGCCAACACATCCGGCTTGCGGGCCAGAACTCGCTGAAACAGCGCATCAAGCGTCGGCGATGTGTTGGGCTGGCTCACCTCATACCCCGTTCCGGCGTCTGCCCCGATTCATTCCCTGTCGCGCCCGGTTTCCGCCACCAGCTCTCCGGCAAATAGCCAACCAGCGCGGTTTCCGAAGGCCGTTCTATCCGATTCCATCGGGCAATCCATTGGTCGCCGAGATTAAACACGGGAATTGCGTAGAAACCGGACATCAGAGCGCGGTCGAGCGCCCGCACCGACGAAACGAAGGAGGGGTGGTCCCTGGCGGCCAGCAGTGCCGCGATCATCGCGTCGATGGCGGGGTCCTTGGCTCCCATGTAATTGCGGGTGCCCTGGATGTCGGCGGCGTGGCTGCCGAAGTAGAAGGATTGCTCGTTGCCCGGCGACAGCGACTGGTCCCAGCGGTTCGGGATCATGTCGAATTCATATCCCAGCCGCCGCTGGTCGAATTGCACGGGATCGACCGCGCGAACCGTCGCCTGGATGCCGGCACGCTTGAGATTGTCGACGAAATTCAGCGCAATCCGCTCCTCGTCGCGGCTCGTGACCATGATCTCGAAGGCCAACGGAGCGCGAGTGGAGAGCTGACGCAGCACATTGCCGTCGAGGTCGTAGCCGGCCTCCTTAAGCAGCGACAGCGCGGCGCGCAGCGTGATGCGGTCGCGGCCAGAGCCGTCCGTAACAGGTAGCCGATAGCTGCCGTCCATGATGTCGGGCGCGATGCTGGCGGCGAACGGCTCCAGGAGCCTCTGTTCGCGCTCGTCGGCAGCGCGGCCATACGCCGACAGCTCGGAGCCGGCGAAGAAGCCGCCGCTACGGTTGTAAAGACCGAAGAAGAAGTTGTGGTTGATCCACTCGAAATCGAACAGCAGCGTCAATGCGCGGCGGACACGGATGTCGGAGAAGACGGGACGGCGGGTATTGAACACCAGAAATTCCGACAGCTGCGGCAGGCCGGTCTTCAGGGTTTCACGGATCACCTCGCCGTTCTTCACGGCAGGGAAATCATAGCCCTCATGCCAGCGCAGCGGCTCGATCTCGACGCGATAGTCATAGAGGCCGCGCTTGAAGGCTTCGAAATAGCCATTGGCCTCGCGAAAATAGTCGAACCTGATCTCGTCGAAATTGAACAGACCGCGGTTGATCGGCAGGTCGCGGCCCCAATAGTCGGGATTACGCGTGAAGGTCACGCTGGCGCCGGGTTTGACCGCCGTGACGCGATAGGGGCCCGATCCCATGATCGGCGTGAGTGAGGTCTCCTCGAACGTCGCGACATCGACGGCGTGTTTCGGCAGCACCGGCATCAGGCCAAGGATCAGCGGTAGCTCACGGTCATTGGCGCCGGTGAGGTCGAAACGCGCGGTTAGGCGATCGAGCGCCTCGGCCTTGGCGACCTTGGAATAATACTGGCGATGGTTGGGCCGGCCGTGGTCGCGCAGCAGCTCCCAGGAAAACAATACGTCTTCGGCGAGCACCGGCGTGCCGTCCGAAAAGCGTGCGCGCGGATCGAGATGGAAGGTGACGAAATCCCTGCTGTCATCGGTTTCGACGGTCTTGGCCAGAAGTCCGTAGAGCGTGAACGGCTCGTTCTCGCCGCGCGCCATCAGACTTTCGATCGTGTAGCCGCGCTCGAAGCCGTAGCTCCTGACTTGCTGAACCGGGATGCCCTTGACGATCATCGGATTGAGGCTGTCGAAGGTGCCGAGCAGGCCCCAGACCAGCCGGCCGCCCTTGGGTGCATCAGGATTAAAGTAGGGCAGGTGGGTGAAATCAGCCGGCACCGCCGGGCTGCCATGCATGGCGATCGCGTGGCTCTCTTCCGCCCGCGCGGCGCGACAGCCGAACGTTGCCGGAAGCGACAGCGCAACCGCCGAACAGATGACGGCGAAGCGACCTATGCGCCCAGAAGCCAACATGGAAGCGCGCGGATTTGATTCGGAACGGCTCACGTCAGGGTTTTAGCACGCAGGCCTGCATATGGCGGATTTGCGCAGCTTATTACTTGGACCAAAGCCCTCGGTCGGCATTGATCTTTCCGTCCGCCCCTGTATGAAAGCGGGCGGTTGAGGCAGGGGGCACCAACTGTCACTTATCCGCCTCAATTGACTAGGAGATAGCCGCGCGAAACGGCTTGGTGTGGGCGTCACCGTGTGTTTCGGGCGTTCCCGTTCAGAAAGGGCTTTCTGCAATGATTTTCCGTATCTTGGCCACGTCGGTCGGGCCGCGTGGGCGACTTCTCGCTCTGTTGGCGGCAACCGCGCTGGCCGTGCCGTTCGCCTTTGATGCCCATGCTCAGGCTCCGGCCCCCGCACCTGGCGCGCCGGCTGCGCCCAAGAAGGCTGCCGCTCCCAAGGCTGCACCGAAAGCGGCCCCGGCCGCGCCTCCGGCTGCCCAGGCGCCGGCGCCCGCCCAAGGGGCTCCCGCAGCCCAGGCCCAGGCGCCTGCGCAGGGTGGCGCCGCGCAGCCGCAGGACCAGCAGATCCAGCTGATCTATGCGCCGTGGACCAAGTTCTGCCTGAAGGGCCAGGACGCCAACGCCAAGCAGGTATGCTTCACCGGCAAGGACGGCCGCATCGAGTCCGGCCAGCCCGTGATCGCCGCCGTCATCATCGAGCCCGAGGGTGAGCCGAAGAAGATCCTGCGCGTGACGCTGCCGCTCGGCATGCAACTGGTGCATGGAACCCGCATCATCGTCGATAACAACGCGCCGCTGCAGTCGCCCTATGTGATCTGCTTCCAGAATGGCTGTATGTCCGACTACGAGGCGACGCCGGAGCTGCTCGCCAGCATGAAGAAGGGCCAGAACCTCGTGGTGCAGGCGATCAACGCCAACGGCGCGCCGCTGACCCTGCCGCTGCCGCTCGGCGAATTCGCCAAGGCCTATGACGGTCCGCCGACCGATCCGAAGCAGTTCGAGGAAACCCAGAAGAAGCTGCAGGAAGAGTTGCAGAAGCGCGCCGAGGAGCAGCGCAAGAAGCTCGAGCAAGCCAATCCCGGTGCCGCCGCTGCCAATCCGGCCGCGAAGTAAGGCTCACCCGAACAGCAAAAAGGCGCTCGAAAGAGCGCCTTTTTTGTTGGCCGGTTGTGTTTGCAGCCCGTGCTAGTTCAGCGACGGATTGCGCGGGCGATAGCCGCCCGATTTGTCCTTCACGAAGATCTCTGCGACCTGGGAATGGCGGATCGGCTCGCCGGAATCGTCGGGCAGCAGGTTCTGCTCCGAGACGTAGGCGACGTATTCGGACTCAGAATTTTCTGCGAGCAGATGGTAGAACGGCTGATCCTTGTGCGGACGCATGTCTTCCGGGATCGACAACCACCATTCCTCGGTGTTGTTGAATTCGGGGTCGATATCGAAAATCACACCCCGGAACGAGAACACCCGGTGGCGCACAATCTGCCCGATCTGGAACTTGGCGGTTCGCGCTTTGATCATGTCTTTGTCGATAGACCATCGAGCCGGCTGATGCTAGTGCCCGACCTGATGAATTAACCTTATCCTCCCATGTCAAGACTGCCGAAGCAGCCAAACCCTCCCTTGAAATGATCGATATTCTTAATCTCGCCGTGCCGTATTTCGGCTTGATTTTCATCGGCTTCGCCTGCGGCAAGGCGAAGGGCTTGCCGGAAGCCGGCCTCGCCTGGATGAACTTCTTCCTGCTCTATGTGTCGCTGCCGGCACTGTTGTTCGTCATCATGTCGAAGACGCCGTTTGCGGAGCTGAACAACCCGCCATTTTTGATTGCGACGACGCTCGGGACCATCAGCGCCTTTGTTGCGGCCATGGCGGTTGGCCGTTTTGCAGGCCGCCTGTCGCTGCGCGAAACCACGCTTGCCGGTCTCTCCGGCGCTTACGGCAATATCGGTTATATGGGACCGGGGCTTGCGCTCGCCGTGCTGGGGGCAAAAGCGGCCGCGCCGACCGCGCTGATCTTCTGCTGCGACAGTATCCTCCTGTTCACGGCGGTGCCGCTCCTGATCGAACTCAGCGATCGCGATCATCCATCGCTTCTGCATGCGCTCGGCGTCGTGCTGCGTCAGATCGCGCTCAATCCGCTGATCATGTCAGCCTGTGCCGGAGCGCTCGCCGCGGCGCTGCATATTCATCTGCCGGCTGCCATCGACAACACGCTGTTGTTTTTGCAGAACGCCGCGGCGCCGACCGCCCTGTTCGTGCTCGGCGTGACGGTGGCGCTGCGACCGTTCAAACGCGTGCCGTGGGAGGTGCCCGGCGTGATCGCGGTCAAGCTCCTGATCCATCCGCTCGCCGCGCTCGGCCTGATGTGGCTGTTTGGGCCGTTCGCGCAGCCCTGGGCCGCGACCGCCGTGCTGATGGCCTCGCTACCGCCGGCGTTGAACGTGTTCGTGATCGCCCGGCAGAACGAGACCTGGATCGAGCCGGCATCGGTCGCCGTGCTGATCGGAACGTTCGCCTCCGTGGTCACGCTGACCAGCGTGATGTGGATGCTGCAGACCGGAAGGCTCGTATTTCCCTAGGCGCGACGGTTGGCGCGCCAGGATGGTGCTAGTCCCTCTTGCATCGCCATGCGCCGCAGCGGGGCGAACGAGCCGAGCAGATGCATTCCCGCTGCGCGCAAGGATTGCACGGGCAAGAGATCGCTAAGCAGCGAACGGTTGGCCATATCGATTGCGAAGGTCCGGCTCAGCACATCGGTGCGGCGCTTGAAATCGTAACGGGTCACGGCCTTGCCTGCGCCGGGATCTTCGCCGGCGGAAATCGCCTGGCCTACGATCTCGGCGATGTCGGCGGCGTCGCGCAGTCCGAGATTGAGGCCCTGGGCGCCGATCGGCGGAATGACATGGGCGGCTTCGCCGACCAGCACCACGCGGTTTTTCGCGAACTGCCTCGGCCGTTCGATCGCCAGCGGAAACAAATTGCGTCCGGCCTCGACGCTCACGCGCCCGAGAATAGAATGTGACTGTTTTTCGGCGGCTTCCGACAACTCGGCGTCGCTGAGCGCGATCAGACGCTCGGCTTCGCTCGGCGAGGCGACCCAGACCACGCTAGAGCGTTCGCCAGGTAGCGGCACGAACACGCAAGGGCCTTCGGGCGTATGAAATTCGGTCGAGATATTCCGGTGCGGCCGGGAATGGCTGATATTGAAGGTGAGGGCGGACTGCTTGAGGTCGCGGCTTGTCACTTCGATGCCGGCGGCCTCGCGACAGAGCGAGTGCCGCCCGTCGGCGCCAATGACCAGGCGCGCAGAAAGCGCTGTTCCCTTGGCGGAGCGGATTGAGACCGCGGTATCTTCGGGGGTGACGGTTTCGGCTTCGTCGTCGAGCCGCGTCAGGTTCGGCAGTTCCGCCGCGCGCTCCTCAAGCGCTGCCACAAGCGATCGGTTCTGGATGTTGTAGCCAAAGGCCTCGAGGCCGATCTCCACACAGGAAAAGCGTACTTCGGGCGCGCGGATGAGGCGGCCGGTGTCATCGACAAGGCGCATCGTCTCCAGCGCCGCGGCCTTATCACGGCAGCGCGGCCAGACCGCCAGCTGGTCCAGGAAATCGACGGAGCTGCCGAGCAAGGCCGTGGTGCGGTTGTCGGCATAGGGCGCACGGCGCGCTATCAGCGTGGTGTTCGCGCCGGTTTGCGCAATCGCGATCGCGGCCGACAGTCCGGCGGGACCGCCACCCACGACGACAATGTCATAAAAGATCGATCCATCGCTCATGTCAGGCACATCTGACGCTTCCTGGAGGCATTTTCAAGCCTCAAGCATCGTGGCGCGCGGCGGAAGGCCGCAACGGCGCATATACAAATCAAGCCGATTCCTGTTAGCACTGCGCCACCGATGGAACAGGCCGACCAGTCCCAAACGCCGCTTGCGCCGCCCTTGAGGCGCGCCGCCGCCTTCGGCGTGCATATCTTCACGGCGCTTGGCGCCGGCCTTGCTTTGCTCGCGCTGCTCGAGGCCGTGCGCGAGCACTGGGCCGCGATGTTCGCCTGGCTTGGCGCCGCGCTCATCGTCGACGCCGCCGACGGCCCGATGGCGCGGCGGCTCGACGTCGTGCGGCTGCAGCCGAACTGGTCCGGCGACACCCTCGACCTCGTGGTCGATTTCGTCGCCTATGTGTTCGTGCCGGCCTATGCGATCACCGCAAGCGGGCTGCTCTTGCCGATTGCAGCGCCGCTGCTCGGCATCGGCGTCGTGATCTCGGGTGCGCTTTATTTTGCCGATCGGCGCATGAAACGCGACGACAATCATTTCCGCGGCTTTCCGGGGCTCTGGAACGCTGCCGCTTTCTATCTCTTCCTGCTGCACTGGCCGCCGGTGTTGTCGAGCCTTGCGATTGCGACCCTGATCGTGGCGACATTCCTGCCGTTCTACGTTCTGCATCCGGTCCGCGTGCAGCGGTTCCGCTGGCTGACACTGACGCTGATGGCGGCATGGGCCGTGCTCGGGCTTTATGTGCTGATCTGCGGTTTCGAGGTCGCATGGCCCGTCACGGCCGCGCTCTGTCTGATCGCCGTCTATGTCGTGGCAAGCGACGGAGTGATCCGGCTGCTCGGGTTGCCCGGATCATGATCGAGCTTCTGACCAGCCCGGAAGCGTGGGCTGCGCTGTTGACGCTGACTGCGCTTGAGATCGTGCTCGGCATCGACAACGTCATCTTTCTGTCGGTCATCGTCTCGCGCATTCCCGAGCCGCAGGCGACGCGCGCCCGCCGGATCGGGCTGGCGCTGGCGCTCATCTTCCGCATCGTGCTCTTGAGCCTGCTGGTCTGGCTGATCGGATTGACGGCCTCCGTCTTCACCCTCCACGACAAGTCCTTCTCGTGGCGTGACATCATCCTGATCGGCGGCGGGCTATTCCTGATCGCCAAGGCGACGCACGAAATTCACGGCGAGGTCGAAGGCGAGGAGCCCGGCGAACGAAAAGCTGCTGCCAGCGCCTTTCTCTGGGTGATCGCCCAGATCATCGTCATCGACGTCGTGTTCTCGCTCGATTCCATCATCACCGCGATCGGCATGGCGCAGGAGCTCGCCATCATGATCGCCGCCGTCGTGATCGCGTGTTTCGTCATGTATGCGTCGTCGGGGCCGGTGGCACGTTTTGTCGCTGAGCATCCGACCACCAAGATGCTGGCGCTGGCCTTCCTGGTGCTGATCGGCGTCGCGCTGGTCGCTGACGGTTTCGAGTTCCACATTCCCCGCGGCTACATCTATTTCGCGATCGCGTTCTCGGCGGCGGTGGAGTTCTTCAACGTGCTCGCCAAGCGCAACCGCCAGAAGCCGTCCGGTTAAGCCTGCCAGCGGGCGTCGAGTTGACAACAAGGCCTCAATGGCCTTGGTTTCGCGTGCCATGCAATGATTTGCCGAGGAGAGGCGAGATGACCAAGGCTGTGCGCGTGCACAAGGTGGGAGGACCGGAAGCCCTGGTGTACGAGCCCATCGACCTCGCCGCGCCGGGACCCGGCGAAGTCCACATCCGCCAGCACGCCGTCGGCTTAAATTTCATCGATGTCTATTACCGCACTGGCCTCTACAAGGCGCCGGGCCTGCCGTTCATCGCCGGCAATGAGGCGGCGGGCGAGGTGATCTCGGTCGGGCCGGGCGTGACCAACTTCCATCCCGGCGATCGCGTCGCCTACTACCACAACCTCGGCGCCTACGCGACCGAGCGCAATATCCCTTGGGAGAAGCTCGTCAAGCTGCCCGACCACATCACCTATGAGCAGGCTGCCGTCCTGATGCTCAAGGGCCTGACGGTCTGGTATCTCCTGCACAAGACCTTCAAGATCGAGCCGCACCATCGCGTGCTGATCCACGCCGCCGCCGGTGGTATCGGCCTGCTGGCCTGCCAATGGGCGAGCGCGCTCGGCGCCCACGTCATCGGCACCGTCGGCTCGAAAGCGAAGGCCGATCTCGCACTCGCCAACGGTTGCGATCACGTGATCAACTACAGCGAGGAGAACTTCGTCGATCGCGTCAAGCAGATCAGCCGCAACGAGCTTTGCGACGTCGTCTATGACGGCGTCGGCAAGTCGACATTCCCGGGCTCGCTCTCCTGCCTGAAGCCGCGCGGGCTGTTCGTCAGCTTCGGCAACGCCTCAGGCCCGGTGCCGCCGTTTGCCATCGCCGAGCTCAACAATCACGGCTCGCTGTTTGCGACCCGGCCCAAGCTCAACGACTACATCGGCACACGCAAGGAGCTGCTCGAAGGCGCCGACACGCTGTTCGCCGCCGTCATCTCAGGCAAGCTGCATGTGCCGATCAACCATGCCTATGCGCTGAAGGATGCCGGCAAGGCGCATATCGACCTGGAAAGCCGCAGCACCACGGGTGCATCGATCTTGAAGCCTTAGCTGTGATCACGTCATTCCGGGCTGGTGCGTCAGCACCGGACCCGGAATGACGCGCAAATTCAAGCCACCCGTCGCGCCGCGCCGACCGCGACCAGGATCTGGTCGAGCCCCTCGATCATCTCCGCGATCTCCTCCCGCGTCACATTGAGCGCGGGCATGAAGCGCAGCGCGTCGGGCTGAGGCGAGTTCAGGAGCAGGCCCGCCTCGAGAGCCTGTGCGACGATCGCCGCACCAATCGGCAGTTTCAGGTCGAGCGCGAGCAAGAGGCCACGGCCCCGAACCTCACCGAGCCCGTGCCGCGCGGAGAGTTTTTGCAGCTCGCTTTCGAGATGAAGCCCGGTTTCCGTTGCCGCCTTCAGGAACTCCGGCTTGCTGATCTCTTCCAGCACCGCAAACCCCGCTGCGCACATCAGGGGATTGCCATTGAACGTGCCGCCCTGGTCGCCGTGCTCGAAGCACGAGGCGTGCTCGGTCGCCAGCAGCGCCGCCAGCGGCACGCCGCCACCGATGCCTTTGCCGAGCGTCATGATGTCGGGCGTGATGCTGGTGTGCTCGTAGTGGAAAAGCTTTCCGGTTCGGCCCATGCCGGTCTGGATCTCGTCAAAGATGAGCAGCAGGCCGTGCTCGTGCGTGAGCGCGCGCAATTCCTGGATGAATTGGTCGGTCGCCGGCCACACGCCGGCTTCGCCCTGGATCGGCTCCAGCATGACGGCAACGGTGTTGTCGTTGATGAGCGCCTTCACCGAGGCGAGGTCGTTCAGTCTCGCTTTCTTGAAGCCAGCGACCTTCGGTTCGAACAGCGGCTCGAAGGCTTGCTTGCCCGAGGCCGACATGGTCGCGAGCGTGCGGCCATGAAAGCCGCCTTCGAAGGTGATGATCTCGAACGCTCCGCCCTTGTGCTTGGCGCCAAACTTGCGCGCAAGCTTGATCGCGCCCTCATTGGCTTCTGCGCCCGAATTGGCAAAGAACACCTGATCGAAGCAGCTCAGATCGACCAGCGCCTTGGCGAGCTTGAGGCTGGCCGCGTTGTAGTAGGCGGGGCTTGGCGTGATCAGCAGCTTGGCTTGCTCTGCGACCGCTTCCGCGACGCATGACGGCGCGTGGCCGAGGCAATTCACCGCCCAGCCCTGGATGAAGTCGAGATAGCGCTTTCCCGTATCGTCCCACAGCCAGGAGCCTTCGCCCCGGACGAATACGGTTTGCGGGCGCGCCGTGATGTCCATCAGCGCGTCGAACGGATGGGTAGCGTTAAGCATGGTGAACTCCTGTTTGGGTTTGAGGGAGAGGGGCCGAAACGCGAAAAGGCCGCGCTTTGCGGGCGCGGCCTTCTCGAAAACCAAAGCTGATCTAGTTAATCAGCGTCGTCGTCGGACATGGCGCAGCCCATCGTCGTCGCAGGAGCGACGGCGGAAAGCAGCGCGGCGGTTGGTCCGGTTCGAAATCATGGGGCGCGCTCATACTAGGACCAGGCTGGGGGTGTCAAGGTACTTTGTTCCGAGATGAACATAACCGGGCCGATTTTACGAAAATTTTAGGCATGATCCGTAGCTTCACCGGACTGGCTCAGAACAGCCGATGGGGCGCTCAGGACGAGCGATGTCGAATACAGATTTCTCGATCGCCGACGAGGTCGAAGCGGCGATTGCCGTTGGGTCCGCCGGAAAATGCTCCGAGACCGTTGAGCGCGTGACGGCGCTCTTCCTGCTGTCTGCCGGCAGCTACAATAGCGAGCAGATCGAGCTGTTCGGCGACGTCTTCGAGCGCCTGGTCAACACCATCGAGCTGCGCGCCGTCGCCGATGTCAGCGCGCGCATTGCACTTGCCGAATTAAGCACCCAGCTGGCTCCCGTGCCGCAGGCGCCGGCCAAGCTCATGCGACGGTTGGCCAGGCATGAGGAAATCGCGATCGCGGGACCGGTTCTGACGGAATCGCCGCGCTTGAGTGAAGACGATCTGATCGAAATCGCGGGGGTGAAGGGCGAGAAGCATCTGCTCGCGATTGCCGGCCGCTGGTGGCTGAAGGAGGTCGTCACCGACAGCCTTCTGGCGCGCCGCTTACCGAGCGTTAGTCGCCGCCTCGTCAACAACCCCGGCGCACGCGTTTCCCCGGCCGGCTTTACCTTGCTCATCGCGCAGTCCGCATCCGATCCCGAGCTCGCGGTCGCGACGGGTGTGCGGGCCGACATGCCGGCGGACCTTCGCGCGCGGCTGCTGCGCAGTGCGACGGAAGCGGTCAGGGAGCGGCTGTTGTCCCGCGCGCCGTCCTATCTGTTCGAGGAGATCCGCGCGGCAATCTCGGCGGCCTCGAGCGGTGTCGATCGTGAGATGTCGCGCGAGCGCGATTTCACCGTGGCGAAAGCGCTGGTGGCGCATCTGAAGAGCGAGGGGAAGCTCAACGCGGCGACCCTGTCGAGCTTCGCGGCGCAAAAACGGTACGAAGAAACCGTTGCTGCGCTGGCCGAGCTCTCGAAATCGAGCATCGAGATCGTGCGACCGTTGATGCAAAGCCTGCGCAGCGACGGGATTCTCGTTCCCTGCAGGGTTGCCGGGCTCGATTGGGAGACCGTGCGCGCACTCCTGGATTGCCGGTTCTCGACCGGCGTTACCGCGGAAACCGAAGCGGCCCATCTCAGGCGCCAGTATGTGGCACTGACGAAGGAGAGTGCGCTTCGGACGCTTAACCTTTGGAAGGTTCGTTCGCGCTAGAATCCCGCCACGCTGCCGTGCAGATCGTATTCGTCGGCGCGCTCGATCCTGGCGGTGACGATCTCGCCGACTTTCAGCGGGCGACGGCTGGAAAGGTAGACCGAGCCGTCGATGTCAGGCGCGTCGGCCTTTGACCGACCTTTCGCGACCGTCGGACCGACTTCGTCGACGATGATTTGTTGCCGCGTGCCGACCTTGCGCTTCAGTCGCCGTGCCGAAATCTTCTGTTGCCGCGCCATCAGTGCGTTGTAGCGCTGCTGCTTGACTTCGCCGGGCACGGTTCCCTCAAGCGCATTGGAAGAAGCGCCCGCGACCGGCTCATATTTGAAGCAGCCGAGGCGATCGATTTCGGCCTCATCGAGCCAATCCAACAGATAGGCGAAATCGGCATCGGTCTCGCCGGGGAAGCCGACGATGAAGGTCGAGCGGATGGCAAGGTCCAGACATTGTTCCCGCCATTTTCCGATTCGAGCCAACGTTTTGTCCTGTGCGGCCGGCCGCTTCATCGCCTTCAAGACGTCGGGGCTGGCGTGCTGAAAGGGGATGTCGAGATAGGGCAGGATCTTGCCCTCGGTCATCAGGCCAATGACCTCGTCGACATGCGGGTAGGGATAGACATATTGCAGCCGGACCCATGCATCGAGTTCGCCGAGCTCCTTGGCGAGATCGAAAAACCTGGCGCGAACGCTGCGATCCTGCCACGGGCTCTCGGCATATTTCAGGTCGACGCCATAGGCCGAGGTGTCCTGCGAAATGACCAGCAGCTCCTTGACGCCGGCTTTCACCAGCCGCTCGGCCTCGCGCAGCACGTCGTTCGCCGGACGCGACACCAGGTCGCCGCGCAGTTTCGGGATGATGCAGAAGCTGCAGCGGTTGTTGCAGCCCTCGGAAATCTTCAGGTAGGCGTAATGCCGCGGCGTCAGCTTGATGCCCTGCGGCGGCACCAGGTCGAGATGCGGATTATGCGCCGGCGGCAGCGCGCGATGCACGGCATCCAGCACGCTCTCATATTGCTGCGGTCCCGTGATCGAGAGCACGCCCGGATAGGCGGACGAAATCTGGTCGGGCTCCGCGCCCATACAGCCGGTGACGATAACCTTGCCGTTCTCGGCCATGGCATCGCCGATCGCTGACAGCGATTCTTGCTTGGCGCTGTCGAGGAACCCGCAGGTGTTGACGATGACGATATCGGCGCCGTCATGCTTGCGCGCGAGCTCATAGCCCTCGGCCCGCAGGCGCGTGATGATGCGCTCGGAATCCACCAAAGCCTTGGGGCATCCGAGCGAAACAAAGCTGATTTTCGGCGCGGCCGCCTCTGACATGTTCTCAAACTGTGTGATGGATGGCCGTGAGCTAGTCCTATTTGCCCAGAAATACAAGACTTTGAGCTGGCCGCTCACGTGCTATGGATATGCGTGCCGGATTACCTGAGTGAGCGATGGGCGCCGACACTACTCCCAAGATCGTCATCGTCGACGAAAGCCCGATCCGTGCCGCGATCCTGCAGGAAGGTTTGCGGGAGGCGGGCTTTACCGAGGTCGTCCATATCAGCGAGATGCAGAGCCTGCTCGCCCGCATCTACGCGCTCGACCCCGATATCATCGTGATCGACCTGGAGAACCCGAGCCGCGACAGCCTGGAACAGATGTTCCAGGTCAGCCGCGCGGTGCGGCGGCCGATTGCGATGTTCGTCGACCAGAGCGATGCGGCCTCGATCCAGGCTTCCGTCGATGCCGGCGTCTCGGCCTATATCGTCGACGGCCTGAAGAAGGAACGCATCAAGTCGATCGTCGATCTCTGCGTGTCGCGCTTCAACGCCTTTGCCAAGCTCCAGGATGAACTCGACCGCACCAAGAACGCGCTGGAAGAGCGCAAGGTGATCGACCGCGCCAAGGGAATCCTGATGAAACTCAAGGGCCTGACCGAAGAGGAGGCCTATGTGCTGATGCGCTCCACTGCCATGCGCGAGAAGAAGAAGATCGGCGAAATCGCGCAATCCATCCTGACCGCGTCGGAGCTTTTGAAATGACCGCCCAGCTTCACGTCGGATTCATTCCGCTGGTCGATGCCGCCGCGCTCATCGTAGCCGTCGACAAGGGATTTACCGCCGCGGAAGGCCTTGATGTCACGCTGGTCCGGGAAGTGTCGTGGTCGAACATCCGCGACAAGCTCAACATAGGCATGTTCGATGCCGCCCATCTTCTGGCGCCGGTCGCGATCGCCTCGAGCCTCGGCATCGGGCATGTGAAGCTGCCGATCGCAGCTCCCTTCAATCTCGGGATCAACGGCAACGCGATCACGGTATCGCCTGCGCTGCACGCCGCGATCATGGCTGAACTCGACGGCGACCGGTTCGACCCGATGGCAACCGCCAAAGCGCTGGCGCGCGTCGTCGCATCGCGGCGCAAGAGCGGCGCCGAACCGTTGACGTTCGCGATGACGTTTCCGTTCTCGACCCACAACTACCACTTCCGGTTCTGGATGGCGGCCGGCGGCGTCGATCCCGATGAAGACGTTCGCATGGTCGTGTTGCCGCCGCCCTTCATGGCGGAAACGCTGGCGAGCGGGCAGATCGATGCGTTCTGCGTCGGCGCGCCCTGGAACTCGATCGCAGTCGATCGCGGCGTCGGCCATATCCTGCATTTCGTCGCCGACATCCTGGTGCGCGCGGCGGAGAAGGTGCTCGCCGTGCGGCAGAGCTGGGCGGAGCGTCATCCGGACACCGTCGCCGCGCTGGTGCGAGCGGCGGAGCGAGGCGCTGATTTCGTCGAGCACAACCGCGCCGAGACCGCGCGTATCCTGGCGCAGCCCGAACGGATCGGCGTCGACGCCGAAGTCATCCAGCGCACGCTCGACGGACGCTTGAAGATTTCGCCGGACGGCACCATCCGCGAAAGCGGCCGCTATCTTCTGGTCGGCCGGGAAGGGGCGGCACGGCCGGAGCCGGTGCAGGCGGCATGGCTCTACGCGCAAATGGTCCGCTGGGGCCAGACTTCCATGAGCGCGGAGGCGCTGAAGACGGCCATGGCCGTGTTCCGCCCGGACCTCTACGACGCGGCCTTGGGGCGGGGTGGCGCTGCCGCCGCGAGCTCTCCCGGTCCATTCGGTGCGTTCGCTGGCCCCGTCTTCGACCCTGCGGACGTTGCCGGTTACCTGGGCTCGTTTGCCGTCCCTCGCCAGACTCGATGAGCGGGCCTGAAGCCTCTGATTAAGCATTAAGCACATCGATTCGAAGCTTATTATTTGTGCTCATGCCTTTTGAAAAGGCATGAATGCAAATCCATTTAATGCGCTGCAAAAATACCAACATATTGGGAATACGCAGCTTTTTAGGTCGTCCTGCGCTGGCACATGTTTTGAATAGGGATACTCAAGCCAGCCGCCGTTGATGCCCGCTGGCCCATATCCACGATGGATTTCCGCAGCAATGAGGCTGATCGGATCGCTCGCAAAGTTGCGGGCGACTGCACATCCCTTTTCCTCGTTGTGACCACGCGAGCGCGTGGCAGCTGGAGCTTCGAAATGGATTACACCAAACCTGCCGACGTCGTGGCGGCGATGATTGATTCCAGCATCAAGAAGCTGGCGCTCGCTCCTCGCGACCTCCTGATCCGTGGCGCACTTTCCGGCGCATTGCTCGGCGCCGCCACCGCGCTGGCCTTCACCGGCGCGGTCACGACGGGCCAGCCTATCGTCGGCGCGCTGATCTTTCCGGTCAGCCTCGTCATGATCGTGCTGCTCGGGCTCGAGCTCGTCACCGGTAGCTTTGCCATCGTGCCGCTGGCGCGACTTGAAGGCCGGGCAAGCTGGGGCGCCGTCGTCGCCAACTGGTCCTGGGTGTTCGTCGCCAATCTGCTCGGCAGCGTCGCTTTCGGCGTGCTGATCGCAATCTCCCTCACCAACATGGGCAAGGCGGAAGTCGCTGGCGTCGCCGCGCGCATCGTGTCTGTCGCCGAGGCCAAGACCATCGGCAATGCGACGCTCGGCACCGCCGGCATGGTCAGCGTCTTCGTCAAGGCCATCCTCTGCAACTGGCTGGTCTGCCTCGGCGTCGTCATGGGCCTGACCTCGACTTCCACGGTCGGCAAGATCACGGCGATCTGGCTGCCGATCTTCCTGTTCTTCGCGCTCGGCTTCGAGCATGCCGTGGTCAACATGTTCATCATCCCGACGGGCATGCTGCTCGGCGCCAAGGTCTCGGTCGGCGACTGGTGGCTGTGGAACCAGATCCCGGTGACAGCAGGCAATCTCGTCGGCGGCTTCGTGTTCACGGGCCTTGCGCTCTACGTGACCTACAAGCCGGCCGAGCCAAACGTTGCGACGGCCTCCGTCGTGCAAGCCGCAGCGGAATAGGGCGCCACGTATCATCATGAAAATCGAATCCCCAACCAACGGCGGCGATTTCAGCGACGAGCAGAAGCGCTATCTCGAGGGCTTCATGTCGGGCCTTCAGGTCGGTCGCGTCGGCCGCAACCTCGGCGGCGCGGCCGGCGGGAACGCCAATGGAAACACAAAGGCCGAGCCGAGCGGGCCCGACGCTGCGCACTTCAAGGCGCAGGACAAGGTCACGGCGTCAGGCAAGAAGCTCGTCGACCAGGAGAAATTCAAGCGCGAGGAGCATCCCTTCGATGCTTATCCGCGCCTGAAGCAGCAGGCGTTCGACAATGCGCCGCCGTCGCCTGCGGACAATTTCCGCTGGCGTTACTTCGGGCTGTTCTATGTCGCGCCGGCGCAGGATTCCTATATGGCCCGCCTGCGCATCCCGAACGGCATCCTCAAGCACTGGCAATTCGCCGGCCTTGCCGATCTCGCCGAGCGTCTCTGCGGGCCTTATAGCCATGTCACCACCCGCGCCAATCTGCAGCTTCGGGAAATCCCGTTCAAACATGCCGTGGAATTGATCGAGGGCATTCAGGATCTCGGCCTGTGCTCGCGCGGCTCGGGCGCGGACAACATCCGCAACGTCACGGGCACGCCGACCGCCGGCATCGATCCGCAGGAGCTGCTGGACACGCGGCCCTATGCGCGCGAGTGGCACTATCACGTCCTCAACGACCGCTCGCTCTATGGCCTGCCGCGCAAGTTCAACGTCGCCTTCGACGGCGCCGGCAAGATCGCCGTGCTCGAAGAGACCAATGACATCGCGTTCTCCGCCGTCGAGGTGAAGGATGGCTTTGGCATCGAGCCCGGCATCTGGTTTCGCCTCGGCGTCGGCGGCATCACCGGCCACAAGGATTTCGCCAAGGAGACCGGCATTGTTGTCAAGCCGGAGGACGCCACCAAGGTCGCGGATGCGATCGTGCGGTTGTTCATCGACACCGGCGACCGCACCAATCGGCTGAAGGCGCGTCTGAAATATGTGCTCGACAGCATGGGCGTCGACAAATTCATGGAAGCGGTCGAGGAGCGGCTCGGCCGCAAGCTGACGCGCGCGCCGAAGGAAGCCATCGCAACGCGTCCGGCCTTCGACCGCATGGCGCATATCGGCGTGCAGCCGCAAAAACAAGCTGGGCTCAACTGGATTGGCGTCGCGCTGCCGGTCGGCAAGCTCACCTGCGAGCAAATGCGGGGACTGGCAAAGATCGTGCAGGACCTTGGCGACGGCGAAATCCGGCTCACAGTGTGGCAGAATCTCCTGATCTCCGGCGTCCGCGACGACAATGTCGCGCTGGCGACGGCGGCCATCGAGAAACTGGGATTGGCGACGACGGCCTCCCAAGTCCGCGCCGGCCTGATCGCCTGTACCGGCAATGCCGGCTGCAAATTCGCGGCGTCGAACACCAAGCGCCACGCTGCGGAGATCGGCGACTGGTGCGATCGCCGGGTCGAGCTCGACACGCCGCTCAACATCCATCTGACCGGCTGTCACCATTCCTGCGCCCAGCACTACATCTCCGACATCGGCCTGATCGCGGCCAAAGTGCCGGTCGGCGAGGGCGACGATACGGCCGAGGGCTATCACCTCTTCACGGGTGGCGGTTTCGGGCCTGACGCCGATATCGGCCAGGAGGTCTATCATGACCTCAAGGCCGAGGACGCGCCGCAGACAGTCGAGCGTCTGCTCAAGGCGTATCTGAAAAACCGCGCCTCTTCCGAAGAGACCTTCCTGACCTTTGCCCGCCGTCACGACAGCGACGCCTTGCGCAAGCTTGCAGAAGCGGAAGCATGACCATGAACCAGATAACGCCCCCGCCACGGATGGACATCATTCCCGCCAACGCGCCGTTCAGCGAGCCGCAGCGGCAATGGCTGAATGGTTTCCTGGTCGGCATGCTCGGCCTCGACGGCACTACGCCGCTATCGCCGGAGCAGACCAGCGCGATGCTCGGCCCCAGCGGCGATGGCGATGACGGCGAAGCGCCCTGGCACGACCAGACCATGCCGATCGCAGACCGCATGAAGCTCGCCGACGGCCGTCCGCTACGGCGGCGGATGATGGCCGCGATGGCGCAGCAGGACTGCGGCCAGTGCGGCTATAATTGCAACGACTATTCGGATGCGATCGCGAGCAAGAGCGAAGCGCGGCTCAATCTCTGCGTCCCCGGCGGCAAGGAAACCGCGCGGATGCTCAAGTCGCTCCATGAAGAGCTCGACAGGGCGCCGCCCGCGGCCGGGAATGGCGCCTCAGCGACTGCGGCCGAGACGAAGCCGGCCGCGCCTGCGGTTGTCGCGGAACCGGGCCGTTCGCGCGAAAATCCAGTGCCGGCAAAATTCGTCGCGCGGCGCCTGCTCAACAAGAAGGGTTCCGAAAAGGAGACCTGGCACATCGATTTCGATCTCGAGGAGAGCCGTCTCGATTATGTGGTCGGCGATTCCTTCGGCGTCTTCGCCAGGAACGATCTCGGCCTCGTCGACCAGATCATCGCGCTGCTCGGCGCCTCGCACACCACGCCCGTGCGCGGCAGGACCTTGCGCGAGGTGCTGATCGACGAAGTGTCGCTATCGCCGGCGCCCGACAGCCTGTTCGAGCTGTTCTCGTACCTTACCGGCGGCAAAGAACGAGAAAAGGCGAGGGCGCTGGCGCAGGGCGAGGATCCCGATGGCGATGCGGCGACGCTCGACGTCATGGCGGCCCTGCAGAAATTTCCAAGGGTGCGCCCGCATCCGGAATCCTTTGTCGAGGCGCTGGAGCAATTGCAGCCGCGGCTCTATTCGATCTCGTCCTCGCATAATGCCACGCCGGGCAAATTGTCGTTGACTGTCGATTGCGTGCGCTACGTCATCGGCAAGCGCAAGCGCCTCGGGCTTGCCTCGACCTTCCTCGCCGAGCGTATCAATCCCGGCGATGCATTGAACGTCTACGTGCAGAAGGCGCATGGCTTTGCGCTGCCGCCCGACCCGAAGACGCCGATCATCATGATCGGACCCGGCACCGGCGTTGCGCCGTTCCGCGCCTTCCTGCTCGACCGCAAGGCAACCGGTGCGCCCGGCAAGAACTGGCTGTTCTTCGGCCATCAACGCAGCGATTGCGATTTCTTCTACCAGGAAGAACTGAATGCGCTGAAAACCTCCGGTCTTCTCTCGCGCCTGTCACTTGCCTGGTCGCGCGATGGTGCCAAGAAATTCTACGTCCAGGACCGCATGCGCGAGGTCGGCCGCGAGCTGTGGACCTGGCTCGCCGAAGGCGCCCACGTCTATATCTGCGGCGACGCCAAGCGCATGGCAAAGGACGTCGAGCGTGCGATGGTCGACATCGTCGCGCAATTCGGGGCGCGCTCGACCGATGAAGCCATCGCCTTTGTCGGCGAGCTGAAGAAGAACGGCCGGTTCCAGCAGGACGTGTACTGACCGGTTCCCGACGCGATCAACATCGCTCAAAAGCGGCCGAATAAAAATCTTGCCTTCGCCTGTCGCAGAGAAGCTTTCTCTGCGCCAGCGAGGTATCAAAGCATGCCATCCCTATTTGTGGCGTCGGCTTGCGAAGCACGGTGAACGTTTCGTAATTTGCACGCATGGGGCGATGGAAATCAGCCATGCGCGAGATATCGGCGGAAGCCCGCCTGCATCTTTACGCGCGCTCGCTCAAGCGAACCCGCACCGGCTTTCAACTCGCAGCACTCTATTGCGCCTTGGCCGTGATCGCGGCTGTCGTGTTCGGCACGCTTTCGGTTCATCCGTTCTGACAGCCGGCCGGGGAGGCGGGCAGGGTTCCCATCGCCTCCTCTGATGAGAGGACGAAAGTCGCTGGCGGCTGTGATATCCCGCCGGCATTTCAGGACCTTTCGATCATGCAAAGAGCCACCAAGATTGCCGATCTGGTCGAGGATATCCACGACGCCGGGCTCGAGCCGGCCCGGTGGAGCGAGGTCGTTGTGGGTATCAAGGATTTCCTCGGCGCGCAGGCCTGCGGGCTGCTGTCGAAGAACTCGATCAGCAAGTTCGGCGTGACGCACTATTATTGCGGGGTCGATCCGCACTTCATCCAGCTTTATGCGGAGACCTATTCGCTGTTCGATCCGCTCGCCAACCTTCCGCGCTTCGGCAGCGTCGCCAGCATTCCCGATCTCGTCACCTACGATGAATATCGCCAGGGACGCTTCTACCAGGAATGGCTGAAGCCCCAGGGCTGCATCGATGTCGCCAATGTGGTGATCGAGAAATCGAATGCGAGCTGTCCGATCGTGATGGCCGTACTCCCCGGCAAGCGCATGCTGGACTCGGAGATGCGCAAGCGCATGGAACAGGTCGTGCCGCATGCGCATCGGGCAGTGATGATCAACAAGGCACTCGAAACCAGACAGTCCGAGACCGCGGCGCTCTCGGAGATGCTCGATGGCCTCAGCGCCGGGATATTCCTGCTCGACGCAGGTTGCCGCATCCTGCATGCGAACCGGGCAGGTCACGGCATGCTCGAAGCCGACGATTTCCTGCGTTCGGTCAGCGGCCAACTCTCGACACGGGATCCGCAGGTCAATGGCACTTTGCGTGAATTGTTCGCAGCCGAAGTCGATGTCGCGCTCGCCGCCAATGGCAAGGCATGGCTTCTGACGGCGCATGATGGCGAGCGCTATGTCGCGCACATTCTGCCGCTCACATCGGTGGCGCGAAACGGCGAGCGGTGTCCGTCGAAAGCCGTGGGCGCGCTGTTCGTGCGAAAGATCGAGCCCGACGGGCAGTCGTACGGCGCATCACTGGCGCACGCTTTCCGCCTGACACCCATGGAGCTCCGCGTCTGTCTTGCCATCGTCGAACTCGGCGGAGTGCCGGAGGCATCGCAAGCGCTCGGCATCGCCGAGACCACCGTCAAGACGCATCTCTACCGCGTCTTCGCCAAGACCGGCGCCAGCCGTCAGGCAGATCTGGTGAAGCTCGCGGCCGGCTTCTCCAGCCCGCTTGCAAACTAGCTTTTACGCCGCGCGCTTGAACGGCGCGACGTCGATGCCGCCAGCCTTCAGTGCCTGAAGCACACCGCGGGCGATGTCGACGGCGGCCGGATTGTCGCCGTGGATGCAGACGGTGTCGGTGCGCATCTTGATGACCTTGCCGGTCACGGACACCACGGCGCCGTCCTGCACCATGCGCACCACGCGCTCAGCGATCGCTTTCGCGTCGTGCAGTAGCGCACCGGGCTTCTTGCGCGAGACCAGGTTGCCGTCATCCTCATAGGCGCGGTCGGCGAACACCTCATGCGCCATCGGCAGATTGGCGCGCTCGCCGGCCTTGACCAGCTTGGAATTGGCCAGCACCACAAAGATCAGACTGGGATCGACCGCCTTGATGGCGTTGGCGATCGCCTGTGCCGTCATGTCGTCCTCGCAGGCGACATTGGACAGCGCGCCATGGGCTTTCACATGGGTGACCTTGTGGCCGGCTGCGGTCGCGATCGCCTGCAACGCGCCGATCTGATAGGCCACGAGATTCTCGATCTCGGAGGACTTTAGTCCGGGCACGGGACGACGGCCGAAGCCGTGCAGGTCGCGATAGCCGGGATGGGCGCCGATGGAAACGCCACGCGCCTTGGCGAGCTCCACGGTCTTGCGCATGATGTCGGCATCGCCAGCGTGATAGCCGCAGGCAATGTTCACGCTGGTGGCAAGCTCGATCATCTCGGCATCATGGCCCATTTCCCAGGGCCCAAAGCTCTCGCCGAGATCGCAGTTGAGATCGATGGTCTTCATGTCCTGTGCTCCAAGTTCTTTTTATTAGTTCTCTTGTTATTGGTTCTCTGCCAGCGCCTCGGCCTGCCAGGTCGCGGCATCGATGGCGCTGACGGCGCTTCCCGCGACATTAGCATCTCGCAGGGCATCGAGGTTGAGCTCAAAGCTGTCGAGACCGCGCAGCAGATCGGGCAGGGTGCGCAGAAGCTCGGCGAACTTCTTCGCTTCCACCTGGGCTTCCTTCATGCTGACGGCCTTGAAGCGGAAGGTGGTTCCAGCCGAGGTCTGTGCGAAGCGGCCAAAGTCGGCCGAGATCACGGTTACGATCTTGGGATAACCGCCGGTGGTGCCGCGGTCGGGCATCAGCACGATCGGCGCGCCGTTGCCGGGCACCTGGATGCTGCCCCTGACGGTGCCGTCGGAAACGATGTTGTGGCCATGCAGATGCTTGATCACGGGGCCTTCGAGCCGATAGCCCATGCGATCGCTGGTCGCCGAAATCTTCCACTCGCTGTCGATGAAGAGCTGCTTGGCCTCATCGGAAAACTCGTCGTCCTGCGGGCCCCAGACCACGCGGATCGGCCCGGAGATCACGGGAAGTTCGATTCTTTGTTCGGCCGCGCCGCTCGCGGGTCTTGCTGACAGTTCGTCGCCAGCTTGCAACGGCCGCGGGTAGGGGCTGCCGAGGCCGGCGCGCTGATTGACCGAGCGGCTGCCGAACATGGCTCCGCCATCGATGCCGCCCTCGATCGCGAGATAGCTGAAGGCGCCACCCTTGGCAAAACCGAGCGTCAGCGTTTCGCCTTCGGCCATCGTCATCGAGCTGTTCATCGCCACCGCACGGCCGGCGATGTCGGCGCTGCGCGCGGCGCCGGCAAGCGCGATACGTACGGCGCCATCTCGCGCCGTAAAGGAGCCAGTGAACGGGCCGATCTCGACGGAGGCCGAAAACGGATCATTGCCGAGCAGCGTGTTGGCGGCGGCCAGCGCCAGCTGATCCATCGCGCCACTGGGCACCAGGCCATAACGCTGGGCGCCATAGCGGCCGCGATCCTGCACGGAGCTGGCCGGACCGATTGCGGAAACCACGAGCTTGGTCATGCAGCGATCACTTCGGCAACGATCTCGCCGGCCTCCGCCGCGCGTTCCTGTTCGGCAAACACCTTGTCGTCGACCTGGTAGAAGGTGACGCGATCGCCCGGCTCCATCAGGAACACGGGATCGCGGTGTAGCTGAAAGGTCTTGACCGCGGTCCGCCCCAGAAGATGCCAGCCGCTCGGACCAGCCAGGCACTGGATGCCGGCCTGCACGCCGCCAATCGAGATCGTGCCCATCGGCGTGAATACCCGCGGATTTTGCCGACGTGACATGTGCAGCGATTTATCGAGGCCGGAAAGATAGGACCAGCCGGGGGTGAAACCGATCATGGCGACTCTGTAATCGCCACCGACGTGCCTCGCCACGATCTCGTCGGGCGTGGTGTTCAGCGCTTTGGCGACATCCTCCAGGTCGATGCCGTTTTCCCCGCCATAGGCGACCGGAACCCGCCAGCGCCGCGCATTCGCCGCCGCTGGCAAGGGTGCCTGCGCCAGGGTCATCAGCTTTTGGCCGAGGCCGTCGAAATCGATCCGCACCGGATCGTAATGCACCAGCAGCGAGCGGTAAGTCGGGACGGTCTCCGTCACGCCCTCGATCGGGGTCTCGGTCAGCGCCCGGTCGAGCGCCAGCACGCGCTGATTGGCGGTGTCGTCGATATTGCGCGAAAATTCGACCGTGATGGCGGCATCGCCACTCGGCAAAAGGCGGGGCGGGGGGAGTGACGCGGCCATGACATGCGTTTTCGCTCAAACTCTCGTGCTTGTCACGCCCTTGACGGGATGGCCGCGCCCCGCAAGATGCGCCGGTCAAATTCACCCCCTCGGAGCCTGTTTTCCCAGATGTCCCTGACCCCCGACGCGATCGCGACCCTCTCCCGCGTAACCACCGCCACCATCACCACGGTCCTGCTCAAGAAGGGCCTGCGGAACGTCTGGATGCGCGGCGCGAAACCGCTGAAGCCGGGAATGCCGCGGCTGGTCGGGCCGGCCTTTACGCTCCGCTTTGTGCCGGCGCGCGAGGATCTGGCGACGCCGGAATCCTGGTCATCACCGATTTCCACGCGCACTGCGATCGAGGCCATGCCCGCAGGTTGTATTACCGTGGTCGATGCCATGGGCATCAAGGACGCCGGCATCTTTGGCGATATTTTGTGCGCCCGCATGGTCAAGCGCGGCGTGACGGCCCTTGTCACCGACGGCGTGGTGCGTGACGTCGAGGGCGTGCTGGGCACGAACCTGCCGGTCTGGTGCGACGGCTATGCGGCGCCGCCGTCGGTCGCCGGCATCACCTTTGTCGGTTGGGGCGAGCCGATCGGCTGCGGCGGTGTTGCCGTGTTTCCGAACGACATCATCGTCGCCGACCAGGACGGCGCGGTGCTGATTCCGCAGGCGTTCCTCGAGCACGTCCTGGCGGAAGGCCCGGAGCAGGAACGAATGGAAGCCTGGATCGTCAACGAAGTGAACAACGG
>DATHMA010000046.1:0-16908 GCA_035487555.1 Bradyrhizobium sp. | reverse complement strand
CTCCTGCAGCTCGCAAACATTATTGCACGAACGCAGTCGCCCAACAACAAACCGATGTGTCGTGCGAACGTAGGACCTTGTTTGATGCGTGAAGGCTTCAGCCAAATCGGATTTTCAATCTTCGCGTTCGCGCGGCGGAGCTTGGTCAGTTTCGGCGTGATCGCAGCGCTGCTGTTGCCCGCAGCTTCAAGAGCCGGCGTGCTGTCCGAAAGCGATCTGCAGAGGGTCGAAGCCTTGAAGCCGCTGTTCGCCAATCTGATGAGCGACCTTTCGCAGACGGCGAAGCGTTCGGACGTTGCGGCGGCGGACGCCAATTGTATCAACTCAACCATTCAGGAGCTTCTCCAGATCTCCGATGAACTTGCGAGCTACGAGTACCTGATCGGCATGGATCGAGAGATCAAAGACTTTGGCGATAAGAGTCCGGGCGACAAGAATCCGATGCACGATCTCGTCAAGTTCGCCGCCGACAAGAGCAGCGCCATCCTGACCAGCGAACGCAAACGCCTCGTCCAACTCTCCGACCAATGCGCCCACTCCCCGGTCGCCTCGAGCAAGACCCAGGAGACGCTGCAGGTCATCGACACCACCACGACCGTGCTGACAGCGATCCGCGATCGGCTTTAGGGCGGAGGTTAGGCGAGCCGGGTACGGCATCGAGTTCGTGATTGATTTCGGCCGACAGAGGAAGACTTACGCGGGGTGTTCATGCCCATCTCCTGATGCGACGAAGCGACGATCGCGTCGTCCGGGTTCAGGCAGGCTTAGGCGCACGGCTGATGAGCGGCCGTGACGTGAGTCACGCGGGGGAATGAGGAGGTCAGAGACGGATTGGCCGGTGACAGTCCGCCTACGCCCTCCGGGCTTCGGCGCGACAGCCTTCGCTAGCTTCGCTACGCTGGATCAGGGCTGGCTTGCCCAGCCGAAGCTCGCGAAGCGAGCGAAGGCTGGTGGGGGAGGCAGGACTCGAACCTGCGAAGCCATGAGGCGGCTGATTTACAGTCAGCTCCCTTTGCCACTCGGGACACTCCCCCGTTTCAATGGCGCGCGATCCGCTTCCCTTTGCGGCGACGGGACGGGCCATGGAGACGTGAAGGCCGCGGAACGCCCTCACAAGGGGTCGCGGCCGGGCGCGTTTATGGGGGAAAGGGGCTAGCAAAGTCAACCAAGACAAGCCCCTAAATCCACCCGGAATCAGGCAAAATTGCCAATTTGGGGAACACGTGACAAGAAGCGCCCATGAGCGATCGTGATCGAAAGCCGCCATTTCGGCGCGGCGGCGGCAAACCGTTCGACAAGGGCCGCGCCAGCGGCGGGCGGCGGCCGATTTGGCAGGACCGCGACCATGACGGCCCCGCCGTGCTCTATGGCTGGCACACCGTGACCATGGCGCTGCAGAACCAGCAGCGCCGGTTCAAGAAGCTGATTCTGACCGAAAATGCCGCCCGGCGGCTCGCAGAAGAGAACATCCCGACCCGCATCACGCCCGAAATCGTGCGCCCGAACGAGATCGACCGGCTGCTGACGCCGGATGCCGTGCATCAGGGCCTGCTAGCCGAAGCCGATCCCCTGCCCTCGCCTGACATCGAGACGCTGAGCGAGGGCGGCATCGTGCTGGTGCTCGACCAGATCACCGACCCGCATAATGTCGGCGCGATCCTGCGCTCGGCCGCCGCCTTTGCGGTGAAGGCGATCGTCACCACCGCGCGCCATAGCCCCGAAGCGACCGGCGTGCTGGCCAAGGCCGCCTCCGGCGCGCTGGAGCTGGTGCCGATGGTGACCGTGCAAAACCTGGCGCGCGCGCTGACGGGACTGAACGAACGCGGGTTCATGACCGTCGGGCTCGACAGTGCCGGCAGCGAAAATCTCTCCGAGATCGAATTGACAGCGCCGCTCGCGCTGGTGCTCGGCGCCGAAGGCAAGGGTCTGCGGCAGTTGACGCGCGAGACCTGTAGCGCGGTGGCGCGGCTCGACCTGCCCGGCGAGATCAAGAGCCTCAACGTCTCCAATGCCGCGGTGCTCGCACTCTATATTGGCGCCACAAGGCTCTCCCTGATGCGCTGAGCGCCGGGCCACGACGGTTAAGCGGATATTAAGCCTTATGGTTAATTTTGTCTTTTGGGGGCGGCTCTTCCCCCCGAAGGGCTCGTCATGACTGACACAATTTCTGCATCCGGCCGCATCACATTGGGCGATCCCGCGCCGTGGTTCGGCTCTTCGCTGGTGACCGGCGGCCAATTCGATCTTCACGTGAGTGCCGGACGCTGGGTTGCCTTGAGCTTCCTGGGCTCTCCCGCCAACCCGAGGGCGAATGAAGAGCTGGGCGCGCTGCTGCGCGACGCCGAGCTCTTGCGCGACGACCACATGATCATGGGCATCGTGCTTACCGCCCCGCCCGCCGATATCGCGCCTCTCGCCGCAATCTCTGGCAACGCGCTGTTCTTCCTCGCCGACTATGACGGCGCGCTGAGCCGCGCCTATGGCGCGCAGGACATGCCGCGCACCGTCGTGCTGGATCCGATGCTGCGCGCGATCGCCGACATTCCCTGGGATTTTCCGCAAGGACATGCCGCGACCATCCAGGGCATCCTGCGCGGCCTTCCCGCCGTGGAGGATTCCGCGGGCTGCGCGATGTCCGCGCCGGCGCTGATCGTGCCGCGTGTGTTCTCCTTCGAGCTCTGCGACTTCCTGATGCAGTTCTACGAGGAACAAGGCGGCAAGGAATCCGGCTTCCAGTTCGACATCGACGGCAAGACCACGACCTTGACCGACGGGCGTCTGAAACGCCGCCGCGATGTCCCCGTCCAGGCGTCGGAAGTGCGCGAACTGGTGCGCGACCATGTCGTGCGCCGGCTGCTGCCGCAGATCGAGCGCTATTTCCAGTTCCAGGCGACGCGGATGGATCGCTACATCGTCGCCTGCTACGACAGCGAGAGCGGCGGACATTTCCATCGCCACCGCGACAACGTCAATGCCGGCGCCGAGCACCGGCGCTTCGCGCTTTCGATCAACTTGAATGGCGATTTCGACGGCTGCGACCTGATGTTCCCGGAATTCGGACGCAAGGTCTATCGCCCGCCGGTCGGCGGCGCGCTGGTCTTCTCATGCGCCGCGCTGCATCAGGTGATGCCGGTCACGCGCGGACGGCGCTACGCCTTCCTCGCCTTCCTCTATGCAGAGGAAGACGCGAGAAAGCGCGAGGCCAATAACGCGCGGCTGCATGCGGGCGAAATCCAGTATCAGGCAGGCCATGACCGCCTGTTCCCTGAAGCCGTGACGCAAGCCGCCTGAAACGACAACGTCCGCTCGCGAGACACGAGCGGACGCTGCAACCTCCGCTCTCAGAGCTTCAGATATCAGTAGTAGCGGCGCACCAGATGGTGGCCCCAATAGCTGCCCTCGCCACCGCCGTAGCGATAGTGGTGCGGGTAGTAGCGATAGTGATGCGCGTAGCCGTAGTGGCGCCATCCATAGTGATAGCCGTACGGATGATAGTGATGACGGTAGCCGTAATAGGTCGGCGCCGCGTCTTCCTGATAGACCGGCTCCGGCGCGAACGAGCCCGGGCCGTTATAGGTCGGGCCCTGGTTGACGTAGTAATACTGCGTCGTGGGCTCGGCGAGATGCTCGTAGCCCCAGCCGGTGGTGGCCGTATTACAGCCGCCGCAGCCGCTGTAAGCCGGAGTGGAGTTGTAGGTATAGGCGGGAGCATAGGTGTAGGCCGGCTCATAGGCGTAAGTCGGCGCATAATAGGCGCTGGCGCAGGGGCTGTAGCCGCAGGCCATTGCGGGTGCTGCGCCCGCCGTCATCACGGCAAACGCCGCGACCATTCCCTTAATCAAGTGACGCATTACTCTCTCCTGTTAAATTCTATGTTTTTTTAGTTCGGCAGTTTCTCTGGCCTTCGGCGCATGTCCGGCGGTGGACCTGAGAAATCGTGCCGCCGGTGGTCGTCGCCTTCGGGCGGCGCCATGATCACGGGCGGCGGATAGATCGGGACTTCGGCTTGAGGGTTCGGCAGCGTCGGCGGGTTCGGCGCCGACTCGGCACCCCAGAATTGATGATAGCTCTCGGCCGGCTTCGGCAGCTTGCGATTGGGCGGCGGCTCGATCTCGAGGCGCCCATAGGCCGGCTTCAGGCCCTGGCTCGGATAGTAATGACCGACCTCGGGCGGGGACACCAGGCGACCGCCATAGATGGTCGGCTGGTTGTTGACGCCTTTGCCGAGACCGAAGTCGCCCTCGAGCACGGCGTAGGAAACGTCGATGCCATTGACGATGATCGGCACGCCGGGACGCCCGGGAATGACGATCTCAAACCCCTGGGCCAAGGCAGCAGAACTCAATGCCGCAGAGCTCATCCCCAGCAAGATGGCAAATGCCAGTTTCAGCCGCATGCATCCAGTCCCGATTTACGCGCGGGTAATCTAGCCGAATGAAGGATACCAAGGGTTAAGAACGATACGATTACGCCGGTAAGCCTAATGGCCAAGGCATTTACCGCAGTTAATGCCTGAGGTTGCAATAGCGAAGCGTTAACGCCGGCAAATGCGGTAGCCATCTTTCCCAGCGATCGAGGGCTAGCGGACCGAGATGACGGTGAGACGAATGGCTCCGTCTTCCATTTTTTGTCGGCACCTCGATCTCAAGACAGCTTACCATCGTGAGGTGCCGCTCGCACCTGAGCCGACGCCCGCCTCGGCAAAAATCAGCCGAATTTCGGCTCAAACCGTTCGTTGATTGTCGAGATGTTCGCCGTTAAACAGACACCCACTGCCGGCTTAGCTCAGCGGTAGAGCAGCGGTTTTGTAAACCGAAGGTCGGGGGTTCAATCCCCTCAGCCGGCACCATGCTTCCACGAATTGCCACACGCCACCGACCTGGTCCCCAACAACCCGGGAACCAAGCGCCCTCCGATCGCATTATTGCGGCATGCAATGGATCGAAGCGCTCATCAATATTTCGGCCTTCCTTGGTTTTGTCGGCGTCGCCAGCCTCGGCGGGAAAACCTGCGATCCCGAGGAACCAGTTGGCTGATGGCGCGTTGAACGGGCCTGAGTGGTGCCGACCTTCCAGCCCCGGTCGGCTTTGAAAGCCCCGCTTTTCGACAGGCGGGGTTTTCTTTTGGGAGGGAAGCACGGATCGCAAAGAAGGTTTTCCGCCGCACGTCATTGGCTTCATGAAGCGCAAGCGTGAGAAGGAAAAGCCGGACCACAACTGCTTTGAACCTTTCCTCCAGTTCAATGACTTACAACTGACTGGGGGGATTTATGGGGCCCCAGCCACTAGCTCGACGACCCCTTGACGAGGATATTCCGCCCTGGCGGCGTCGTTCACCCGAGCATCCATTTTGGAAAACCCCGCCTTGCGCGGGGTTTTCTTTTTTGCTCGGCGAGCAGAAGCTTTGCCTACCCTCCAGGCGTGAAATGCTGCTTCACCGGAGCGCACCGGGTGTGGTTCAATCGCCGGGCCGGCAGCATTTTCACCACGCGATTTCCAGGCTTTCATGTTCAAATCCCTTTGCTGGAATCTTGCGGCCTTCGCCCTCGTGCTGTTCGCGCTCCCGTCCTTCGCCGACGCTGCCGATTTCTATAGCGAAGACCTGCGCATCCCGATGGCCGCAGCAGGTCCGCGCGGGCTCGAAGCCTTTCTCATGCGCCCGCAGGCTGCGGGGAAATATCCGCTGGCGCTGATCAGCCATGGCACGCCGCGTGACTACGACGATCGCGCCGACATGACGGCCGAGAGCTATCGCGGACTGGCCATCGAATTTGCCAGGCGCGGCTTTGCGGCGCTGGTGGTGTTGCGGCGCGGCTATGGCACCTCGCCCGGTGGCAAGGTGGACAGCTACGGCACCTGCGACGATCCCGACTATCGCGGCGCGATCGCGGTCTCTGTCGCCGACCTTCAGGCGGCGATCGCGGCGATGAAGGCGCGCAGCGACGTCACGACCGACGGCATGATCGCGATCGGCCATTCCGCGGGCGGGCTTGCGACCGTCGGCCTGACTGCACAGGCCCCGCCGGGGCTTGCCGCCGCCATCAATTTCGCCGGCGGCCGCGGGTCAAGCAGCGCCGGCATGGTCTGCGGCAACAAGGTGCTGGTCGATACCTTCCGGCAAATGGGGACGACCTCGCGCACACCGATGCTATGGGTCTACGCGAAAAACGACGGCTTCTTTAGGCCCGCGCTTGCGCATCGCTTTCGCGATGCGTTCGTCGCCGGCGGCGGCAGGGTCACCTTCATCGACGCGCCCGCATTCGGCAATGACGGGCACTTCCTGTTTTCGGTCGACAGCGTGTCCACCTGGGCGCCCTATGTCGATAATTTCCTGCGCGCGCAAAACCTGCCGGCGCGCGTGACCACAACGACATCCGCCTCTCCCGGCGCATTGCCGGCGCCGCCGCAACTCGGCGAAAGCGGCAAGGCCGAATTCCTGCAATACGCGAGCCACGCGCCGCACAAGGCTTTTGCGGTGGCGCCCGACGGAGCGTTTGGCTGGCGCTCAAAACGGCCGACGGCGGCGGACGCCTCGCGCGATGCGATGGACGCCTGTTCGCAATATTCTGAAGCTTGCAGTCTCTACGCGGTCGACGATGCGCTCGCGCGTTGAGTGAGAATGCCGGCCCGCGTCGAGATCGATTTGTCCACAGGCCGCCGGTAGCTGCGCACCGAGCCGCGCCCGGCAGCGTGCGCAACTTGTGACAGTTATGTCACGGCTCACGCAAAACCTGCACTGTTCCAGTTAGGTTGATGACACGGCGGTTGATTCTAGCCCCACTCAGGCAAACCTTTTGCTGGGCTGAGGTGTGTCATGAGCTGGAAAAAAGAGCGCGACGCATTGATTGCGCAGACCATGGCCTTCGTGCAATCGGTGGCGGGCAAGCGGGAAGAAATGTCCCATTTGGTCGGTGGTTTTGCGCCGGCGTCGGTCGCTGAGTTGCCGGCTTTGCCGGAGCTCGACCTCAGCCTCAGGCCTGCGCCAAAGCCGGTTGCATCGATCGAACCGGTCAGGATCGCAGAAGTGCCGCCGGCGGCCGCAAGCGCCACCCCTCGCCCGATTGCACCGAGCGATATGGCCAGCGAAATCCGCGCCCGTGTCGCGAGCTTCCGCGCCCATCAGGAGCGTTTCAACCGCGAGCGCGAGCAATATTTCAGCGCGACGCTGGAACGTCTCCGCGCCTCGATCAAGGACGCGAACCCGCCGCCGCATTTCGACGAGTAGCTACGGGCGCTCGACTAGAGAGTCGTCATTGCGAGCGAAGCGAAGCAATCCATCGCGCCGCGCGGGCAGAATGGATTGCTTCGTCGCTATCGCTCCTCGCAATGACGGCCGAGTCGTGATCGAACCTAACTTCATCATGCTTTAGGCGGAAATCTTGTCCAGCACCGGCAGCAGGTAGTTCAGAAACACGTCAGGGTTCTCGCTCATCGGGAAGTGGCCGAGGCCCTTCATGATGGTGACGTCGCTGCCCGGAATGCTTCTGGCCACCGCAGCCGTCTCTTCCGGCGTACAGGAATAATCATACTCGCCTGAGAGCAAAAACAGCGGGCAGCGTTTGGTATCGATTTCGGCAATGCGTCCCCGGATGTCGCCGTCGATCTTGTAGAAATAGAGATCGCCTTTGAACACGCCTGGCCCGCTTTGCATGTAATGCCAGAGCGTCTCCCAGCGCTCCTTCTCCGGCGCGTCGGGGCCGACCAGACCGGAGACGATCGCGCCGCAGACTTCTCCGCCATGCACGTCCGGACGATGCAGGAAGTTCACGTCATAATAGGGATCGACATGCGCGCCGGCCTGCAGGCCGATGATGGCGCGGAAGCGCTCGGGATGTTCAAGCGCCAGATGCAGCGCGATGCGGCCGCCGATCGAGCAGCCCATGACGATCGGCTTGTCCAGCTCGAGCGCCGACATCACGGTCAGCACCATGGTCGTGTATTGCGCCGAGGTGAGCTGATATTCCTCGTCATGCCAGCCGGCCGGCGGCGAGGATTTGCCATGCCAGGGCATGTCGAAGGCGATGACACGGTGGCGCGCGGTGATGCGCGTGTCGTTCATCAGCGCGCGATACTGGCGGCCGTCGCTGCCGGCGGTGTGCAGGCAGAGCAGCGGTGTGCCTCGGCCAGCCTCCTCGACATAGATCCGGTGCGGCCGGCCGAACAGATCGAGATGCATATAGCGGCCGATGATCGGCTCGAAGGTGGCGCTCATGCCGCACCTGCCGCGACTGGACGGAGTTTGGCGAGCGCCTCCTTGAAATAGCGCAGATGCGCCATGAATAGCCCGAGGTCTCCTTCGGCCTTCAGCACCTTGCGCCGGATCAGCGCCATCAGGTCATTGGAGCCCGGCGGCGGCTTGGCGAGGAAGAATTTTGCCCATTCCGCTTCCGCCGCGCGCAGCGCGAAGGCGGATGATGGCATCACGAAGGGACCGCGCGTCACGGAGACGACCCTGCCCTCGAAGATCGATACCAGCCAGCAAGTCTCGCCGGATTGCAAAAGGAAGGTCGTGGTGAGGTAGCGCCCTCGCCGAACCAGTCCCGCATCTTCGTTGACCCGCTCCTTGAGCGCTTCAAGCATCACCCACCTCCCCAATCTCGTTGGTTCGGCATGATCAGGGGAACGACGACGGCGTCAATCGCGGGACATCAGAGCCAGGCGCATACCAGCACGACGTTGGCTGCGCAGGCCACAGCCAGTGCCACCGCGAGCGTCAGCTGCGTGCGTCCGCAAAAGGTGTGAAGGCTCGTTTCCATGGCCGGAAGCATCCAGCGATTCTAGGCCGGGAGTCCCGGGGATTCTTTTTCCGAGGATTCACCTCTCATTTACGACTCAGGGCACCCAGCCAAAATGGCTCAAATCGGCCCGATTCTGCCCCGGAAAGCCCGATTTTTGGTCGAAACCCGAACCCGACTCGGACGTTAGGGATGAGGTTCAAGTGGAGCCTTCGAAAATGCCCTATGCGCTGTTTTCCAACGATACCAAGCTCAGCAAGGCCTATCCGGCCGAAGCCGACGTCTGGAAATTCGCGCGCCTGAGCGGGCTTGTCGTCGACGTCGCCTCCGACGCGCGCAAGGCGGTGCCGCATCCTGTCCTGGACAATGATTACGAGATCAGGCCCTGCCACGTCGAGCCGGACGAGGACCCCGTCGAGAACAAGGCGGAGGCCGAGCGCCTGGCGCGCAGGGAGCTGCAATTTCACGTCCCAGGGTTTGAAGCGAGGTCTTGAGCGCCGAAAGCCTTTTGAAGCGACGTGTCACCTACGCCCGCCACGCGGGTCGCCTGACATGTGTGAGAGGCGCGGCGCCTTATGGCGTCGCCACCGCCAGCGAGGCCTGCTCCGAGGCAAGCTCCACGCAAACCCGCTTGCGATGCAGCCCCCTGATTGCCCCGGTTACCTTGAGCACCTTACCGGCAGGACAGGAAACGTCCTGCACGAAGGCGACTTCATAGGGAGCGAGTGCGAGGGGTTCGGATTTCAAGATGGTTTGGGCACAGCACGGCAGCGCCACCGCGAAGGAAATCAGTACCGACGCCAAGATACGCATGTTTGTTGTCCACCAGCCCGGCGAACCAACAATAGCCGAACTGCATGACAGGTTTCATGCGCGGCGCAAATTTTTTTGAACGGCGGACGGCAAAACAAAAAAGGCCGGCATCGCGCCGGCCTTTTCATGTCTCGACGAGAGCGCCGTGTCAGTATTTGGCGGCGACCGGCCCACCCCAGCCGAAGCGATAGTTCACGCCGACCTTGACGGTGTGCTCGTCGTCGCGGAAGCGCGTGCCGGCAATCGCGGCCGGGCTGGTGAAGGTGGTGTTGCCGAAATTGTAGTACTGGTACTCGGCCTTGGCCGACCAGTTCGGCGCGAACATGTATTCGAGGCCGGCGCCGACGGTCCAGCCGTCCTTGTGGGTGCCGTCGGTGGTGAAGGCCACCGGAGTACCGGCGACGCTAACCCCGATATTGGGGTTGTCGCGCCAAGCGTAACCGCCCTTGGCGTAGAGCAGTCCGGGGCCCCAGGTGTAGCCGACGCGGCCGGTGACCGAGCCGAGCTGGTCGCCATTGGACGTGATCAGGCCGCCGCCCGGAAACGCCACGCCGGTATTGTTGCTGTTCATCCAGCTATACTGGGCCTCGACACCCACCACGCCGTTGGTCGCGAACTGGTAATCGAAGCCGCCCTGCACGCCGCCGATGAAGCGGGCGTCGCTGCCGGCGAGATTGTTGTTGCCGGCAAAGGCGCCGCCGACATGACCGCCGATATAGAAGCCGGTCCAGTTGTAGATTACCGCCGGCGGTGAATAAGCGGGCGCCTTGCTATAGGTCCGCGCCGGCATGTCTGCCGCGAACGCAGGCGCCGCAAAAACGGACAAAGCAGCCGCGCTAAGCAGAAGTTTTTTCATCGGAATTCCCCATCTACGTCGACTGCGACATCAACCAACAACCAGGCTTCAATTTGGTTGCTTCGGGGCGAAGCCAAAGGCCAAATGTCGCATTTGTGACGGCGAGGATGCGATCGTGCTGAAGTTCCCTCGCGAGGCCCAAATTGGCCGGAATCCGGGCGATTTGCGCCTTTAAGTTGGTCTCGGGCCGGCCCCGCCGGTTCAAGGCTCGCCGAATCGTGATCGGTTCGTTGCCCTTATCGCTGCATCTTTTCCAGATCGGGGAACGCGGCGTAAACCGCGCCGGCACATTCCTCGCTGGCATTGGTGATGATGCGGTCGAGCCGGCCGCTGACAAAGACGATCGCCCGCTCACGCGGCTCGCGGTAGGTGCCGTCGGATTGCTTGTCGGCATAGCGCAGGCAAGCGACGTAGCGCACCCTGCCCCCGACCGTGCGCTGAACCGGCTCGGCCACCTGCCCATTGCGGACGCCGACGGGGTTGTTCAGGTAGGTGTGCATGAAGGCCAGAATTTCCTGACGATAATTGGTCGGAAATGACTGGGTTTCGTTGCTGTCCTCCACAAAGGAGACGGGCCTGGTGTCGTCATTGCCGAGGCAGCCGGCCAGCGTCAGCGGCAACAGCACAATTGCCAGTACCTTTGCTGGAATCCGCAAAATGAAAGTCCGTTTTCGAAAGGTCCGCCGTCCCTGGGCTGCGTTTTAAACGTTCCCCACGAAGAAGGGAATCTGCATTTCATCGTGAGCCGAAACCGGCTCCGGCCCGCGTCGCGACCGGGGATAGAGTCGCGAGCGGGCCGGCCTTTCCACTCCGCGCGGCGGGGGCAATGTGTGGAACGAACCGCGCCGAGCAGATCGGATCAACCGCGCTTGGTCGCGGTGTGCGCGGTGTGCTTGAGGCTGACCTTGCTGTGGGTCCTGATCGCGCCGATCTTCTTGTGAGTCTTGATCGCGCCGACCTTGGTGTGGGTCTTGATCGCACCGATCTTCTTGTGGTGGCGGTGATGGCGGACGTGCTTGGTGTGGTGCTTGCCCATCTTGGCATTGGCATTGAGCACGCTGGCCTTCGCACTGGCCTTGGGCGCGGTTGCCTTCACCGCGGTTGCCTTGATCACCGGCGCTTCCGCCGTCTTGGTGGTCGCGGCAAAGGCGGGCGCGGCGAGAACGGAAGCGGCAATCAGGGCCGCCGAAATCGTCTTGAACATGGTTGTCTCCTCTTGGATGGGGATCTCAAAGGTGTCGGCTAAAATGACCGGTCCCATCGATCATGGTTCAAACCTTAGCGACGGCGCGCTGAACCCACCCTGAAACAGACACGCAGACGGCGTTCATCTGCCTGACATTCTGTTCACATCCGAAATCCGCATGTGGGGCCATGCGCGGGCGAAAATGCGCGCAAGCCATGGAGATAAAAGCGATAACGCGAAGCTCACGGGAATATTTCGACGCTTGCGATGTTCAAGTCCGCGGGATCGGGTGTAGGATCAACCTCGGCCAGCGTTGTGGATCGCTGTGTCGAAATGCAATCGGGAGAGAGAATGCATGCGCAAGTCTTCGAGCAAGTTTCTGGCGTTGTCGCTGTTGTCGGCGGTGCTGGTCGCAGCACCAGTGATCAAGGCCTATGCCGCGGGTGGCGACGAACCGACGAAGCCGCCGGCAACCGATACCTCTACCAAGGGCAAGAAGAAGGCGAACAAGAGCTCGAGCATCGACAGCCCGAAATTCCTCGCCGGCTATCACAGTGCTTATTCGACCATCTATGACCAGCACGACTACACCAGCGCCATCGACCAGTTGAAGGCGCTAGGAGAGGACGACCGTGCCGACGTTGCCAATCTGATCGGCTATTCCTACCGCAAGCTCGGCGACTACAAACTGTCGCAGGTCTGGTATGAGCGCGCGCTGAAGGCCGATCCGAACCATGTGCGGACCTGGCAGTATTACGGCCTCTGGCAGCTCGAACAGGGCAACCGCGAGCAGGCCGAATATCACCTGCAGAAGATCGCTCAGCTCGCCGGCACCAACAGCAGCGAATATCGCTCGCTCGCCGCGGCCCTCGAAAGCCCGCCCGGTACCGGCTTGGTCTATTGATTCCGGTCTGCTGATCTAAGGCCGATCGAAGCTGATCAAACCGCGCGAACCGGCACAGCCCCGAAGGGTTGTGCCGGTTTTGCTTTCACGGGTACCATCCGAAGCATAATGCTTCGGTGATGACTTGATGGACACGTGATGGATACTTGGCTTCGATCGGCGATCGACTACATCGGCGGCTGGCTTGAATTTCAGCTGGCGGGATTGCAGCAGCCAGGGGTGATCATCGCCATCGCCCATCGCGGCGAGATCGTTTCCGAGCAGGCGTTCGGATTTGCCAATCTCGACACTGAAGAGAAGCTCACGCCGCGGCATCGCTTTCGCATCGCCTCCCACTCGAAAAGTTTCACCGCCGCCGGCATCATGAAGCTGCGCGAGCAGAAGAAGCTGCGGCTCGACGATCCCGTCGGCCAATATGTCAGCGGCCTGCACCCGGATGTCGCCGAGCAGACCATCGCGCAGGCGCTCTCGCATAGCGCCGGCCTCACCCGCGATGGCGCCGATTCCGGACAGTTCATCGATAGCAGGCCCTATCTCAACAAGAGGGAGCTGCTGGAAGAGCTCGCCATGCCGCCGGCGATCGAGCCGAACACGCGCTTCAAATATTCCAATCATGGTTTTGCGCTTGTAGGCCTTGTGATCGAAGCGATCACGGGGGAGCCCTACCCGGTCTGGATCAAGCGCGAGATCGTCGATGTCGTGGGCCTCAAGGAGACTGAGCCCGGTATGCAGCTGGCGAAAGGCACGCCTTTCGCCCGCGGACATACGCTCCGGCGGCCGCTCGGCCGGCGCCTGGTGATCCCCGGCGACAATCCCGCCCACGCGATGACCTCGGCCGCGGGCTTTGTCTCAACCGCCGCCGATACCGCGCGCTACTTTGCGCAACTCGCTCCGAACGCCAAGCGGAGCGCGATCTCGGTGGCGAGCCGCCGCGAAATGACGCGCCGGCACTGGCGCGTTCCCGGCAATATCGAATTGCACTACGGCCTTGGCGTCGCCATCGGCAAGGCCGAAGGTTTTGAATGGTTCGGGCATGGCGGCGGCTTTCAAGGCTACCTGTCGCGGACCGCGGTGCTGCCGGAAAGCGAGCTCGCCATCACCATCCTCAGCAACTCCATCGACGGCTGGGCACCGATCTGGATGGAAGGCTGCTTCCACATCCTGCGCGCCTTCAAGTCGCGCGGCGCAGCCGAGCGCCGCGTGCGCGATTGGACCGGGCGCTGGTGGACGATCTGGAACGCGGTCGACCTCGTGCCGATGGGAGATCGGGTCCTGGTCGGCAACCCACATATGATCAGCCCGTTCATGGACGCGAGCGAGATCGAGGTGACGGGGCGCGACTCCGGCCGCATCACATCCGCCACCGGCTATGCCAGCTTCGGCGAGCCCGTCCGCCGTTCGCGCAACAAATCGGGCAAGGTCAGCGACATCTGGCTTGGCGGCGCCAACTTCAAGACGGAAAGAGCGATATCGGCTGAGATCGAGCGCCGATACACCAAGGGCAAACGGCGCAGCTAACGCCGCCCTACTTCATCAGCGCCTCGACCTCACTACGGAAGGCCTGGCGTGAGGCGTCGCGCGAATAGAACATGTGGCCGCCCGGATAGACCACGAGCTTGACCCGCGGCGGGCCGGCAAAAGCCGGCAACTGATCGAGCACGATCTTGCTGCCGTAATACGGCGTCGCCAGATCAAACAGGCCGTGAGCGACCAGGAGCTTCATCTTCGGATCGATCGCCAGCGCCTGCCGCAGATCGCCGACGGATTCCGGCGGATTGATGCCGTGGCCGAAATTCCAGGCGCGCTCGACCGACGCGTTGGTCAGTTCGTACGAGCCATCCGGCCGCCAATTGAGCTTGCGCGTCGTGAGATCGATCGCTGCCGTCGAGATCGGCGGGGCGACGCCTTCGCCGGAGGGATCGCTGAACATCAGGAAGCTGGAATCGGGAAACGGATCCGGCCCCGATGCCGACGCATCGTAGCGGCCGGTGATGCGGCCGTTGCGGCGGTCGAACTCCCTGCGGAATTCGATCACGTCGAAGCGCCCGGCGAGTCTTCGGCTGACGGCCTGGTCGATGCCGGTCAGATCAGCGACCTTGTCGGCAATGCGCTTGGTCGCATCCTGATCGGCCTCGCCCTTGATGAGGTCACCCAGGAAATCGCCGCTGGCATATTTCTCGACATCGGCAAGATCGGCGCGAGTCATCGCCTTACCATTCGCTTTGGCCTCGCGCGCGACCGCCGCATAGGTCGGCAGGCTCGCGACATATTGCAGGAGGCTCGAGCCGGTGAACTCGCGGAAGTCCATCACCGGCGAGATCAGGATCAGCCCCTTCACGCCGATGCCCTGATCGCGTTGCAGGTTGCGCACCACCTTTGGTCCGCGGATGCCGCCATAGCTTTCGCCCGCGACATATTTCGGCGACAGCAGCCGATCGTGCTTTTCCAGCCAGCGGCGGATCACGACCGCCACCTCGGCGGCGTCGCCACCAACGGAGTAGAAGCGCTTGCGCACATCCTCGCCCGTCGCGACGAAACGGCTGTAACCGGTGCCGACGGGATCGATGTAGACGAGATCGGTGAAATCGAGCCAGGTCTCGGCATTGGGCTGCAGGTCGGGCGAGGCCGACGGCGTCACCGCGTCCGCATTGATGGCAAGCCGCCAGGGCCCGTTGTTGCCGAGCTGCAGATAGGCCGAGGCGGCTCCGGGGCCGCCATTGAACAGGAACGTCACCGGCCGCGTGGCGCGATCGGCGCCATCGAGCTGGTAGGACGTGTAGGCGATGTCGGCCTGCGGCTCGCCCTTGTCGTCGAACAGACGGACCGAGCCTGCGGTCGCGGTGAAGGAGAGCGAGCGCCCGGGCAGATCGACCATCTGCTTGGTGGTCGAGTCCGGCGGCAGCTTGTGCTGCTCGGCGACCGCCGGCGTTGCCGGAGTTTCGCCGGAACGGCGGCCTCCCCCACCCTGGCCTGGTCCCGCCTTCTGGGCGGCCGGCGCGGCCGACGAGGGCTGCGGCGACGGCGTCGCGTCCTGGGCCCGCGCGCTGCCCGACAGCGAGATCGCAACAAAGATGGCCGCCCAACCAAGGCGGCGCAGAGCCGTCAACGCGATATTCATATGCTTCTCCTTGCGCCGCTCCCTGGCTCCCGTGATCCGCCCATGGCACGCGCAAGCTGCGGGCAGCCGCCGGTTTCTAGCGGGAAATTGCGACAGGTCAGAGTGGCAGGCAACGGGGCGGGCCAATCACCATTGCGGCATCGGCTGCCATTCTCCTGCGCTGTCGCCGCCGCCAAACCGCCCTGAAGTGGACGCCGTTTACTCTATTCGCGACAAACCGGCCCACCCTCATCTCGACAATGATAGCCAAGGTCGTATAGACGACCTGCGCAGGCTCTTTTCGCCGATGGGCTTCGCGACCGTGATGGCGGCGAGCGCTGAACTTCAAACACTTGGATTTCGAGTCTGACGCCTTCATGAGTATGCCCAAGCAATATGACCGGATCGCCTTTGTCGCGAGCGCGAGCGAAGAGGCCCAGGCGGCGCTGACAGAGCTTTGCAACAAGTACGGCAATTGCGCGCCTGATGACGCCGACGTCGTGGTCGCGCTCGGCGGCGACGGTCTGATGCTGCAGACCCTGCACCGGTACATGCATTCGGGAAAGCCGATCTACGGCATGCATCGCGGCACCGTCGGCTTCCTCATGAACGAGTTTTCGACGCACGATTTGCATGCGCGCCTCGCCGCCGCGCGCGAATCCGTGATCCATCCGCTCAAGATGCGCGCCACCGACATCCACGGCCAGGTGCATGTCCATCACGCCATCAACGAAGTCGCGCTGTTCCGCCAGACCTACCAGATCGCGCGCCTGCGCATCCTGATCGATGAGCACGAGCGCATGCACGAACTGATGGCCGACGGCATCCTGGTGGCGACGCCGGCCGGGTCGACCGCCTATAATCTTTCCGTTCAGGGACCGATCCTGCCGATCAACGCCGCGATACTGGCGCTGACGCCGATCTCGGCCTTCCGCCCGCGGCGCTGGCGAGGCGCCGTGCTCCCGGACACCGCCTATTTCGTCATCGAGGTGCTCGATGGCGAGAAACGCCCGGTTGCGGCGGTGGCCGATCGCGACGAGGTGCGAGACGTGGGCCGCGTCGAGATCCTGTCCGACAAGACCATCTCGATGCGGATGCTGTTCGATCCCGGCCACAGCCTGGAAGAACGCATTCTGCGCGAGCAATTCGGGCACTAAAGCGCGATGATCATCGCGCTTTAGCTCGTTGTTTGTGCATGATCTTTTCGGAAAACCGCTTCACACTTTTCCGGATCATGCATTACCTACCCCAATCGCAACCATTCGTTAACCCGCATCGCCCTATGGTTAATGCGGGGTATACCGCGTTGAGCCGGGCT
>DATHMA010000045.1:0-3961 GCA_035487555.1 Bradyrhizobium sp. | reverse complement strand
TTCGGCGAGGTCGCGCGCACCACCATGGTGCGCCATGCGTTTCGCGTGCTGACCGAGGACAAGATCAAGACGCGGTTGATCGCCTTCTCCGACGACATGGACGGCCTGCGCAAGGTGCCGGACAACGTGCCGAACAAGGAGCTATTGGAGAAGCACCTCGGCCAGCCGCTCACCACGGTGCCAGATCCCTTCGGCACCCATCCGAGCTTCGGCGCGCATAACAATGCGCGGCTGCGCGCTTTCCTCGACACCTTCGGTTTCGAATACGAGTTTGCGAGTTCGACCGATTACTACAAGTCCGGCAAGTTCGACGCGGCGCTGATGCGGATGCTGGAGCGGCTCGACAAGGTGATGGAGATCATGTTGCCGTCGCTGCGTGAGGAGCGCGCGGCGAGCTATTCGCCGTTCCTGCCGATCTGTCCGCGCACGGGCCAGGTGCTCTATGTGCCTGTTGTGGCGCACGACGCCAAGGCGGGCACCATTTCCTATGATGATCCGGAGACCAAGGAGCGCGTCACGCTTCCCGTCACCGGCGGCCATTGCAAGCTGCAATGGAAGCCGGACTGGGCGATGCGCTGGTATGCGCTCGGCGTCGATTATGAAATGGCCGGCAAGGACTTGATCGATTCGGTCAAGCTCTCGGGCAAGATCTGCGCCGCGCTCGGCGGCACACCGCCCGAGGGCTTCAACTACGAGCTCTTCCTCGACGAGCAGGGCCAGAAGATTTCGAAGTCGAAGGGCAATGGCCTCACCATCGACGAATGGCTGCGCTATGCCTCGCCGGAATCGCTGTCGCTGTTCATGTATCGCGAGCCGAAGGCGGCCAAGCGGCTCTACTTCGACGTGATCCCGCGCAATGTCGACGACTACCAGCAATTCCTGGAGGGCTTTGCGCGTCAGGATGCGCGCCAGCAATTGCAGAATCCGGTCTGGCATATCCATGCCGGCCATCCGCCGAAGGCGGACATGCCCGTCACCTTCCAGCTTCTGTTGACGCTGGTGTCGTCGTCGAATGCGGAGAATGCCGAAACGCTCTGGGGATTCATCGGCCGCTATCGCCCGGGCGTGACGCCACAAACGCATCCGAAGCTCGACGCGATGGTCGGCTACGCCATCAACTATTATCGTGACTTCGTCGCGCCGACCAAGCAGTTCCGCGAGCCGACGGAAGCCGAGCGCGCCGCGCTGCAGGATCTGCGCGATGCGCTGTCGAATCTGCCGGCGGATTCGAGCGCCGAGGATATCCAGAACGTGGTCTACGAGATCGGCCGCCGCGAGCCGTTCCTTGATCCGGTCAAGAAGGGCAAGGACGGCCGCCCCGGCGTCTCGCTCGACTGGTTCAACATGCTCTATCAGGTGCTGCTCGGCCAGGAGAAGGGCCCGCGCTTCGGCTCGTTTGTCGCGGTCTATGGCATCGCCAATGCCGTCACCATGATCGACGGTGCGCTGGCAAGGTCGGGTTAGCTTCTTCGTAGGGTGGGTTAGTTGTAGGGTGGGCAAAGCGAAGCGTGCCCACCATCGCAAGTCGGTGCAAGAAATGGTGGGCACGGCGCTGCGCGCCTTTGCCCACCCTACGCACTACTCGCCGACCTTCACCTCCCGTGCCGAACGCGCGAGCGTCAGCAGCATCCGGTTCAGCGGCGTCGCCATCTGATAGCGCTCGCCGGCTGCGACCACGGCGCCCGTGAGCGCGTCGATCTCCAGCGGCCGCCCGGCCATCCGATCGAAATACATCGACGAGCCGGCATCGGCGGGGACGGCGAGCAGCCGTCCCATCGCCTGCTCCGCTTCGTCCGCGGCAAGCCTGGCGCCATCGGCGCGCGCCACCGCGATGGCTTCATCGAGCAGCGCGCGGCACAGCGCCTGGACGTCGTCGCGCCGGAACACCTGGTTTCGCTGCATCGTCAGCGCGGAGATCGGATTGGCGGCGGCGTTGAGCAGCAGCTTGCGCCACGCCAGCGTCTTGAAATCGGAGCTGAGCGACGTAACCAGCGATGTGCCATCGAAAAGGCCCGCAAAGGCCTGCCCGTCCGTATCGTCGGCGACGCAGAAATCATGCTCGCCGGTGCGCCGATAGCGGACGCGATCCGGCGCCAGCCGTTCGCCGTTGTAATAGACGATGGTGGGCACCACCGCGGCTTGCCCGACCAACGGCCGCAGCCGATCGGCATGTCCGATGCCATTCTGCAGGCTCGCGACCCGCGTACTTGTGTCGCAGAGCCGCTGCAGCCAGGTGGCGCTGGCGGCCGTATCCTGCGCCTTGGTGCAGAGCAAGACCCAATCCACCGGTTTTGCCTGCGCTGGATCGGTGAGCGCCGTGATGGGAATCTCGACGGTGCCT
Source organism: Bradyrhizobium sp. (assembly GCA_035487555.1). GTDB lineage: Bacteria > Pseudomonadota > Alphaproteobacteria > Rhizobiales > Xanthobacteraceae > Bradyrhizobium. The sequence goes on along the minus strand of DATHMA010000045.1, from coordinate 1,620 downwards.
TCCGCCTGCTCGACGGTCAGTTTCTCTATCGGGCGCCGGACGCAGGCGACGATGTCATATCGATTGGTCGCTCGCAGCAGGCCGGCGACGACCCCGCCGATGCTGCCGAGGCCGATGATGGCAATCGTTTTTCGTCCGGAATTGGCGTCATTTGGCGACATGGGACCCTTCTTTTCATGACGCGCACCTCACCACGCCCATCGGGGCGGGGAAACCGCAAAGCGGTATGGGCGCTCTGCGGCAATTTCAATCGCCGTGGACGCAAAATCCGGACTAGAATGCACCGATAAAATGCCCGGCCCGACCGGACGAGATCAGCAGGGAGAATACCGATGCAATTTCGCGTTTCGCCGAAGACGTTGTCCGAATGCAGCGCCGAGGAATGGCAGGCGCGCCTCGATCTCGCCGCCGCGCATCGGCTCGCCTGGATGCACGGCTTCTCCGAGGGCATCTTCAATCATCTCACCTTCGTCGTGCCCGGCCGCAGCGACCGCTACTACCAGATCCCCTTCGGCATGCACTGGTCTGAAGTGACGGCGTCCGCCTTCATGGAAGTCGGCATCGACGATGGCCTGGTCAAAAGCGGTGCCGGCGATGTCGAGCGCTCCTGCTTTTGTATCCACGCCCCCATCCACAAGGCACTGCCGCAGGCAAAAGCCGTGTTCCACACCCACATGCCCTACGCCAGCGCACTGACGCGGCTCGAAGATCCCTGCATCAAGGAGATCGGCCAGACCGAGGTCGGCATGATCAACAAGATCGCCTATGACGACGAATATACCGGCCCGGCGCTTGATCCCGCGGAGGGCGCACGGCTCGCGCGCGTGATCGGCGACAAGAGCATCCTGTTCATGGCCAATCACGGCATCTCCACCGTCGGCGAGACCATCGCGGAGGCCTATGACCGGCTGTATTATGTCGAGCGCGCCGCGCAGGTGCAGATCTATGCGATGTGGACCGGCCAGAAGCTGAAGAAGCTGCCCGATCCCGTGGTCGAAAAGACCAAGCGCGATATCGGCGGCAACAGCATGTACAATCCCGGCCCGGCGCAGCGGCATTTTGATGCGTTGAAGCGGATTCTCGATCGGAAAGAGCCGGATTACGCGACGTAAGTCGGCGGCGGCGCTGGCCCAACGCACTCGCTGTCGTCCTGGCGAAAGCCAGCACCCATACCGCGTGATTTATGAAAGAGGCAGGCTGGTCGTAGCGACTTTCTTCGCCGAACCGCGGCCTGTGGTAATGGGTCCTGGCTTTCGCCAGGACGACGGCGGTGATTGCGTCACCACCCCCTCCTACTGACGCACCCACACAATCCGCGCGATCCATTCCACATCCGCAGCCGCCATTGCACGGTCGCCGCTCGCTACGCCGAGCACCGCATACTCCAGCGTCTTCGCCGTGCGCCGCTTCAACTCGCCGATCATGATCTCGCCCTCGCGCGGCTTGACCACCACGCGGTCGCCGCGGCGGATCGCGGTCGCCGGTGACACCAGCACCACGTCGCCGTCGCGATAGGCGGGGGCGAGTGCCTCGCCGGAAATCTCCAGCGCGAAGGCATGCTCGTCGTCGACAGCCGGCAGCGCCGCTTCGTCCCAGCCCTTGCCGGTGGGATGTCCGTTC
>DATHMA010000044.1:0-27765 GCA_035487555.1 Bradyrhizobium sp. | reverse complement strand
CCTGCCCGTCGGTCAAGCCGGCGCCAAATCCGATGGGCAAACTTGGCGCCCAATAGCTCAACGGCCCGGCCTGGGCGTGGGCCGTCTGCGGGCCCATACAAAGCAGCGCCAAAGCCAAAGCGAGACCGAATCCGCGCGAGAAACCAGACATCTTCTTCTACCGCCAACTGCCCCACCGAAACTATACGCCGCGGGCAGCGGGAAAACCAGTGTGGCCGGGCTTCAACTATTTTCGCGTTCCGATCGCGGCAATCTGCCTCACGTCTCCAGCGTCGGCGCGACTTCGCGCGCGACCTGAACCAGTGCGGCGATCTGCGGCGTCAGCGGCTCGCGCTGGGGAATCAGCAGGCCAACATGGTAGCTGACGATCGGATCGACGATCGGGATCGCCCTTACCACATCGGAAAAGCCCAGCGTCTCTGCGAGCTTTGCCGGCATCACGCTGGCCCAGCGCCCCGTCTTCACATGGGTGTAGAGCACAATGATCGAATTGGAGGTCAGCGTCGGCGTCGGCTCCACGCCGACGGATTTGAGCGCGCGATCGATGATGCGGCGGTTCTGCATGTCGGGTGTGAGCAGGCACAACGGCACCTGCCCCACTTCCTTCCACGTCACTTCCTTGCGATCGCCGAACATGCCCTCCGGCGAGGTCAAGAGGCGGTAGCTCTCATTATAGAGCGGAATAGTCCGAACCTTTCCGACCGGCTCGTTCTCGATGTAGCTCAGCGCGGCATCGACCTCGAGATTCTCCAGTAGCGCGAGCGCGGTGATCGAGGTCGAGGAGATGATGCGAAAGCGCACATTCGGATGGCGGGCGCGAAACGGCGTCGTCAGCGAAGCCAGCATGCCGAGCGCAGTCGGGATCGCCGCAATCGCGATCTCGCCGGAGAGGCCCTCCTTGAGCGTGTTGATCTCCTGCCGCATCGCCCGGGCATCGCCGACGATGCGGCGCGCCCAGTCGAGCGCCCGCTCGCCTTCGGGCGTGAAACCCTGGAAGCGGGAGCCACGCTGCACCAGCATGACACCGAGGAACTCCTCGAGCTGTTTGATGCTGGTCGACATGGTCGGCTGGGTGACGCCGCAGGCCTCCGCGGCCCGGCCGAAATGCCGCTCCTTGGCGAGCGCCAAAAGAAGTTCAAGTTTATCGATCATTCACCATCCTTAACACGAACGGCGGCCGCGCCAACAAGCCCTAAAACTGCGTCCGATGAGCGCTTTAGCACATCGATTGCATTTTCAAATCGCCCGATTTTGCAAGGCTATTAATCGCCTTTCCCTATCGCGTCACGGGACTGCTTTATTGATGTTTGGAGGAAATCTGATTTCTTATGACACCAGAGGAAACCATTGATCGAGAACGCGAATGACGTCCGTCTGTGAACCCTGGGATGAAGCGCGTGGCGCGGAGATCATTGCCGAGCATAGCGCGCAGGAAGGCGCGACTCTGGTGATCCTGCACGCACTGCAAGAAGCGTTCGGCTATGTGCCGGAGCCGGCGATCCCGATGGTCGCAGAAGCGCTCAATCTTTCGCGCGCCGAAGTCTACGGCGTCTTCACCTTCTACCATGATTTCCGCAAACAGCCGGCCGGCCGCCATGTCCTGAAGCTGTGCCGCGCCGAAGCCTGTCAGGCCGCCGGTGGCGATGCGCTCGCCGCGCGCGCCGAAAAGAAGCTCGGGGTTGCGATCGGCAACACCACCGCGGATGACCGCGTGACCTTCGAGCCGATCTATTGCCTCGGCCTTTGCGCGACCGCGCCCTCCGCAATGCTGGATGGACGCGTGGTCGGGCGGCTCGACGAGGCGCGCCTCGATGCGCTGGTTGCGGAGGCGCAGCGATGAAAATGCGGATATTCGTTCCCTGCGATGCCGCAGCGATTGCCGTCGGCGCCGACGATGTCGTTACCGCGCTCGAGCAGACCGCCGAAAAACGCGGCCAGCCGATCCAGATCGTCCGGACCGGATCGCGCGGCCTGTGCTGGCTGGAGCCGATGGTCGAGGTGGCAACCCTGAAAGGCCGCGTGGCCTATGGCCCGGTGACCCCGGCAGATGTTCCCTCCCTTTTCGACGCGATGGCGGGCAACGGACCACATGCGTTGCGCCTTGGTCTCGCGGATGAAATCCCCTGGCTGAAGCGACAGACCCGCCTCACCTTCGTTCGTTGCGGCATCGTCGATCCGCGTTCGGTCGAGGACTATCGCGCCCATGGTGGCTACAAGGGTCTCGAGCGTGCGCTGTCGCTGACGCCGGCCGAAATTCTTGCCGATCTCTCCACCTCGGGCCTGCGCGGCCGTGGCGGCGCGGGTTTCCCGACCGGCATCAAATGGAAGACGGTCGCGGACGCCAGGGCCGACCGCAAATTCATCGTCTGCAACGCGGACGAAGGCGACAGCGGCACTTTCGCCGACCGCATGATCATGGAGGGCGATCCCTTCGTCGTCATCGAAGGCATGACGATCGCCGGCATCACCGTCGGCGCCACCAAAGGCTACATCTATATCCGCAGCGAATATCCGCATGCTGTGATCGCCATGAACGCGGCCATTGCGGCTGCGAAGCGCGCGGGCCTGCTCGGCGCGCGCATCGGCGGGTCCGCCCACAGCTTCGATCTCGAAGTGCGCGTCGGCGCCGGCGCCTATGTCTGCGGCGAGGAGACCTCGCTGCTCGAAAGCCTGGAAGGCCGCCGCGGCCTGGTCCGCGCCAAGCCGCCGCTGCCCGCGCATAAGGGCCTGTTCGGCAAGCCCACCGTGATCAACAACGTGCTGTCGTTTGCGGCAATCCCCTTCATCCTCGACAACGGCGCCAAGGCCTATGCCGATTTCGGCATGGGACGCTCGCGCGGCACCATGCCGATCCAGCTCGCCGGCAACATCAAATATGGCGGCCTGTTCGAGACGGCGTTTGGCGTCACGCTGGGCGAACTCGTCGACGACATCGGCGGCGGCACGTTCACCGGCCGGCCGGTGCGGGCGGTGCAGGTCGGCGGTCCCCTCGGCGCGTATTTCCCGCGCGCGCTGTTCGAAACCCAATTTGATTACGAGGCCTTCGCCGCGCGCGACGGCCTGATCGGCCATGGTGGCATCGTGGTGTTCGATGACACGGTCGATATGGCGAAGCAGGCGCGCTTCGCCATGGAATTCTGCGCGGTCGAATCCTGCGGCAAGTGCACGCCCTGCCGCATCGGTTCGACCCGCGGCGTCGAGACCATCGACAAGATCAGAAGCGGCGAACGCGTCGCGGAAAATCTCGCCGTGGTCGAGGACCTCTGCAACACCATGAAGTTCGGCTCGCTCTGCGCGCTGGGCGGCTTTACGCCCTACCCCGTCATGAGCGCGCTGAAGCATTTCAGGGAAGATTTCGGCCCGGCGCCGGCGCGCCTTCAGGCCGCGGAATAAGGAAGTCCACCATGTCGCTCATCGAAGAAACCGATTTCGGCACCCCGCGCTCCAAATCCGTTGGCGTGGTGACGCTCACCATCGACGGCAACAAGATCACAGTGCCCGAGGGCACGTCCATCATGCGCGCGGCGATGGAAGCCGGCACGCAGATCCCGAAACTCTGCGCGACCGACATGGTCGACGCCTTCGGCTCCTGCCGGCTCTGCCTCGTCGAGATCGAAGGCCGCGCCGGCACGCCGGCTTCCTGCACCACGCCTGCGACGAACGGCCTCGTGGTCCATACCCAGAGCGAGCGGCTGAAGAAGCTGCGCAAGGGCGTGATGGAGCTCTACATCTCCGACCATCCGCTCGACTGCCTCACCTGCGCCGCCAATGGCGATTGCGAGCTGCAGGACATGGCGGGCGCGGTGGGCCTGCGCGACGTGCGCTACGGCTATCAGGGCGAGAACCACGTGTTCGCCCAATCCTCAAACGAGCTGGCCCATGGCTGCGACAACGACAACTGGATGCCAAAGGACGAGTCCAACCCGTACTTCACCTACGATCCCTCGAAATGCATCGTCTGCTCGCGCTGCGTGCGCGCCTGCGAGGAGGTGCAAGGCACCTTCGCGCTGACGATCTCCGGCCGCGGCTTCGACAGCCGCGTCTCGCCCGGCATGAGCGAGAGCTTTCTGGGTTCCGAATGCGTCTCCTGCGGCGCCTGCGTGCAGGCCTGCCCGACCGCGACGCTCACGGAAAAATCCGTGATCGAGATCGGCCAGCCCGAGCATTCGCTGGTCACCACCTGCGCCTATTGCGGCGTCGGCTGCACCTTCAAGGCGGAGATGCGCGGCGAGGAAGTCGTGCGCATGGTTCCCCACAAGGACGGCAAGGCCAATCGCGGCCATTCCTGCGTCAAGGGCCGCTTCGCCTGGGGCTATACCACCCACAAGGAGCGCATCCTCAAGCCGATGATCCGCGAGCGCATCGAGGATCCCTGGCAGGAAGTGTCGTGGGACGAAGCCTTCACGTTTGCGGCGACGAAATTGCGCGGCATTCAGGCGAAGTACGGCCGCGAGGCCATCGGCGGCATCACCTCGTCACGCTGCACCAATGAAGAAACCTATCTGGTGCAGAAGCTGATCCGCGCCGGCTTCGGCACCAACAACGTCGATACCTGCGCTCGCGTCTGCCATTCGCCGACCGGCTACGGCCTGGCCACGACCTTCGGCACCTCGGCCGGCACCCAGGATTTCGACTCGGTCGAGCATACCGACGTGGTCATGGTGATCGGCGCCAACCCGGCCTCCGCTCACCCCGTGTTCGCCTCGCGCCTGAAGAAGCGGCTGCGTCAGGGCGCCAAGCTGATCGTGATCGATCCGCGCCGCACCGAGATGGTGGAATCACCGCATGTGAAGGCACTGCATTTGCCCTTGATGCCCGGCACCAATGTCGCCGTGCTCACTGCGCTGGCCCACGTCATCGTCACCGAGGGCCTCGTCAACGAAGCCTTCGTGCGCGAGCGTTGCGATTGGAGCGAGTTCGAGGATTGGGCGACCTTCGTCTCGCTCGCGAAGAACAGCCCGGAAGCGACCGCCATGATGACCGGGGTCGACCCGAAGGCGCTGCGCGAGGCGGCGCGGCTGTTCGCGACCGGCGGAAATGGCGCGATCTATTACGGGCTCGGCGTCACGGAACACAGCCAGGGCTCGACCACCGTGATCGCGATCGCCAATCTTGCGATGGCAACCGGCAATATCGGCCGTCCCGGCGTCGGCGTGAACCCGCTGCGGGGCCAGAACAACGTGCAAGGCTCCTGCGACATGGGCTCGTTCCCGCACGAGCTGCCCGGCTATCGCCACATCTCGGGCGATGCCGTGCGCGACCTGTTCGAGGGAGCCTGGAAGGTCAAGCTCAACCCGGAACCGGGCCTGCGCATCCCCAACATGTTCGATGCCGCGATCGAAGGCTCGTTCAAGGGCATCTATGTGCAGGGCGAGGACATCCTCCAGTCCGACCCGAACACCAAGCATGTGGTAGCGGCGCTGTCGTCGATGGAATGCGTCATCGTTCACGACCTCTTCCTCAATGAGACCGCGAACTACGCCCATGTGTTCCTGCCCGGCTCGACCTTCCTGGAGAAGGACGGCACTTTCACCAACGCCGAGCGCCGCATCCAGCGCGTCCGCAAGGTGATGACGCCGCGCAACGGCTATGCCGACTGGGAAGTCACCATCCTGCTTGCGAAAGCGATGGGCTTCGACATGCATTACAACCACCCGTCAGAGATCATGGATGAGATCGCGGCGCTGACGCCGACTTTTGCCGGCGTCTCCTACGCCAAGCTCGAAGAGCTGGGCTCGGTGCAGTGGCCCTGCAACGAGAAGGCGCCCGAGGGCACGCCGGTGATGCATATCGACGGCTTCGTCCGCGGCAAGGGCAAGTTCGTCATCACCGAATATGTTCCGACCGACGAGCGCACCGGTCCCCGCTTCCCGCTGCTGCTCACCACCGGCCGCATCCTCAGCCAGTACAATGTCGGCGCGCAGACCCGCCGCACCGAGAACGTGGTCTGGCATGACGAGGACCGGCTCGAAATTCACCCGCATGATGCCGAGCAGCGCGGCGTGCGCGACGGCGACTGGGTGCGGCTCAAGAGCCGCGCCGGCGAAACGACACTGCGCGCGCTGATCACCGACCGCGTCGCGCCCGGCGTGGTCTACACCACCTTCCACCACCCGGACACGCAGGCCAACGTCATCACCACGGAATTCTCCGACTGGGCGACCAACTGTCCGGAATACAAGGTCACGGCGGTGCAGATTTCGCCGTCGAACGGACCGTCCGACTGGCAAAAGGAATACAACGCCCAGGCCCAGCATTCGCGCCGCATTGCGCCGGCGGAAGCGGCGGAATAGCGCGATGCGACGTCCGGTCAGCCCAGCAAAACGCAAGGCCTGGCGAGACGGTCGTCTCACTGAGGCCACGCGGCTGATTCCGGAAGAGACAGCGCTGGCGCTGACCTATAATGGCGGCACCTATGCCGTGATGATGGGCACGCCGCAGGACTTGCGCGATTTCGCCATCGGATTCAGCCTCAGCGAAGGCATCGTGCAATCGCGCGATGATATCGAGTCGCTCGATGTCGTCGAGCTCGATGACGGCATCGAGCTGCGGATGTGGTTGTCTTCCGAGAAGGCGGCACTGCTCGGCGAACGGCGGCGGCATATTGCCGGCCCCACCGGCTGCGGCATCTGCGGTATCGAGTCGATCGCCGAGGCCGTGCGACCGGCGGCGGTCGTGGCGCGGGGCCGCTCCTTCTCGCCGCGCGAGATCATGGCGGCGATGGCCTCCATCGCGCCATTGCAGAAGATCAATATCGAAACCCGCGCCGTCCACGCCGCGGCGTTCTGGACCCCTGCCCGCGGCATCGTAGCACTCCGCGAAGACGTCGGCCGCCACAACGCCCTCGACAAGCTCGCCGGCGCGCTGGCACAGCAAAAGGTCGATGCGAGCGAAGGCATGGTGCTGCTCACGAGCCGCGTCTCTGTCGAGATGGTGCAGAAGACGGCTGCGATCGGCGCACCGCTGATGGTGGCGGTCTCGGCGCCAACGGCACTTGCCGTACGCACGGCGGAAGCTGCCGGCATTACGCTTGCTGCGATCGCGCGCAGCGATGGATTTGAGATTTTCACGCATTCCGAACGGATCACGGCGGATGCCGACAGCCGGGAGACTGCCAATGCACACGTCGTCGCCTGACCGCCTGGTCTACATGGCCAACCAGATCGGAAAATTCTTCCAGAGCCAGGGCCACGATAAGGCCGTGCCGGGCGTTGCCGAGCACATCCGGAAGTTCTGGGATCCTCGGATGCGCAAACAGATTTTCGCGCATCTCGATGCGGGCGGCGCCGGCCTCGACCCCGATGTTCGAGAAGCCCTCGAGACGCTGAAGAAGGCGGCGGCCTGATCCGGCGATCCGCCGATCAGATCGCAGAGCCAGCCCGGCCCAAATCCGCGCGACAAGGCAGCCTGGAACCATCCTTGAAAGCAGCCGAAATCGCATAGCGCATCCAGGGCGCTTCGCCTAATCCCGGTCCGCAAGCCATCCAACCAATTGCCCGAAACGTGCTTCTGCATGGATCAAAAAACAAAACTGTCGGTTGATGGAGTTGGGCGAAGGCTGCAGCCCGCGCTTCGGCAGCCGCCACTAAGGATGGAGTTTCCCCATGCGCCGTCTCCTGTTCACCCCTCTGTCCGCCATATTGCTCCTAGCCACCATCGGATCCCTCTCGCCCGCCGCCGCCGCTCGCTACTGCCTCCAAGGCGGCAGCTGGGGCTTTCCGGGCAATTGCCAGTTCTCCAGTCTTCGGGAGTGCCAGGCGACCGCCTCCGGCACTAACGCCTCTTGCGGGCGCAATCCGCGCTACGCGTACGCACGCCAACGTGGTTACGCCGGGACGCAGCCCACTGTGAACAACGGCTGGAACAACAACGGTTGGAACAACAACAACGGTTGGAACAACTCGGGTTGGAACAACCCGGGTTGGAACGGCAACCCGAACAACCGTCCAGGTCTGGTTGGCGGCTCCGACGTCGGTACCTACAGGCCCTAAGAGCAAGCGCCGCGTTTCCTGCAAGGCTTTTATGCGCTCTTCGACCGAAGTGGCGCCGCGCTCTTACCGTGCGGCCTGAAAAGGAAACTGACGACCCTTGACGCGCCATTTCCGGTGAACCCTGACAAATGGGATCACTGGAAGTGCGCGGATGGGTTGGCGGCGGTAGTCCGAGGGGTCGGATGCGAGGTACCAACCGAACTCGAGCGAACGTAACGCTGAGCTCGCGACCACCCAGCGCAGATCGGCGTGCTGTTCTGTGCTTGCGTGGTCAATCCGCGCTACGCGTACGCACGCCAGCGACGAAGCCACCTGTGATCGAATTCTGCAGCGAATCTCGTCGATGACGCTTAAAGCGCGATGAGATCAGGTTGAAGCGTCATCGCGCTTTGGCTTTTTTGATCGAGCGTGATCATTTCGGAGAGCCGCTACACACTAGGCATCATGATCTGAGAGAGCGACGAAGCAGTCCATTCTATCCAAGCGGCGCGATGGATTGCTTCGCTCCGCTCGCAATGACGATTCAACCTCGTCTCATTCCGCTCTAGCTTTACCGCCCCTCCACGACTGACTGGAACACGCGGCGTACTTCGGCCTGCGTCTCCTTGATACGCGCGTCCAGCGCGGAAAAATCCGGCGCATCGCCGGCGCGCGCGAGCACGTGCAGGAGATCCTCGCCCGCGATCTTCGGGTCGAACTTGTCGATCACGCAGAGACGCAACACCTGCGTCAGGTCATGATAGAGCCGGCCGGCCGAGCGCAGGATTTCGGCGGAGGCCTGCGGCAGCACACCGAGCCGCGCGGCATTGTCGATGACATCAAGCGTGTCGACGTCGAGAATATCCGGCTTCTCGGCCGCATGGATGAGCTGGAGATATTGCGCGATGAAGTCGATATCGACCATGCCGCCGGCGGCATATTTCAGTTCCCAGCGGTCGTCCTCGCCCTTTTCCTGGGCGATGGCGCGGCGCATGTCGGCGACATCGGCGGCGATGCCGAGCGGCTCGCGCGGCCGCGTCAGCGCATCACGGATGACCTTCTCGATCCGCTCACGAAACACAGGTGATGCCGAGATCACCCGGGCCCTGGTGAGCGCCATGTGCTCCCAGGTCCAGGCCTCGCGCTCCTGGTATTCGGCAAAGGAGTCGATATGCGAGGCCAGGGGACCGGCGCGGCCGGAGGGCCGCAGCCGCATGTCGATCTCGTAGAGCACGCCATAATTGGTGCGCGTCGTGAACGCGCTGATCAGGCGCTGGGTGAAGCGCGCGAAATAATGCGCGCCTTGCAGCAGCCGTTCGCCGTCGGAATCCGGCGCATCGGCGTCGAAATCATAGAGCAGGATCAGGTCGAGATCGGAGGTCGCCGTCATCTCACGGCTGCCGAGCCGGCCCATCGCGACGATCGCGGTCTCCTGCCCCTTGATGTGGCCGTGCTGGGCGGCAAAGCGGTCCGTCACAAGCCCATGCACGGTATGCACGATGCCCTCCGCCACATCGGCAAATGCCGTGCCGGCCTGCTGCGCGGAAACCGTGCCGGAGAGGATGCGCGTGCCGATCAGGAACAGGCTCTCCTGGCCGAACAGGCGCAGCCGATCGAGAAACTCTTCGTAGGAGCCAGCGTCCTCCAACGTGGCCGCGAGCCTTGCGGAAAGCTCGCGCTGGTCCGGCATCGCACCGAAGAAGCGCGGATCGATCAGCCCGTCCATGAGCTGCGGCTGGCGCGCCAGCATGTCGCCGAGCCGGGGCGCCGCACCCAGCACCAGCGCCACCAGCGCGACCAGATCGCGGTTCTGTCCGAGCAACGTGATCAGCCGCCCGCCCCGCTGCAGCGCGGCCAGGAAGCGATCGAACGCAACCACCGCGCGATCGGGTTCTTCCGCATGCGCAAGTCCGTCGATCAGCGCCGGCACGAATTCGGTAAAGGCGGCCTTGGTCGATTCGGCCCGGAACACGCGGTATTCGCCGGCCATCCAGGTTTGTACGGTTACCGCCACCTTGACCGGCTCCTTGAAGCCGAGCGCAGTGAGATGGTTCAGAAGGCGCTGATCCTCGGCACCGGCGCTATAGTCGACATCGGGCTGTTTCGCTGTACCAGTCGGGTCGCCCTCGAACAGCTTGGCGTAATGCCCCTGCACGATGTCGAGCTGGCCGAGCAGGTCATGCGCAAACGCGGCGCGATCGGGATAGCCGAGGAAGCGCGCGAACCGTTCGACCGCTTCGACATTGTCCGGCAGCGAATGCGTCTGCTCGTCCGCGATCATCTGCAATCGATGCTCGACGCGGCGCAGGAAGTTGTAGGCCGCGGATAGCTCATCGCGCGCCTGAAAGGTGATCCAGTTGCTGGAGGCGAGCACTTCGAGCGCCTCCAGCGTCGGCCGCACCCTGAGCTGAGCGTGGCGGCCGCCCGCGATCAATTGCTGGGTCTGCGCGAAAAACTCGATCTCGCGGATGCCGCCGCGGCCAACCTTGATGTTGTGGCCCTCGACCGCGACCTCGCTCTGGCCGCGATAGGTCTGCATCTGCCGCTTCATGTCGTGGACATCGGCGAGCGCTGCGAAATCGAGATGCTTGCGCCAGACGAAGGGCGAGAGCTCAGCAATCATCGCTTCGCCGGCCATGAGGTCGCCGGCGCAGGGCCGCGCCTTGATCATGGCGGCGCGCTCCCAGGTCCGCCCTTCCCGCTCGTAGTAATGCAGCGCGGCGTCGATCGACATCGCGACCTGCGTCGAGGCCGGATCGGGCCGCAGCCGCAAGTCGACGCGGAACACGTAGCCGTCGCCGGTGCGCTGCTGCAGCAGCCGCGCCATCGCCTGCGTGACGCGCACGAAGAACGGCTGCGGCTCGATGTCCGGCGCCAAGGTCGGCGCCGCCGGATCGAAGAATACGATGAGGTCGATGTCGCTGGAATAGTTCAATTCGCCCGCGCCCATCTTGCCCATGGCGAGCACGAACAGGCCGCTGTTCTCCTCGGGGTGCTCGGCATTGGCGGGCGACAGCCGTCCGCGCGCGGCCTCCTGCCGCAGCACGTAGCGCAGCGCCATCTGCACCGAAGCCACCGCGAGATCGGTCAGCGCGGCCGTCACCTGCATCACCGGCCAGACGCCGCCGATGTCGCACAGCGCGATCATCAGCGCGGCTTCCGCCTTCATCCGGCGCAGCAAACACATCACGTCGGCCTCAGTGGCCGCGGCGAACACCTCGCGTGACATAGATTCGATCAGCGTCGGCAGATGCGTCTCGGGCTCGCATTGCAGGAGACGGATCAGCCGCGTGGCATCGCTGCGGATCAGGTCGAACAGATAGGGAGAGAACTCGGCGATGCCGAGCAGGATGGTCTTCGCCGCCGGCTGATCCAGCAGCGTGCTGAGCTCGGCCGCCTGCGACGGCTCGAGCTCGGCAAGCCAGCCGCTGAGAACTATTTCAGGTCCGTTCGGCGCGGAAACATGCGGCCCGTCCACAAACCGCGCGGCCAATGCGCGTATTGTCATAGCAAGACAGTCACAAAGCTCGGAAACGGGCCGTTGCGGGGGTGATTCCGCGTTGCCCTTCGCGGATCAGCTCATGCCACCTTCTGTGGCACATCCGCACTTGGCGCCGCAAGCCTGTCGCTGCCGGCGGCGCGGGCCGGCAGCACCAGTGTCGCAATCAGGCCGGGATGGGCATCGCCCAGCCGCAATTCGCCGCCATGCAGGGTGGCGACCGCCGATGCGAGGCTGAGCCCCAGGCCGGAACCGGGCTGGCTGCGGCTGGTATCGAGCCGCACGAAGCGTTCCATGGCGTGCTTGCGCTCGCCTTCGGGAATGCCGGGTCCACGGTCGGTGACGGAAAGCAGCACCTGGTCGCCCTCGCGCCTCGCCTCGATCAGGATCTGCTTGGCATCGAGGCTGACGACCGAACCCTTCTCGGTCGGCTTGGGCTCGGTGGGCTTGCCGTATTTGATGGCGTTCTCGACCAGGTTGGCAAGCGCCTGGCTGATCAACTCGCGATTGCCGTGCAGCGGCGCGAAACTGGTCTTCAGCCGCAGCGTCATGCCGCCATCTTCGGCGAGCGGCTCGTACAGCTCGTGAATGCCCTCGGCGACAGCGGCCGCGTCGAAACTATCCATATTGCCCCGCGCCTGGCCAGATTCGGCGCGCGCGATCATCAAGAGCGCATTGAAGGTGCGGATCAGGCCGTCGGATTCCTCGATGGTGCGCTCCAGCGCTGCGCGGTAATCGGCCTCGCAGCCGGATTTCGTCAGCGCCTCCTCGGCGCGGTTGCGTAAGCGCGTCAGCGGCGTCTTGAGGTCATGGGCGATGTTGTCGGAAACTTCCTTCAGCCCCACCATCAGTGCTTCGATCCGCTCCAGCATCGCGTTGAGGTTGGAGGCAAGCCGGTCGAGCTCGTCGCCGCTGCGCCCCACGGGCAAGCGGCCGGAAAGGTCGCCAGCCATGATGCGTTGCGCGGTGCCGGTCATGGCATCGATCCGCTGCAGCACGCGCCGCGCCACGAAGATGCCGCCGGCGATGCCGAGCACGACGACCACCAGGATCGACCACTGCGCCGCCTTGGCGACGATGCCGAACAGGCGCCGCCGCTCCTCGAGATCGCGCCCGATCAGAAGGCGAAAGCCACCACCGGAGAGCTCGGTCACATTGACCAGCGCGCGGTGATAGGCGTTGTCCTCCTCATCGAGCCGCCGGTAGGCGGTCTCGGACCAGCCGGTGGTGCCCATCACGCCGGGCGCCAGCGAGCCGACATTGCCGGCGATCATCTGCCCGGTCGGCGTCGTGACGAGATAGAGATTGGCGCCGGGCCGGAGCGCCCGGTTCTCGATGGTGACGAACAGGCCGCGCAGGCCGCGCCGGCCATAAATCTCGGAGATCTCGCTGATCTCGGCGCTCACCGTGGTGGTGATCTGCTCGGTGATCATCCGCCGCGTATTCCAGGCGAAATAGGCAAGCAGCGACGCCGCAAAAAGTGCGAACAGAAACAGGTAGACCAGCGTCAACCGGAACGCTGTGGTTCGGATCAGCTTACCGAATGCCGTCACGAATCATGTACCCCGCGCCGCGTATGGTATGGAGCAGCGGCCGCTCGAAGCCCTTGTCGATCTTGGAACGCAGCCGCGAAATATGCACGTCGATGACGTTGGTCTGGGGATCGAAGTGGTAATCCCAGACGTTTTCCAGCAGCATGGTACGCGTCACCACCTGGCCGGCATGTTTCATCAAATATTCAAGCAGGCGGAATTCGCGCGGCTGCAAGGTCAGCTCGTCCTTGCCACGGGCGACGCGATGGGAGAGCCGGTCGAGCTCGAGATCGCCGACGCGATACGTCGTCTCTTCGGCCGGGCCGACATTGCGCCGCGACAGCACTTCGACGCGCGCCAGCAGCTCGGCGAATGAATAGGGTTTTGGCAGATAATCGTCGCCGCCGGCGCGCAGGCCCTTGATGCGGTCGTCGACCTGGCCGAGCGCGGAGAGGATCAGAACCGGCGTGCGGTTGCCCTTGTCGCGCAGCATGCCGATCAGCGACAGCCCGTCGCGCTTGGGCAGCATGCGGTCGACCACCAGCACGTCGTAATCGCCGCTCTCGGCCATCGACAGCCCCTCCTCGCCATCGCCGGCGAGATCGGCGACGTAGCCGACCTCACGGAACGCCTTCACCAGATAATCGGCGGACTCACGGTCGTCTTCGATGATCAGGATGCGCATTTGCGGGGCGATGACAGGAGCGGTTGCGGTCACGGGCGTCGACTTTCCATCAACATGGCGAAGTCGGCGCTTTCATGCAAGGCGACCGAACGCCATTGGGTTAATCGAAAAAGTGGGCGGTGAAGCTGGGGGACTTCACCGCCCTTAGACCCTTCCGACGGAGGGGGGCGATATCCACCGGAAGGTAACCTTGGGGAGCGGGCTTTTGGCCCGCTCCCCGGAAGAAGCCGTCGGCGGGGGCGACTGATGCCGGCGACACCCTCCATCTCATATGCCCGTGGCGCGGGCTTAGCCCTTGGCCTTAGCCTTTGGCGAGCGGCACCGCGACGAAGCGCGACTGGCCACCGGTCTTCACGCGCATCAGGACAACATTCTTGTTGTCGTCCTTGGCGGCGGTGATCGCGTCACGCACATCGTTGGCGTTGGCCACCGTCTTGCCGGCAACTTCAAGGATGACATCGCCTTCCTTGAAGCCGCGATCGGCGGCCGCGCTCTTCGGGTCGACTTCGGTGACGACGACGCCTTCCTTGCCGGCACCGGCCACGCTGTTGGCGGGAGCAACGGTCAGGCCGAGCTTCGGCACATCGGTGCCGCGGGTGGCCTTGCCGTTGTCGTCATTGTTGTCGTCGGCCTTGGCCTCGACCTGGTTCGGCAAGGTGCCGAGCGTGAGGTTGACGACCTTGTCCTGCCCCTTGTGCATGACGTTGAGCTTGACCGCGGCGCCGGGCGCAAGTCCGCCGATGGTGCGGGCGAGTTCGCGCGCATCCTTCACGTTCTCGCCGTTGACCTGGGTGATGACGTCGCCGGACTCGATGCCAGCCTTGGCCGCCGGGCCGTTGGCCTGGGGTTCGGCTACCAACGCGCCTTCGGCCTTCTTGAGGCCGAGACTGTCGGCGATGTCTTGCGTCACCGGCTGGATCTGGACGCCGATCCAGCCGCGGCTGACCGAGCCCTTGTCCTTGAGCTGGGCCACGATGCTCTTCACGGTCGACGCAGGGATCGAGAACGCGATGCCGACGCTGCCGCCGGACGGCGAATAGATCGCGGTGTTGACGCCGACGACGTCGCCGTCGGTCGAGAACGCCGGGCCACCCGAATTGCCCTTGTTCACGGGCGCATCGATCTGGATGAAATCATCATACGGACCGTTGCCGATGTCGCGGCCCATGGCCGAGACGATGCCGGCCGTGACCGTGCCGCCGAGGCCGAAGGGATTGCCGACCGCAAGCACCCAGTCGCCGATCCGCGGCTTGCCGTCGGCGAGCTTGGCGAACGGGAAGTTCGAGCTGCCCTCGACCTTGATCAGTGCAAGGTCGGTGCGCGCGTCGGTACCGATCACCTTGGCGCTGTAGGTCTTGCCTTCATCGGTCGTGACTTCGACCTTGCTGGCGCCGTCGACGACGTGATTGTTGGTGACGGCATAGCCGTCGGCCGAAATGAAGAAGCCGGAGCCCTGGCCCATGATCACATGGTTGCCGCCGCGGGGACCGCCACGCATACCCGGCGGCAGGCCATCCGGACCGCCGAAGCGGCGGAAGAAGCGCTCCATCGGCGAGCCCGGTTGGAACGGAGAATCCTGATCATCATTGTCGTCGCCCTTGGCGACCTTTTCGTTGATATTGACCTTGACCGAGATCACCGACGGTTTGACGCGCTCGACAATGTCGGCGAAGCCAACCGGCTGCTGGACCTTCTTTACATCGTTAGCGACCTGCGCATGGGCAGGCGTGGAGAAGAGGTTGCCGGAGGGGCCGAGGCCGTAGACGGCGACGCCGAGGCCGGCGACGACGGACGCCATCAGGGCAAATTTGCGGGCGGACAACAGCGAGCGCGGTTGCCGATAGGACGGGAACGACGAGAGGTCGGTCGGACGTTCGGTCATTTAAGGGATCTCCAAAGAGCCTGAAAATTATGCGGGGCGCACACCGTTCGGACCGAACATGGGGGGCTGACCCTTACGGCGCGCTGGCGGCGGAGTTAAAGTTTGGTAATGAACCGCGCTTTAAATGCGGCAGTTTATCGCAGGGGCCTAAGCCCTTGCATTTGCAGAACTTCCCGACTGGCCGCGGGAGCCCTCTAGGACGCCGAAACCGCCGTCGAAGACGACCTGTCCAGTTGCTGCTTTTCGGACTCGGTTCCGTCCGTCATCAGGGCCGACAAACGGGCCTCCTCGTCGGCCGTCAGCGGCGGAACGGCATCAGCTGATTCGCTCCCAACCCGCCGCCTGATATGCAGCCACAAGCCGAGCCCGCCGCCGATCAGCAGCAGCGGGGGAACCAGCCAGAGCAGCAGCGTCTGGCGCTCGAACCGCGGCTTGAGCAGCACGAACTCGCCATAGCGGGCCACCAGGAAATCGACCACCTGCCCGTCGCTGTCGCCGGCCGCGATCCGCTCGCGCACCAGAAGACGAAGGTCGCGCGCCAGCGGCGCCTCGGAATCGTCGATCGACTGGTTCTGGCAAACCATGCAGCGCAGCTCGCGCGACAGGTTCCGCGCCCGCGCTTCCCTGGCCGGATCGGACATGACCTCGTCGGGCAGCACGGCATGGGCCGCAGAGAGCCCGAGCGCGGCGAGAACAAAAGCGATCGCGAGGAAGCGCTGCATCCCCTACTCCGCCGCCTGCAGGCCGCGCAGCGCTTTCGCCGGCTTTGGCGCGCCGACGCGTAACCTGCGGTCCGACAGCGACAGCGCGCCGCCGAGCGCCATCAGCACCGGTCCGAACCAGATCAGGAGCACCAGCGGCTTGTGATAGATGCGCACGGTGATGCCGCCATCGGGCGTCGCATCGCCGAGCGAGATATAGATCTGGCTGACGCCGCGCGCGAGCAGCGCCGCTTCCGTGGTCGATGCGCCGCGGGTGGTGAAATTGCGCTTCGAGGGCGTCATCACGCTGATCGGCTTCCCGCCGCTGCTGACGTCAAAGGACGCCACCATTTCGCGATAGTTCGGCCCCTGCCGCTGCGACAACCCATCGAGCTTCAATTCGTAGCCCGCGATCCTGGTCACATCGTTCGGCTTCATGGCGCCGATGAACTCGGAGTTCCAGGTGGTCTCGCAGACGATGCCGATCAGGGCAACGCCGACGCCGGCATGGGCAAAGGCCGTGCCCCAGATCGACCGCGGCAGGCCGCGGGCGCGGCGCAGCGAGACGGCGAAGGGGTTGCGAAACAACCCGACGCGCTCGACCAGATCGCTCACTGCACCCGCGATGACGAAGACGGCAAGACCGATCGCCAGCGGCGCCAGCGCGCTGCCGCCATGCGCCCAGGCCCAGACGATCGCAATCGCAACCAGCGCCACAACGCCGGCGGCCAAGAGCCGCTGCGCGGCGCCAAGGAGATCGCCGCGCTTCCAGGCCAGCATCGGTCCGAAGGGAACCGCGATCAGGAGCGGCACGAACAAGGGCCCAAAGGTGAGATTGAAGAACGGCGCGCCGACGGAAATCTTGTCGCCGGTGATCACTTCCAGCGCCAGCGGATAGAGCGTGCCGATGAAGACGGTCGCGCAGGCGGTGGTGAGGAAGAGATTGTTGAGCACCAGCGCGCCCTCGCGCGAGATCGGCGCGAACAGACCGCCCTGCTTCAGCGATGACGCCCGTCCGGCGAACAGCGACAGGCTGCCGCCGATGAAGATGCAGAGGATCATGAGAATGAACACGCCGCGCGTCGGATCGGTGGCGAAGGCGTGCACCGAGGTCAGCACGCCCGAACGCACCAGGAAGGTGCCGAGCAGCGACAGCGAGAAGGTCAGGATCGAGAGCAGGATGGTCCAGACCTTCAGCGCATTGCGCTTCTCCATCACCAGCGCCGAGTGGAGCAGCGCGGTGCCGGCGAGCCAGGGCATCAGCGAGGCGTTCTCGACCGGGTCCCAGAACCACCAGCCGCCCCAGCCAAGCTCGTAATAGGCCCAGTAAGAGCCCATCGCGATGCCAAGCGTGAGGAAAATCCAGGCCATCAGCGTCCAGGGCCGTACCCAGCGCGCCCAGGCCGCATCGATCCGGCCTTCGAGCAGCGCCGCGATCGCAAACGAGAAGGAGATCGAGAAGCCGACATAGCCGAGATAGAGCATCGGCGGATGCACGGCGATGCCGATGTCCTGCAGCACCGGATTGAGGTCGCGGCCCTCGATCGGCGGATTTTGGATGCGCAGGAACGGGTTCGAGGTGATCAGGATGAAGAGATAGAAAGCGCCCGCGATCCAGGCCTGAACGCCCAGCACATTGGCGCGCAGCGACAGCGGCAAATTATTGCCGAAGGCCGCAACCAGGCCGCCGAACAGCGCCAGGATCAAGACCCAGAGCAGCATCGAGCCCTCGTGATTGCCCCAGACGCCGGTGATCTTGTAGATCAGCGGCTGCAGCGAGTGCGAGTTCTCGAACACATTGACCACGGAGAAATCCGAGGTGACGTGCAGCGCGACCAGCGCCGCAAAGGATGCGGCCACGAACAACAATTGCGCGAGCGCCGTCGAGCGCGCCACGTTCATCAGCGCAGGATCGCCCCAGCGCGCGCCCAGCATGGGCACGGAGGACTGGATCAGAGCGAGCCCCAGCGCCAGCACCAGGGCATAATGTCCGGCTTCCGCGATCACCTAACCATCTCCATGCGCGCAGCTCTTGCCCTTGATCTCCTGGGCAAGCTTGCTGTCGTAATCATCCTTCCAGTGCCCCTGCTTCTTCAAGGCATCGGCCACGTCCTTTGGCATATAGTTCTCGTCATGCTTGGCGAGCACGGTTTCGGCCCGGAACGTGCCTGACGCATCGAGCGAACCTTCGGCGATGACGCCCTGCCCTTCGCGAAACAAGTCCGGCAGGAGGCCCCTGTAAGTGACCGGCAATTTGGCACCGCCGTCGGCCACCTCGAAGCTCGCGCCATCATTGCGGCAGACCAGCGAGCCCGGCTGCACCAATCCGCCCAGCCGGAAGCGTTTTCCCGGCGCGATGTGCTGCTCGGCCGCCATCGTCGGCGTCGAGAAGAACACGATCGAGTCCCTCAGCGCATAGAGCACCAGCCCCGCGGCGAAGGCGAGCACCACGAGCGAGGAGCCGATCAAGGTCAGGCGACGCTGCTTGCGCGTCATGAGCTTACTCTCATCCGTCCAGCCCGAGATTCTTCAGGCCATCGTTCAATTGCTTGAGCCGTTCGGCATCGCCGGCGAGCGCCTGCCGCGCATCGGACTGTGCGCCTTTGGCCTTGTCGCGATCGCCCATCACCATATAGGCACGCACCAGCCGCAGCCAGCCGTCGACATCGTTGCCGTTTTCCTTCAACCGGGTCGCCAGCCGATCGACCATGCCACGGATCATGACCTCGCGGTCGCCGGCCTTCATATCTTTCGCCGCCGCCATGGTCTCCTGGGACAGCGCGGGGACTGAGGGCGCCCCGACCCGCACCAGCGCGGCCTGCACCAGCGTGCGCCATGGCGCGTCATCCGATGCCTTGTCCAGCATGCCGCGCCAGATCGCGGCAGCATCGGCGTTGCGGCCGTCCTGCTCGGCCGCAAGCCCAAGGAAATAGCTCGCCTTTGCCTCGTTGGCATCCAGCGCCAGCGCGCGCTCGAACTCGGCTTTGGAATCCGCGGTGATGACGCCGCCGGCTGCCGCGGCGATGGCTTCGCCGAGATCGGCGCGGCGCGAGGCGCTCTCGCCATTATAGGTGAGCGAATTGCGGAAGGCGCGAACCGCATCGTCATAGCGGCCGAGCCGCAGCAGCACCGGCGCCAGCACGTTCCAGCCGCGGCCGTCGTTCGGGTTTGTCTCCAGATGCTGCTCGACCTGCGCCACCAGATTTGCGAGCGGCTGGGTGGCGTCGGCCGTGCGGGCGCGCTCGGCAAGCGGAAAATCGGCAAGCCAGGGCGAGCCCAGCGGCAAATAGATCGCGAGCGCGAGCAGCGGCAGTCCGACCAGCGCCAGGATGGCCGCGGTGCGCCGCAGCCGCGGGCTCGATTTCACCGGCGGATCGCTAGCCCGGTCGGCAACAGCCAGCAGCCGGCGCCCGATCTCGACCCGCGCGGCTTCGGCCTCAGTGCTTCCGATCAGGCCAGTTGCGACGTCACGCTCGATTTCGGCGAGCTGGTCCTTGTAGACCATCGCTTCGTTGGATTGGGCCTCGTTGGCCTGCGCCTTGCCGCCGGCCGGCCGTGCGCCGAGCCCGAGCGGCAGCAGCACGGCGAACATCGCTGCCGCCGTCATCAGCGCGAACACGAACCATAAATTCATTGAGGCAAGTTCCTGGAGGCAACTTCCCGCGGCGCCCTCTCAATGCGCCGCTTTACACTACCGGCGCCGAGGGCGGCAATTGACAATTGTCAATTCCGCGGCATTGCCGGCAAGATCGAAAAAATTAGGCATATTAATCGCTTAGCCGACGCTGAATTCGGCGCTGCGGGCCATGTCTTCGCCATGCGCATTGCGCGCCTGGAGGAAATAGACCCCGGGCCTGACCGCCTCGGGAAGCCTGATCCGAAGGCTGCCGACGGGCATGGTCGAAGTGATTGTCGTGATCGGTTCGGCCAACGCCGCACCGCTTGCCTTATCGACCAGCAAGACCTTCGCCCTTACCATCAGGTTCCGGTATGTCGCAGCGATAATGCGGTTCTCGAGTTCAATGAAATTAATGGCAGAGTTCATGGGGCAGGCAATGGCAATCGATTCACGGGCGCAACCGTACGTGTCCGCCCCACACCGGTCAACCGGAAATTGAATCTGAAAAATTCGACTTGTTGCCTAGGACTTGGTTGTCGGATTTGGCAGCTTTCCTTCGTCCTGGGGTAACAACAGGGAGTCCAAAACCATGTCTACACAGGCCGATGCCGAAGAAGCAGGGATCAAAGCCCTTCTTGAAAGCTGGGCGGACGCTGTCCGCCAGCACGAACTTCCCGCCATTCTTGCACACCACGAGCGGGACATGGTGATGTTCGACTTGCCGCCGCCACTTCAGTGCAGCGGCATCGAAGCCTACAAGCAGACTTGGGATCTGTTTTTCCGTTACCACAAGCCGGGTGCTGCCTTTGACTTTCGAGAACTGACCGTTACCGCGGGCGCGGACGTCGCCTTCGCGGTCGCCATCATGTGGTGCGGACCTGACTCGTCCAGCAATCCCAAGGACAAGGACGGCTTTTTGTTCCGACTGACGGTGGGCCTGCGTAAGGTCGATGGCGAGTGGCGCATCGCGCACGAGCATCACTCCGTGCCCGCTACGGACTGAGTCCGTTAGAGCCCGGCATACGCGCAACGACAGATATGCTTGAGCGCTATCCCTTCTCTTCTCCCGATGTGACATGATCCACGTAGTCCGTCCTCTGAAGAAACGGATGTAAGGGAGAGTCTCGAGCAGGGAGTCATTGCGATGTCGCTTGCCGAAGCTGCCAATGATCACGCGTCAGCGCGTGCTCTCTACGAAAAGCTCGGGGATCGCGTCCTTGCTCGCGATCAAGTCGGTGCCAGTGAATGCTACTACGATCTGGTGCGTGACGGTCGGCCGCTGCCGGAGATGTTGCGCGAGGCGGTGCGCATCCATGGGCCCTACACCCACGTTCCCTACCACGAGCGGATCGACGACGGCTTCGTCAACTTCGTCAACAACGACCATTGCCTCTTGAGTGCCCGTGCCACGTTGCACCTGTCGAAATGGCTGCCTGCCGAGATGGCCGGACTGCCGATGGCGCAGACCATTTGGTACATTCCGACCGGTCTCGACATCTGGAACCAGAAGATCAACAAGGCACCCGGCCACTACGCCCGTGGCATGGCACCGCAGAAAAGCGCACCGCCAAAGCCCGTCGTGCACTGGCCGGACCAGGAACCGGAGCATCTCGACGGGCCGTTGCGCGACCGCCTCGACCAATGGATGACGCTGGTGCATCGCGGCCGCGTGCTCGAAGCCTATCGCGTCTTCCTCGGACTGATGCAGAACAAGGCGGAGCGCAAAGCGGTACTCGCCGAGCTCGTGTTCGCCGGCCTTATCGATTTGCAGGACCGTGCCTTCCTCAACCGTTCCTATACCACCGGCCACAAGTCCTATCGGGCGCGCGCCACGGTCGAGCTCGGAACGGCCATCGGCTGGGACGACGCGCATGCGGTGCTCTATGCAGGCGCCCTGGATATCGCCGTCGGTCCGCGCTGGTATTCGACCTACGAGATGGCGTGCAACTGCGTGACCCACTATCTCGAGCAGCAGAAAATCTCCGCAATCCCTTACGCGGGCACCACGGCCGGGGAAGCGGCATTGCTTAAAAATTCGGAAGCCCTGACCGCGACCGAGGCGGAGGCATTCCTCGAAGTCGTGTTGCGTCAGCACGAGCCGGCCTATCTTGAACAGTTGAGCCGGCTGCTGCTCGCGGGCAAAGGGCCGCGCCAGATCCTGGACGTTTTGCAGATCGGCGCCGCTCAGGTGTTGCTGGAGACGCAGGACAGTCTCAACTTCTCCATTTCGCAACACTGCTACGAATACTGCAACACGCTCGGCTGGTTCTACGATTGCTTCGAGCATCCGCAACGCCTGAAGCTGTTGTACTCCGCCGCCTCCTTCCTCAACCGCAACGCCTGGCATCAGAGGGATATTGGCGATGGAAGAGCCTGCGTGGCCGAGCTTCCTGCCGGCGCCGAGCGAATGAGCGAACTGCAATTATTGGAGCGCACCATGGCGGCCATCGTCGCGCTCGATGGACCCCAGGCCGTCGCTTGGGCCAGGGCGTATCTCGCAAGCAGCGGCGACCGCCAGAAATTGGTGCAACAATTGGCGCTGATCGCCTGCCGCCTCGGTAACGACCCGCACAACCAGGAGATCGCTCAGTGCCTGCTCGAGGACTACGCGAAGAACCGCAGTTTCGACCGCGACCGGCTGCTGCTTGCGTGCGTGCAGCATACCGCCGTGCACAGGAAGTACGGCGATTTTCTCGAATGCAGTCGCCGCTACGGGCGGGCCATGGGCGTCGCCGCGCTGGCCTGACAAACGTGCGCATGCAATGGAGGGCCAAGCCTCGACTTCCGCTATGCGCCGTCAGCAATCAAACGCGAGCGGAACCGCCTATGTCGCGATGGGCCACAACCGGACTCACGCACCGCCAAAAGCATCCCTGTTCGATTGCCTCGTCAAGCTTTTCGCAAAAGCAGCTGCCAGCTTTAACAGCGCTACATGGGCTTCAGCGCTTTGGTCAGCATGGTTATGCCAGCCAGCATGATTTCGGTTCCTTCCACCTTGAAGCCTGCGCTTTTCAGCGTGCCCTCAACGTAGTCGGGTGTAAGACACACTGCATTCGGGTTGTCCAACACGCTTCCGAGGAGATACCAAGCGGCAAAAGCAGGCTGCTCGCATACACTATCGACCATGAAATCGTGCACGAGGACAAGGCCACCTGGAGGCAACGCATCGAACGCACGGCGAGCAAGGATTGCGATGTCGTCCGCTCCAACCGCGCTCCATACATAGGACATCAGAACAACGTCATGGCCTTTTGGCCAATCGGTCGTAATGGCGTTTCCGGCAAGATGCGCAACGCGGTCGGCTAGTCCGGATTGCCGGGCGTACATCCTTGCTGTCTCGACCGTCTGCGGGAAATCAAGAATGGTCGACGTGAGCTGCGGGTTCGCCGCGCAGAACGCGAGCGTGTAGGCTCCGCTGCCTCCGCCCGCGTCGAGCAATCGCGTCCGGCCTCCGAGATCGACGCGTTTCGCCATCAGCCGCGCCGGTCCGAGCGACCCGGAATGCTGGGCCGAGCTGAACTGCTCCCCGCCAATTCCCGTCGAATAGATCAAACCCTCGTAGAACCCCTTGTCAGGGAAGACGCGCTCTCCACGGAGTGCGCCGGAAAGGTGCCGGAAACTCTCATAGCCGAACGCTCCATTGACCAGCCGAACGTAGTCCCTGAAGTCTCCCGGCGCTCCAGCCACCAGGAATTTGGACGTGGCCGGCGCATTGACCAATCGGCCGTCGCGCTCGCCGATCAGGCCAACCGACTTGAGCGCCGCCAGCAGCGTCACAAGCCGATTCTCGGAAATCCCTGTTGCACTGGCCAACGCGGCCGCCGAGTTGGCCCCGCCCTCGATTTGGGTGAACAGGTCGAAGTCGAGCGCCGCAAAAAGCGCCTTCGACGCCATGAAGCCATAGGTGATGGCGGAAATGTCGCGCACGTCTGAGATCGGCTTGATCGGATCCGATGTGATCATGGGATCACCTCGCCTGGAGAACAATTCGACCCGCGACCGACCGGTTTTCGATCGCACGCATCGCTTCCGCCACACGCTCCAAAGGCAGCACGCGATCGATGCGAGGGCGCAGCTTTCCTTCGCTGACCCACGCCAGGACAGTGTCGGCGGCGCGTGAACTCTCATCCGGAAAGCGGTCCGCCCAGGCGCCGGTGAACACGCCAACGATGGAGTAGTTCTTCAGGAGGGGCAGATTCATGGGCAGAGACGGCACCTCTCCGCCGGCAAAGCCGACGGGTAACAGCCTTCCATTCCATCGCATGAGCCGCGCCAGCGTCCCGAATAACGCGCCGCCCACATTGTCGATGCAGACGTCAATTCCTTCGCCTGCGGTGAGTGCCTTGACGCGGTCACGCACATCCTCGCTTGAATAGTTGATGACCTCGTCCGCGCCGTAGTCGCGAACAATCGACGCTTTGGCGTCGCTGCCGACTGCAGCAATGACACGGGCACCGAGCAGGCGCGCCAGCTCGACACAAGCGAGGCCTACTCCGCCAGACGCGCCTGTCACCAGCACAGTTTCGCCAGGTTCAACCCGGCCGCGGTGGACCAGCGAATAATAAGCTGTCAAATAGATATGCAGCACGGTCGAACCCACGCCAAAATCGACGTTGTCGGGCAGGCGACTCGTCCTTCCAGCCTTCGCCGTCATTTGCTCCGCGAAGCCGCCATACCATCCGCCACAGGTCACGCGATCGCCCGGACGAAAACGGTCGACCTTGCTGCCAATGGCCACAACGACCCCGGCGGCATCCGTGCCTGGGACATAGGGGAGCGGCGGCCGCATCTGGTAGCCGCCCGAGATCATTAGATAATCCATGTAGCTGACCGAGGCTGAGTGCACATCGATCAGCACCTCGTCGGGCTTTGGGCGCGGGGCCGCCGTCTCGCCTATGCTCAGGGACTTGATTCCCTCGAAGGCGGTACACAGGACTGCGCGCATTCATGCCTCCGCGAAGCTGGAAACGGACCACCTACCCTATCTGTTATGTCGCTCGAAGCAGTCATCCGTTCAGAGGAGCCCACGCATTCCCGACGTTCTTGGCTCGTCACATGTCCAGTTGGGGCCAAAACCGGCGTTGGGGAATCCTGTCAGTCACTTCCGCTCTGCCCCGACAAGCACAGCATTTCACGGCTCACCCGCACGTCGCATCAGGGCCAACAGCAGATCTTCGACCTCGACCTATCCCGCCCGTCCCGCGGATCGCGCACCTCGACCCTCCCATACTTATGGGATGCCGCGATGAGTTTCCCCTCACGATCTACTGCGCAGAACCAAACGCCCCATCGTGAAGGATTTCCAGGATGCCCGAAGCAAACAGATATCGCCGCGAAGCAGAGGATTGCCGGCGGAACGCCGAGAGCGCCTTAAGACCGATCGATCGAGAGGCGTGGCTTCGGCTCGCCGCTGATTGGACGAAGCTTGCGGAAGGAGTTGAGTTTACCCAACACCTCAAAGATGAAAGATGTTCCACGAATGACAGGCAGCACCGCTAGACGCGCAAGATGCAATTGACCAATGGCTACGGAAGCGCTGCGAGAAGGTTTCAACGTGACCGGTTCCGGATATGCTGCGATGAGCCTGTCGATTTCACCGTCACCGAAATTCACAGAACGACTGCGCCTCGGCGCCCTCGTCGCTCCATTTGGCGGGGATGTTCGGCTGACCGATGTGCACTCTTGCAAGAGCAATCCGCGAGCCGCGTTATGGCTGGCCTAGCTTGCGCGCGACGACTTGTGCTCGACGGTGAGCGCGTTCTCGACCGCCCTGCTCATCAGCGAGGCATATTCGCGCCCGAACAGCGCCTCGCAGAAGCGGATGGCGGCATTGGCCTGCGCTTGCCGGTAGGCGCGCGCCCGGTGGTCGCCGGCGCGCAGCGACTGGACGAGGGCTTCGGTTGCCTTCTCGACATATTGCTGCAGGTCGGAATAGGTTCGCAGCGTCACCTCGTTGATCGCAAGCTCGCTCGCATAGGTGCGGCAGACCGCGACAAAATCGATCAGGGCGGCGGCATCGTCGACCTCGGTCGAGTCGACCCTGGCGCCGGCCAGGATGTCCTTGTCGGGGCGCTGGCGCAGGATGCGGCGGACACGGCCGGGCACGCTGTCGATTTCCGATTGCAGCGTGTTGGAGATTTCGGCGCGGATCGAGGCGAGCTGCCGGCCCCAGCTCGAGTCCTGGCGCAAATCGAGCTCGGTGCGCAGGCCCCGCACGCCGTCATGCAGCGCCTTGAGGTTGTCGGGAACGCTGGCGAACTGGCCGCGGCGGATGTCGGTCCGCAGCGTGACAGCCAGACAAAACAGGTCATGGAGCGCGATAGTAACGGCCATGCCATAAGGCGTCGCCGCAACGCGGACCTCGTCGTCGGAAGCGGCCATGCGGATGGCGATGCGGATCACCTGCCAGGGCGCGGCGAGGCGCTGCATCAGGAGCGACAGTGCAAACGGCAAAAGCTGCGGTGTCTGCAAGCTCGGGATATTCAGCGCCTCGCAGGTCGAGGCGATCTGCGAATCCCCGAATACGCGCAGCGTGATCGGCAACCGGCCGGAGAGCGACTCCATCGCCTCGCGGGCCTGCAGCACGGCCCCGATCGGCACCAGATCCTCGATCACGTTCGGCGCGCCGATGCGGGCGAGCGTGCGCTGGCTGCCGCCGCCGGTTGGAGAAGTGACCTGGAAGATGGCGTCGGCCACGGCGAGTTGCAGCTTGCGCAGCGCAGCCTCAGGCGGATCGCCATCGTCCGGCTGGCCCGCCAGCACCTTCTCGAATTCGTAGACGGGATCGACCGCGCCGTCGCGGATCAGCCACTGCCAGATCGGCGTGAGCGAAGCGCGGCGGATCTGCCCCGGCCGCATCGGCACATTGCCGTCGACCAGGAACGGCTCCAACGGCTGGAACAGATATCGCGCGACATCCTCGATGCGCGGCTTCGGCGCTTCGGCGGTTTCCCTGGGTTCTTCGCTCTTGCGCGCGACCTTGCGCAGCTGCGCCAGCACCAGCGTCGCAACCGCGGTGTCCTGGCCGCGTTCAATGGCGCGCTCGAACTCCCGTATCAGCAGCGCCTGCGATGCCGGCGGAAGCTGCCCGAGATATTCCTTCAGCCGCTCGATCGATGTCTCGCCCATGCAGTCCGGTGATGCAGATTTTCGGTGGCAGGAACGGCGTATGCCGGGATCAGGATAGGGGCTGCGGCGTTAAGAAGTCGTTTAGGAATTGTGAATTGTGCGTTGTGGTTGAGGCCGCTAAAGCGCGATGAAATCGCCGTTGCGCTTTAGCTCTTTATTTACGCACGATCCCCGCGCAATCGCTGCACACTTGCCGGATCACGCGCTAAATCCCGGGCAGCACCAATTCCGCCCGTAATCCGCCGATCGGCGCGTTGCCGAGCGCGAGACTGCCGCCGTAAAGCGCGGCAAGCTCGGTCACGATCGACAGCCCCAGCCCCGAGCCCGGCTTGGATTCGTCGAGCCGCTGGCCGCGCCGCGACACCTTGGCGCGCTCGGCAGCCGACAATCCCCGCCCGTCATCGTCGACCAGAATGCGCAAGGTGGGCGCCGCACCCGGCTCGGCCGGCCGCTCCACCAGGGCGTCGATGAAGACGCGCGAGGACGCCCATTTGCAGGCATTGTCGACGAGGTTGCCGGCCATCTCCTCCAGGTCCTGCTGCTCGCCGCGGAATTTGGCCTTCGGGTCGGCCTTGACCTCGATGACGATGCCGCGGTCGCGATGGATCTTCTCCATGGTCCGCTGCAACGCTTCCAGCGCGGGGGCGACTTCCGTGACCGTGCCGACGATGGTGACGCGCGCGGCGATGCGGGCGCGCTGGAGATGATGCGCCACCTGGTCGCGCATCACGTCGGCCTGCTCCATCACC
>DATHMA010000043.1:0-15940 GCA_035487555.1 Bradyrhizobium sp. | reverse complement strand
GCACCTCGATGTCGGCTCATCACATCCTGGGGCTGGAGAAGGTCCCAAGGGTTCGGCTGTTCGCCGATTAAAGTGGTACGTGAGCTGGGTTCAGAACGTCGTGAGACAGTTCGGTCCCTATCTGCCGTGGGTGTTGGAATGTTGAGAGGATTTGTCCCTAGTACGAGAGGACCGGGATGAACGTACCTCTGGTGGAGCAGTTGTCGCGCCAGCGGCAGTGCTGCATAGCTATGTACGGACGGGATAACCGCTGAAAGCATCTAAGCGGGAAACCCACCTCGAAACGAGCATTCCCTTGAGAACCGTGGAAGACGACCACGTTGATAGGCCGGGTGTGGAAGTGCAGTAATGCATGTAGCTTACCGGTACTAATCGTTCGATTGGCTTGATTGCTCTCATTTTCAGTGTCCATAGGGCTCAACGAGCCCGATGACTAAATGAAAATCGCCAAATGAGACCCGAGCGCATCGCGCTCTAACGCTTGCTTCGTATTTCCTTGTCCTTCGCCGGCCTGGTGGTTCTAGCGAAGAGCCTCAACCCGATCCCATCCCGAACTCGGCCGTTAAACTCTTCAGCGCCAATGGTACTATGGCTCAAGCCCTGGGAGAGTAGGTCACTGCCAGGCCTGCCAAGGACAAGGAAAACTCCTCTTTCGATGTCACGAATATGAAAACGCCGCTTCCCTCCGGGAGGCGGCGTTTTTTGTTGTCGTTTGCCGCCCGGCTTCGACGAACGCGCGATTTTCGGTCATGATCAGGTGCTTAGCTAAGGCGCGATCGCCTGGAACGCGGCCCTCCGCTTCGAGTGCTTGTCGTGTGCTGGTTCCAGTTCATTTCCCGTTCATTTCAAAATCCGTACGCAGTCCTGCCTTAGAACTAAAAGTCGCCCCACCCCGCAAGGAGACTCCCATGAATCGTTTGATCCGTCCTGTTCTCACTGCCCTGACCATCGCGTGCGCTGCTGCCTCGTTCGCCTCCGTTACGACCGACCGCGCCATGGCGCAGCAGCAGGGCGGTGAGCTGAAGCAGATGGCGATAACGCAGAAGCAGATCGACGGCGCGATCGCCGCGCAAAAGGACATGGAGGCGCTCACCGCCAAAATGCAGCCGAACGCCAAGCCGGATCCGAAGGTGCTCGCCCAGGTCGAGGCCACCGCCAAGAAGAACGGCTTTGCCAGCACCGACGAATATTACACTGTCATGGACAACATCAGCCTCGTCTATGGCGGCATCGATCCCGCGACCAAGAAGTATGTCGGCTCGGAAGCCGTCATCAAGTCGCAGATCGCCGAAGTCACGGCCGACAAGAAGATGTCCGCCAACGACAAGAAGCAGGCGCTCGATCAGCTCAACCAGGCACTCAAGCAGCCCGAGCCTGCCGTCCAGAACAAGGGCAATATCGATCTCGTCGTGGCGAACTTCGACAAGCTCGCGCCTGTCATGAACGAGGATCAGCAGTAAGATCCTCGCTCGTCAGAAGAACGACAAACAACAAAAGCCCCGGAGAAACCTCCGGGGCTTTTTCATTTCGCGCTCCGCGTCCGCGGCGTCAGGTCCGCGTGCGCATCCGCATCATGAAACTGTCGAACGAAAGCTCGGCGACCTGCATCCAGGCGAGCGATTCCGTGCGGTATGCGACGAGGCTGGAATAGAGCTTGTTGAAATGCGCGTTGGTCTTCGACAGATCCGCATAGATCTCGTTCGCAGCCGCATAGCAGGCTTCCAGCACCTCCTGCGGGAACGGTTTGAGGATCGCGCCGGCGACCAGCAGGCGCTTCAGCGCCGGCGGATTGACATAGTCATACTTGCCGGTGACCCAAGTGTAGGTGTCGCGTGAGGCCATGTCGATCGCGGCCTGATAGTGCTTGGGCAGGGTGTTCCACTTGTCGAGGTTCATGACATTGTGGCCCTGGCCGGTGCCTTCCCACCAGCCGGGATAATAATAGTACTTCGCGACCTTCACGAAGCCGAGCTTCTCGTCGTCATAGGGACCGACCCACTCGGCGGCATCGATCGTGCCCTTCTCCAGGGCTGGATAGATGTCGCCGCCGGCGATCTGCTGCGGCACGCCGCCGACCTTGGCGATGATGGTGCCGGCAAAGCCGCCGACGCGGAATTTCAGTCCCTTCAAATCCTCCATCGACTTGATCTCCTTCCGGAACCAGCCGCCCATCTGGGCGCCGGTCGAGCCGGTTGGAATGCCGATCACATTGTATTCCTTCAGGAGGTCGTTGATCAGCGCCTGGCCGTCGCCCGACACCAGCCATGAAATGTGCTGGCGCGTGTTGAGACCGAAGGGGAGCGCGGTACCGAAGGTGAAGGCCGGGTTCTTGCCCCAGTAGTAATACAGCGCGGTGTTGCCCATCTCGACCGTGCCGTTCGACACCGCATCCAGCACCTGCAGGCCCGGCACGATTTCGCCGGCAGCAAAGGACTGGATCTGGAATTTGTTGTCGGTGACTTCGGCGACACGTTTGCAGAAATATTCGCAGCCGCCATAGAGCGTATCCAGCGCCTTCGGCCAGCTCGCCGCCAGCCGCCATCTCACCTCGGGATTGGATTGCGCGATCGCGGGTGCCGCGACCGCATTCGCCGCCAGAGCGACGCCGCCCACTTTCAGGAACTCACGACGTTTCATGCGCTTCCCCTCTCTCTTTGCCGATCACTCGACGAGGGACAACGATCTTGACTGTCGCTTTATGTTTCGCCGACCGGCGTTGATGATGTCCGGACTTTTTTGGGTCCGCGGGCAGGATGAGCAATAGCTTTGAGGGAATCAAGGGCGCGCCGGGATGTGCAGCTGCGAAGGCGGCGGGCGTTTTGACGCGGCGAACGGACGCGCTCCCTAATGTTTGGCGAACGCCGCTTCCATAGCCTTGCGCGTCTTGATCGTATCGTTACTGGCGTCGTACTCCACATCGCTCCAGCGCACGACGGCGCCATGTGCGATGTCGTTCTTCAGTGTGACGCGATGCGCAAGCCCAATCGGCAGCGCGCCGACCCTCAGGCTTTCGGCCGCCGGCATCAGCTTGCCCCACACCGTATAGCCGCCTTCGCCGTCCAGCATCTCGCCGGCGCGCAGGTTGCGCTTGGCAACCGAGGCGACGTCGCCGCGGAAGCTGAAGGGCTGGCCGGTCGGCTCGCCCCGCAGCGCGGCCGAGAGGATCGAGATGTTCAGCTCGAGGCCGATCAGATGATAGGGCTTGTACATCGCCGCATAGCGGCCGCTGGCGTCGGTCTTCAGCCCATATTGCTTGAAGCAATCGGCGGCATAATCGTTCGGCGCCTCCAGCACCGCGTAGACGCCCCAGCGCAGATCACGGAAGACAGGGCGGCTGTCGCGCTCGAGCGAGGACACCACTTCGACCACGCCCGCTCTCTCCAGCACGCCGCCGGCCTCGCGCGGCCGCATCACATGGGGCAGGTCGTCGACGCCGCAGGGCGGAAACAACAGGCCGTGTGAGGGCACGTCGAGCCCGGTCGCATTGGCGATCGCCGCCATTTCGATCGCCGATTTGGTGCCGTCAAGAAACGAGTTGAACATCTGCGGGTTCATGCCGGCCGATTGCGCCTCGCTGCGGGTCAGGCCGTAATGCTGCCAGACATCGTCGGGCGTCACGTCGTGATAGGCCGGCAGATATTTGGTGCCCTTGCCGGCAGCGACGACGCGGAATCCCGTGGCGCGCGCCCAATCGACGATCTCCGCCGTCAGCGCCGGCTGGTCGCCATAGGCGAGCGAATAGACCACGCCCGCTTTGCGCGCTTCCTCGGCGAGCAGCGCGCCCGCCAGCACATCGGCCTCGACATTAACCATCACGATGTGCTTGCCCGCCGCGATCGCCGCGCGGGCATGGCGGATGCCGACCGCCGGGTTGCCGGTCGCTTCCACGATCACATCCATCGCGCCGCCCGCGATCGCGCGCATGCCGTCTTCGGTGAAGGTGGTCGCCGCGATCCGCGCGGAATCCCAGCCGACGGTCTTGCAGGCATCCTTCGCCCGCTGCGGATCGAGGTCGATGATAACAGGGACTTCGAGCCCCGGCACATGCGGCACCTGCGACAGGAACATCGAGCCGAATTTGCCGGCGCCGATCAGCCCGACACGAACGGGTTTGCCGGCCTTATGGCGAGCCTGGAGGAGATGGTAGAGGTTCATGGGAAATCCAAATGTGTGCCGTCGTCATGGCCGGGCTTGTCCCGGCCATCCACGTCTTTCGTCATCCTGAGTCAAGACGTGGATGCCCGGCACAAGCCGGGCACGACGAGCAGTTGTGTGGAGCTACGCGAGCTTACTCCGCCGCTTGCCGCGGCGCACGCGAGAGCCGCACCAGCGCGTCGTCCTCGACCGTCTCGATCGGCGTGAAATCGCGGTGGGCGATGTAGTCCGGCCGGGTCGGCGTGCGGATGTAGTTCGAGACCGCGTTCAGGGTCAGGTACACGATCTTGCGCGGGTAGGGCGTGATGTTGCCGCTCGAGCCGTGCACGAGATTGCCGTGGAACATCAGCATGCCGCCGGCCTTGCCGGTCGGCGCGACAATGCCGCCCTGCTTGACCAGCCGCGTCACGGTCTCCTCGTCCAGGGTCCACAGCGGATAGGAGGTGGTCTCGAGGTCATGCGAGGCCTTGAGATCGCCGGCGGTCTGGCTCTGCGGCACCAGCATCAAGGGACCGTTGATCGGCATCACCTCGTCGAGGAAGATCGCGATATTCATCGCGCGCGGCTCGGGCATGCCGTCGTCGCGCTTCCAGGTGCCGTAATCCTGGTGCCACTGCCAGACATCGCCGGTGAACGCCGCCTTGGCGTTGATCTTGAACTGGTGCATGTAGACCTTCTCGCCGAAGAGCTGCTCGATCGGCTCGATCATGCGCGGGTGCGCGCCGAGCAGGCCGAAGGCCTCGTTGTAGAGATGCGCGGCAAAGGCCGTGCGCGGCGCGCCGCTCTTCTCGCGCCAGACCTCGGGCCGGTTGGCGTCATAGATACTCGCTGCTTCCTGTGCCAGGAAATCGGTCTCCTCGCGGCTGAACAGCTCGGGCAGGAACAGCCAGCCCTCGCGGTTGAAATGCTCGATCTGCTGTGGCGTGAGTTTCATGACTTCCTCCTTGCTTTGTTTTCATTCTCTCTCCTCATGGTGAGAAGCGCGGCACGCGCGTCTCGAACCATGAGGCTCGCAGCTCTTCTAATCTCGTGGCCTTATCCTTCGAGACGCCGCTTCGCGGCTCCTCAGGATGAGGGTCGTTAAGCCGCCTCGTCGATAGCCTTCAGCTTCTCTTCGGTCCGATGTCCCGCCGTCTGCGCATGCGCGGAGGCCGCGGCTTCTGCAACCTTGCCATTGCCCGCAAAAATCGCCGACGCGATCGTCTCGTGCTCGCTCCAGGCGCTTTCGCGATAGTCGAGCTCGGCGAGCACGGTCGCCATCGAGCGGCGCATATGCGGCCATTGCGGCGCCATCATCTCTTCGATCGCGGGATTGCCGGCGAGGCGATAGATCGCGCTGTGAAAATCCACATCGAGCGCGATCAGCTTTGCGAGCGGCGTCTTCTTGTCGACGCCGCGGCCGGCGTGTAGCGCCTTCTCAAGTTGCAAGCGTCCGGCAGCATCCACTTTGGATCGATCGGCAGCGAGCCGCGCGGCAAGCGCGTCGATGGCGCCGCGCACTTCGTAGAGCTGGCGGATACGGGCGGGATCAAGCCCTGTCACTTCAAAACCGCGGCGGCCGCTTTCGGCCACCAGTCCCTGCCGGTGCAACAGATGCAGCGCATGCGAGACCGGCTGGCGCGACACGCCGAGCTTCTCGGCCAATTCGTTCTGTCGGATACGCTGGCCCGGCAGCAACGTGCGGTCGGTGATTGCTTCCAGAATCCGCGCATAGACCTGGTCGATCAGGTTGGGGGCGGGATCGAGTGGGATCATGGCCGGGCGCTCGATTTGGAATACGGAATGCCGTATTCGAAGTTAGTCGAGGTGGCAGGGGTGGTCAAGGCGTCTCTTTCTCACGGTATAAGCTGTTGAAATACGTCGATTTCGTCATGGCCGGACGTAGCCGTCCGAAGGACGGCGTCGCTTCCGCTCGCCTATGTCCCGGCCATCCACGTCGTTGGGCTGGTGCCCCCGGCGGCCTTGGCTAGCTCTCCAGAAACTCAGTCACCACGCGGCAAAATACTTCCGGGTTCTGCTCGAACATCCAGTGCTTGGCGTTCGGGATAATGGCGGTCTTGGCGCCGACGATGTGTTCGGCCATCGCGCGCCAGTTCCTGGAGAGCGAGCCCGTGGTGTCGCCGCCGCCAATCAGCAGCGTCGGCGTCCGGATGTCCAGCATGTCGGCCTTCGCGTAAGGCTTGCGGGCTTCGTGGAGCTGTCCGAGGAATGTGATGACGTTGTCGCGAAGCTGCTGCTTCGCCGCGGCGGGCAGGCGGCGCCAAGTGTGCTCGCCATCGACGCCGTCGACAAAATCTTCCAGCGCACTTTCGGCGTCGCCGGACCTGACGCGCTCGGCAAAGGCGGCCGTGCGTAGTGCCATCGCGGGTGTCGCCGAGGGCGAAACGCTCGGATCGAGCGAAGCGTCGAGATCGCCGCCGGGCTCGGCTAGCACCACCTTGCGCAACAGGTCGGGTCGCTGCTGCGCAACGTGGAACGAGATGTGCCCACCGCGCGAATGGCCCGTCAGGTCGACCGGCTTGGGTTCGATCTGCTCGATGAAAGCGATCACGTCGGCGATGTGCTGCGCCATGCGGTAGTCGTCGCCCTCGCCGTCCCAATGTTCGGGAAAGAAGTGGCGCAGGCTGACCGCGATCACGCGGCGTGTCTTCGACAGTGGCCCGAGCACCGCATACCAGGTGCGGAAATCGCCGAGCGTGCCATGCACGCAGACGAGGGGATGGCCGACTCCCACTTCGAGATAGGCCATGTCGTATCCGTTGACGTGCAGGGTTTGCATGGAGACTCGCGATGCATCGGCGAAAGAGCCGCGAGCACATCATTTCACAAGACCTACAGTGTGCCCAGTTTTGAGCTGGCTTGACGCCTAGCGTTACTAGGCATACCATAGCGAGGTATAATCAATCACGAATAGGAGCCTCAGATGCCGGTCGCCAAGGTTTACGTGCCAGAAGGCATTCTCACGCCGGATCAGCGGCGCGAGATCGTCAAGGGGATTCACGATGTCATCGTCAGCGTCGAAAAGCGGCCGGCGGATTCGCCGACTTACGTGCTCATCACCGAGATAGCGACCGGCGATTGGGGCGCGACCGGCAAGGTCTATGCGCCTCGAACCTGACCGTCGATAACAAGCCACCATCAACGCGAGATTGGACCATGGACAAGATCAGCAAGCCAAGCAGCGACAAGGAACCGTCGGGCGGCACCGGATTGAACCGCAGGGCCGTCCTGATGACAGCCACCCTTGCAACGGGTGCAGCGGCCGGGGTTTCGCAGGTTCTCGCCGACCCCGCTCCGGCAGCCGATTTCGGGGCGCCGCTGGTGGAGCTCAATATTCCCCACGGCATCCTCACGCTCGAGCAGAGGGCTGCCCTGATCAAGGGCATGACCGATGTCGTCCTCAATGCGATGAAGCTTCCGCCCGATCCGGCTGGAAAATCGTTCGTGCAAATCTTCGAAACAGTCGAGGGCGGATTCGGCGTCAACGGTCAGGTTTTCGTGCCGCGTCCCAAATAGCCGGTCGGCGGTCCGCCCGGCCGCGTCCCAAATAGCCGGTCGGCGGTCCGCCCCTTTGCATTACCCGCGGCTTGACCGTCCAGGTTTCGAAGCCTAGTAATACAAGGCATGGAAGGCGAAATGCTCAAGGGGCACCTCGACATGATCGTACTCGCCGCACTGGCGGCGGCGGGCTCGGCGCATGGCTATGCTGTCATCGAAGAGATCAAACGGCGCAGTGGTGGCGCGTTCGATCTACCCGAGGGCACGATCTACCCCGCGCTGCACCGGCTTGAGCAGGCAGGCCTGCTCAAGAGTACCTGGACC
This sequence comes from Bradyrhizobium sp., assembly GCA_035487555.1. GTDB lineage: Bacteria > Pseudomonadota > Alphaproteobacteria > Rhizobiales > Xanthobacteraceae > Bradyrhizobium. Next base: position 7,963 of record DATHMA010000043.1, on the reverse strand, counting down.
ACCGCCGATAGCGGGCGGCGGCGGCGGGTCTATAGCTTGACCCGAACCGGCACTCGGGCGCTGGTCGAGCGGCGCGCGGTCTGGAAGCAATTTTCCGATGCCATTGGCGGCCTGCTCGGTGGAAACCGGCCACGCGAGACCCCGGCATGATCCCCGATTATCTCGAATCGCTGGCGCGCGAGCTCGGTTTCGATCGATCGCTGTCGCGCTGCGTGCGACAGGAAGTCGAAGACCATCTATGGGAAGCCGTCGCGGCCGACTCGACGGGGAACACGCCTCAGGCACAGCGGCGCGCGATCGCGAGTTTTGGCGACGCCCGCGCCATCGCTGCTCAGTTTGCGGTAGTCTCGCTGGCAAAGCATACCCGGAGAGCCGCCGTCGCCGCGGTTCTCGTCATCGCCAGCGATTTGATTGCCATGAAGGCCCGCATCGCATGGTACGCGGCGGCGCAGTGGGGCACCAGTGACGACATGAGGGCGCTCCGCGGTCTCGTGATTTTGATCGACCGCTATGCCTTCTGGATGTCGGTCATTATCGGGCTCGGCGCCTTGGCCTATATCCACAGCCGCGAGATTCCCGCCGCGTTCTATCCGGCTTATCGGCGCCAGCTTCGCTGCTTCTCCATGCTGTGCCATGCAACCGCAGCCGCGCTGGTGGTTTCGGTCCTCAGCGATGGGTTGCTGACGGCGCTGCAGCTACGGGGAATGAAACTGTCGGTGGAAATATGGGTCGCGATCCTCACGATGGCGATCGAAATCGCATGCGTCGGGATACTGCTCGTTCACATACGCAGCATGACCTTGCGGGCGGCATCCACGGCGGCTCTCGCGAAAACCTGACGCTCGACTTAGCCGGCCGCCAGGAACTCCAGTACGATTTCGGAAAATTGTTGCGGCGCCTGCTCGAACATCGGATGCGTGGTGTTCGGAATCATGGCCACTTTCGAGTTCGGCACGTACTCCGCCAGCGTATGCAGTACTTTTGCGAGCAAGCCCTTGGTCCTGGCGCCGCCGACGAACAGCGTCGGCATGGTGATCGATTCAGCATCGGCCTTGGAGAAGCCCGGACGTTCGTCGCGGACCTGTCCGATCAGCGTCATGGCGTTGTCGATCAGGCCTTGCTTCATCAGCGGCGGCAGGCGCTGCCAGCGGCCCGGCCCTTCGAGCGTATCGACGAAGAACTCCAGCCCGCCATCGATGTCGCCGGCGGCGATCTTGTCCGCGGCGGTCGTGAAGCGCTCGAGCAGCGGCGAGGGGCCGCCCTTGTACTCGGGGTCGAGGCTTGCATCGAGCTCGCCGCCTGGCTCGGCCAGGATCAGCCTGCGGAGCAGCTCGGGCCTGCGCTGCGCGACACGGAAGCAGATATGCCCGCCGCGGGAGTGGCCAAGCAGATCGACCGGCCCCATATCGAGTTTCTCGATGAAGGCGATGACGTCATCGACATGCTGCGCGATGGAATAGGTGTTGCTTTTGCCGTCCCATTGCTCGGGGAAGAAATGCCGCAAGCTGACGCAGATCAGCCGGTGCTGCTTTGCCAGCAGTCCCAGCACGCAGCCCCAGATGCGGAAATCATTGAGCGAGCCATGCACGCAGACCAGCGGCGGCGTGCCTTGCGTCTGGCCCACGTCGAGATAGGCCATGTCGTATCCGTTGACGTGAAGGGTCTGCATCTGGGCTCGCGGGAAGGGCAGGCAAGGGTGGAACCAGCCTGTGCAAGATTGACGGAATCCGGGTGGATCGCAACTATTTCCAAGCCTAGATTCCAGCTCAGAACGTAGAGCATGATCCGGAAAAGTGGAAACCGGTTTTCCGAGAAGATCATGCTCAATCAAAGAGACACAAGGCATGCGATTTTGGAGCAAGCCATGACCAACCAGCATTATACATTGTTCGACAGCGCGATCGGCATTTGCGGCATCGAATGGGGCCCGCGCGGCATCAACGGGGTGCAGCTACCGATGGGCGATGAAGACAAAACCCGTGCCCGCATCCGCCAGCGCCACGCTGACATCGAAGAGGCCGAGCCCACCGCTGAGGTGAAAGTCGCGATCGGCCGGATCGTCGATTTGCTCGCGGGCAAGCCCGACGATCTCCTGGACATTCCGCTCGATCTCGACGGCGTGCCGGAGTTCAACCGCGGCGTCTATGACATCGCGCGCCGGATCCCGCCGGGCAAGACCCTGACCTATGGCGACATCGCGAAAAGGCTCGGCGGCGTCGAGCTGTCGCGCGACGTCGGCCAAGCGCTCGGCCGCAACCCGTGCCCGATCGTGGTCCCCTGCCATCGCGTGCTCGCCGCCGGCAACAAGCCCGGCGGCTTCTCCGCCCGCGGCGGCGTGTCGACGAAGCTGAAAATGCTCGCGATCGAAGGCGCGGCGGTGAACCACACGCCGAGTCTGTTTGATTGACGCTCGATGGTGCCGCGACGGCAGTGAACTCCCTCTCCCCGTTCTTACGGGGAGAGGGTTGGGGTGAGGGGCTTCTATCCGCGAAAATGGTGAGAATTAGACTCGCGGAAAGTCCCCCTCACCTGGATTGCTCCGCAATCCGACCTCTCCCCGCAAGCGGGGCGAGGTGACTCTTTAGGCCATCTCGCACACGAACGCATTTCCCTTGCGCTTGATCTTGCCTGATGACGGCGAGGGGAAATGCGCGGTGCAGCACAGGGTGTCCGTGTCGCAATAGCGTTCGAGGAAGCTGCGCCGGGTCACCGCGGCCTGCTTCGGATCGACGTCGAATTTCGGCGACAGCTCGGGATGGAGCGTTTGCAGCGGCGAGTGCATGAGGTCGCCGGCGAACACGGCGTCATCCTTGCCCTTGCCGAAGGCGAAGGCGACGTGGCCCGGCGTGTGGCCGGGTGTCGGCAGGATGCGGGCGTGATCGCCGATCGCAAAATCGTTGCCGACGAACTCCGCCCGCTTGGCCTCGACCACCGGCAGCACGCTATCGGCAAAGGGCGGCACCTCGGCCTTGGCATTCTGCTCGTGCCAGTAATCGTACTCGCTCTTGGCGAACACGTAACGCGCCTTCGGGAAGGTCGGCACCCAGCGGCCGTTCTCCATCCGCGTGTTCCAGCCGACATGATCGACGTGCAGATGCGTGCACATCACGTAATCGATGTCGCCAACGGAAAAGCCGGCCGCCTTCAGCGCGCTCATGTAGTTGTCGTCCGTCTTCTGGTGCCAGTTCGGACGGGCCGGCCGCTGCTTGTCGTTGCCGATGCAGCTGTCGATCAGGATGGTGTGATGCGGCGTCTTGACGATGTAGGACTGGAAACAGAGGATCAGCACGTCATTGTCGTCGAGCGCGCCGGCCTTCTTCAACCACGCCCGGTTTTCGGCCAGCAGCTCCGGTGTCAGGTCGGGAAGCAGCTCCTGCGCCGGGAAGAACGGCACTTCCTGCTCGATGATGCGGTGGATGGTGAGATCGCCGGCCGAGAACTTCAGACTCATCGCACACTCCTGTTTTTGATTTTACGCTGCCGGCGGCACCGAAATCTTGATCGATGGCCGCTCGAGCATCTTCTGGTGGAACTTGTCGAGCTTTGGAAACGCCTTGCGCCAGCCGCAATCGGCGAAGCGGAAGTCGGCATAGCCGAGCACGCAGACGAGGCCGATCTGCGCGATCGTGAACGGACCATTGAGGACGTCGTCGCGCGCCTCGAACCGCGCCATGCCGCTCCAGGCCCTGTTCCAGTGATCGTCCGACCATGCCTTCCAGCGCAGCGCCTCGGGCCGCGTGATGTTCTCATAGCGGCACAGCAGCATGGAATCGAGCATGCCCTGCGAGAGCGAATGGTCGGTCTTCACCTTCCAGCGCGTCGGGCCGTAATCGGGGATCAGCGAGCCGCCGGCAAGCTCGTTGAGATATTCGACGATGACATAGGAATCGAGGATGACGTCGCCATTCGCAAGGATCAGCACCGGCAGCTTCTTCAAGGGCGTGATGCGCTGATATTCGTCGTTCGGCGTGCCCGGAGCGACAGAAGCCGGCACCAGTTCGATCTTGTCGATCAGCCCAAGCTCGATCGCGGCAATGCGGACCTTGCGCGCGAACGGCGAGGCCGGAGAGAAGGTGAGTTTCATGGTGGAGCCCCCTTGTGCAGACTCTATGGATCGTCATTGCCGGGCTTGACCCGGCAATCCATCCACTTCGCAAGAGTCTTCTTGTCGATGGATGCCCGGGTCAAGCCCGGGCATGACGAGTGTTATTGATGCACGGCAGGCCTCAGCTCACGCCGCGACGATCTCCTGGCGCTGCTCGCCGAGGCCGTCGATCCCTAGCGTGACGACGTCGCCGACATTGAGGAAGGTCGGCGGCTTCATGCCGAGACCAACGCCGGGCGGTGTGCCAGTCGTGAGGATGTCGCCGGGCAGCAGCGTCATGAACTGCGAGACGTAGGAGATGCACTTGGCCATCGAGAAGATCATGGTCGAGGTGCTGCCGGTCTGGCGGCGCTGGCCGTTGACGTCGCACCACAACCCGAGCTTCTGCACGTCGGCGATCTCGTCCTTGGTCACGAGCCACGGGCCCACCGGGCCGAACGTGTCGTGTGACTTGCCCTTGGTCCACTGGCCGAGGCGCTCGATCTGGAAGTTGCGCTCGGACACGTCGTTGCAGACGCAATAGCCGGCGACATGGTTCAGCGCGTCGGCTTCCGAGACATACTTGGCGCGGGTGCCGATGATGGCCGCGATCTCGACTTCCCAGTCGAGCTTGGTCGAGCCGCGCGGCTTCTCGACCTTGTCATTCGGGCCGGACAGGGAGGTGTTGGCCTTGATGAAGAAGATCGGCTCGGTCGGGATCGGCGAGCCCGTCTCCTTGGCGTGGTCGGAGTAGTTCAGGCCGATGGCAACGAATTTGGAGATGCCGGTGACGGGGGCGCCAAAGCGCGGCTTCCCCGAGACGGCCGGGAGCGAGGCGGCGTCGATCGCGGCGAGCTTTTTCAGGGAGTCCGGCGCATAGGCCGCGCCGTCGAGGTCCTTGATGTGGCCCGACAGATCGCGCAACTGGCCGGATTTATCGATCAGACCGGGCTTTTCCGCACCCTTTTCGCCATAACGAACAAGCTTCATTTTTCATCACTCCCTTGGGAAAGCTTGGGTTTTACTTGCGACGCTTATTGGAACAGGCGGCGGGGAAATTCAACTGCCCGCAGCGCAGGGTAGGGTGGGCAAAGGCGCTTTAGCGCCGTGCCCACCGTTGTCGTTCCTCACCCTGAGGAGCCCGCCCTTGCGGGCGTCTCGAAGGGTGAGGCCACCGGCGGGGCCTCATGGTTCTCCCGGCGATGCGAAGCATCGTCCGGAGACGCCGCTGGCGCGGCTCCTCACCATGAGGGAGATACTACCCCAGCGCGACAAATCTGAACGCCTCGCCGTCCCGCTTGATATGCCCGGCATTGTAATGCCCGCCGATGACAAGCGTAGGCGTATCGGCAAAGCGCGAGAACAGCTCGCGCCGTGCCACCACGCTCTGTTTGGGGTCGGAATCCGCGGTCGAGGACCAGTCGAGATGCGCCATCTGGCAGGGATGATGGGCGACGTCCCCGGTCAAGAGGCCCTCCTCGCCGTCGGAGCGGATGTGAATGCTCATATGGCCCGGGCTGTGGCCGGGGGTGGAGATCATGCTGATCTCGTCGGTCAGTTTGGCGTCGCCCGCGATCAGCTCGGCCTTGCCGGCGTCCCAGATCGGCTTCACGGAGTCGCTAAAGACGGCGATATGCGCGGGCTCGACCGAATGGTCGCGCCAATGCTCAAATTCCGTCTTGCCGAACAGGTAGCGCGCATTGGCAAAGGTCGGCACCCATTTGCCGCCGGCGAGCCTGGTGTTCCAGCCGACGTGATCGACGTGGAGATGAGTGCAGAGCACGGTGTCGATGCTGTCGGGCGGAAAGCCGGCCAGGGTCAGTTTCTCCAGGAAAGGCTCGTTGCGGTTGTTCCAGGTCGGAACGTTGCGGCCCTGCTTGTCGTTGCCGAGCCCGGTGTCGACCACGATGCGATGCTTCGGCGTTTCCACGACCAGCGAGTGGATCGACATTTTCAGCCGGCCTTCCTCGGTCGCGAAATGCGGGATCAGCCAGGGCAGCTTCTGGATTTCCTCGTTGCTGGCGAGCGGCAGGATGAAGCGCGTCGAGCCGACCGTTTCGAGTTCGACAACCTTTGTGATTTTGACCCGGCCGACCTTCCACTGCATGGACGCATCCCCGTTTATCGCGCGCAATCGACGATGACGGTGCCGAGCTTGCCGCCTTGCTCGACGGCAAGATGCGCCTCGGCCGTCTCGGAAAGGGAATATTGCCCGGCAATGTTGTGCAGGCGTTTTCCAGCCGCGGCCCATTTGCTGATGTCGGCCTGCGCGGCCGACAGCAGTTTCCAGGGCAGCGCGAACAGCACCAGCCCGCGCAGATTGACGCATCGCTCCATCAATTCGCGCACCGGCACCACCGGTGTGCGGTTGCCGACGGTGGCATAGACCGCGATCGTCGAGTTCATCGCCATCAGCTTTGGCGTCGTCGCGACATTGCCGCCGAAATCGACCTCGACGACATGATCGACGCCACGCTTGTCGGTAAAGGCGAGCGCCTTCGCGACGACGTCCTCGCTCCTGTAATTCACCACGAGATCGGCGCCCGCGAGCCGCGCCTGCTCGGCCTTTGCCGCCGAGCTCACGGTCGCGATCACTTTGGCGCCACCCCATTTCGCGAGCTGCACCGCATAATTGCCGACCGCGCCGGCGCCGCCGGTGACCAGTACCGTCTTGCCGGCGAGCGGCCCGTCCGCGAACAGACTGCACCATGCGGTCATCGCGGGAATGCCGAAGGTGGCGCCTTGCGCAAACGACACCTGATCCGGCAGCGGCGTCACCAGTTGCTCGGCGAGTGCGATGTATTCCGCCGCGGTGCCGAGCGCGCGGCCGTTGCGCTGGCCGTTGAACAGCCAGACGCGCTGGCCGACCTTGAGCCGCGTCACACCTTCGCCGACCTGGTCGATGATCCCGGCGCCATCGCTGTTCGGGATAACAAGCGGAAACTCCAGGCCGCGATAGTTGCCGGCCCGGCGTCCCGCATCGGCCGGATTGCAGCCGGAGGCTTCCAGCCGCACGCGCACTTCGCCGGGACCTGCGACCGGCGTCGGCTGCTCACCATAGGAAAGCACCTCCGCCGCCGGCCCGCACCGCTCATACCAGACGGCTTTCATCCTGACATTCCAGAGTTAGCTTGAGCTGCTGCCAAGCCGGGAGAGGTGAACGAAACCATTTACAGCGTGCCCGGGAAGGCGCCGCCGTCGAGCACGATGTTCTGCCCGGTGATGAAGCCGGCCTTGGCGCCGCACAGGAAGGCGCAGAACAGCCCGAACTCCTCGGGGTCGCCGACGCGACCGGCCGGATTGGACTTGCCGCGCGCGGCGATCAACTGATCGACCGTAATGCCCTGCCGCTGGGCTTCGGCGACAGCGACGGGGCCGCGCAGCCGGTCGGTGTCGAACGGGCCGGGCAACAGGCCGTTGATGGTGACGTTGGCAATCACGGTCTTGCGCGAAATGCCGGCAACGAAGCCGGTGAGGCCGGCGCGAGCGCCGTTGGAAAGACCGAGCACCTCGATCGGCGATTTCACCGCGGCCGAAGTGATATTGACGATGCGGCCGAACTTGCGCGCCATCATGCCGTCGACGGTCGCCTTGATCAGCTCGATCGGGGTCAGCATGTTGGCGTCGATCGCCTTGATCCAATCGTCGCGGGTCCAGTTGCGGAAATCGCCGGGCGGCGGGCCGCCGGCATTGTTGATGAGGATGTCCGGCTCGGGGCAGGCCTTCAGCACGGCCTCGCGGCCGGCTGGTGTCGTGATGTCGCCGACGATCTCGGTGACGGTGACGCCGGGGCTTGCTTTTCGGATTTCATCGGCCGTCTTCTTCAGCGCTTCCGCGCCGCGCGCCGTCAGCGTGACATGGACGCCTTCATTGGCGAGC
>DATHMA010000042.1:0-37490 GCA_035487555.1 Bradyrhizobium sp. | reverse complement strand
GCCAACATATCCCCGGGGCCTTATCGATCCTTTAGGGAACTGTCCCTGGCCGGGTCCGTGGATCCGGACATATGGTGCCCACCTACTTTCGTAGGGAACTCCGGGATCGCGTGCTTCAACGGCGTCTGCGGCTTCGCACTTTCTCTCGGTCAAACCCCGCGAAAGCGGGGTATTCAGTACGCTGCGGCGTTTCCGTGTAAGCACTAAGGTCTCTGGAATACTGGATCACCCGCACCTCGGCGCAGTTGCGCTTTAGGCGGGTGACAGTGGAAATTGACGCTGGGTGATTGCCTTGCCGACAGAGCGAACCAAAGCCGAGCTGCGCGCCACGGCACTGGCCAAGCGCGAAGCCTTGAGCGACAAGCAGCGCGAGGCCGCGGCCAACGCGCTGGCGAAGCGCGGACTGCCGCTGCCGATCGGATCAGGCATGATTGTCTCCGGCTATTCGCCGATCCGTAACGAGATCGATCCGGCGCCGCTGATGCAGAAGCTCGCGCTGCAGGGCGCGCAGCTTGCGCTGCCGACGGTGACCGCGCGCGGCAAGTCGCTGATCTTCCGCGCCTGGTCGCCCGGAGACCGGCTGACCCTCGGCATGCTCGGCATCCCCGAGCCATCGCCGGCCGCGGCCGAGGTCGTGCCCGATGTCATGCTGGTGCCGCTCGCCGCCTTCGACCATGCCGGCCATCGCATCGGCTATGGCGCCGGACATTACGACTACACCTTTGCGCACTTGCGAAAGCACAAACCGGTCATCGGCGTAGGCCTTGCCTTCTCGGCCCAGGAAATCGACGGCGTTCCGGCCTTGTCCCACGACGTGGCGCTGGATTTTGTGCTAACGGAAAAGCGCGTGTTCGATTTCCGGAGCGGTTAATTGCGAATTTTGTTTGTCGGCGACGTCGTGGGCAGGGCAGGGCGTACTGCGGTGCTTGATCATCTGCCGGGGCTCGTCCGCGACTGGGCGCTCGACCTCGTCATCGTCAACGGCGAGAATTCCGCCGGCGGTTTCGGCATCACCGAGGCGATCTACCAGGAGCTGCTGGACGCCGGCGCCGATGCAGTCACGCTCGGCAACCATGCCTGGGATCAGCGCGAGGCGCTGGTGTTCATCGAGCGCGCGCCGCGGCTGATCCGCCCGGCGAATTTCCCGAGAGGCACGCCAGGCCGCGGCTCGGCGCTGGTCGAGACCAAGCGCGGCCAGCGCGCGCTCGTCATCAACGCCATGGGCCGCGTCTTCATGACGCCGTTCGACGATCCCTTTGCGGTGATTTCGCGCGAGCTCGAAGCTTGTCCGCTGCGCGAGGCGGCGGATGCCATCGTTGTCGACTTTCACTGCGAGGCGACCAGCGAGAAACAAGGCATCGGCTATTTCTGCGACGGCCGCGTCAGCCTCGTGGTCGGCACGCACACCCACGTGCCGACCGCCGATCACCAAATCCTCACGGGCGGCACCGCCTACATGACCGATGCCGGCATGACCGGCGATTACGACTCGGTCATCGGCATGCAGAAGGAAGAGCCGCTGCGCCGCTTCACGTCGGGCATTCCGTCCGGTCGCTTCGAGCCGGCCGGCGGCATGGCAACGCTGTCGGGTGTCGCGGTCGAGACCGACGACGCCACGGGGTTGGCGACAAAAATCGGGCCGGTGCGGATCGGCGGCAGGCTGGAGCCCGCGCTGCCGGAGTTCTGGCGCTCGTAGGCGCATCCGCGGTGCACTTCACCTCGCCCCGCTTGCGGGGAGAGGTCGACTTGCGAAGCAAGTCGGGTGAGGGGGACTCTCCGCGCACCGAGCTCGTGGAGACTCCCCCTCACCCTAACCCTCTCCCCGCAAGCGGGGAGAGGGAAGAAGCAGCGACGTCAGCTGTCAAAACCCGAAGAACTTTTCGCGCAGCGCGTCCTCGTATTTCGCCTTGGCTTCCTTGACGTTGCTGCGCATCTCGTCCTCCTCGAAATGCGCCTGCTCCCATTTGTCGACTTCGGCGACATCGTGATTGACGGAAGCGAGGTCTTCTTCCTTGCGGATCGCGCCAATCCAGGCTTCCACGGCGCTTCTGTAAGCCAATTGCAGTTCGTCGAGTTCGGTATGCTCGCTCATCTCAACCCCCTTCGCATGGCGGATGCTACGGGGAGCGGTTTATAGGGCGCGGAAGTGAACGGACGAAGACAGACGCTTCAGGACTCCCGGAAGCCCATCCGGAAAGCGCCCCAATGGCGGCCGTGGATGATGATCGGCGACGACAGGTCCTTCATCAGCACGAAATTCCCGCCGCCCATGTCACGCCGATAGGTCTGCACCAGGAATGGCCTGGTGTTCGCCGCGACCTTTTTCACCGCGCGGTCGCTGAAGAGCCGGCGGTTGCGGCAATTGGCGTTGTTCCAGACCGGGTCCTTGCCCTGCGGCTGGCGATAGTTCGGATTGTGCGTCGGCAGATATCCGCCCTTGGCCCAGGCGACGCAGAACACGATACGGGGATCGGATTTCTGGATCGGGTCCTGGATCGCGGGCAGCACGCGATCGGTGAACTCGACATAGTCAGTGAGATATTGCTTGGGATCGGTGCCGGCAATCTCGCGGTAGTTCTCGTCCATCAACCGTTCGATCGTGATCTCGCCGCGTTCGATCGCGGCCTCGAAAGTTTGCGTGATGCGCCGTGCGGTCTCGACCACGACGCGGATCAAGGGCGCGTCCGAGGTCTCGACGCCGCTGTCGGCGATCATGGCGATCAGGCCTTCGGAGGTCTCCAGCAATTTGGCGACCCGCTGGTCGGCACGCTTGAGGTCGCTCGAGGAGAGATCGACGCCCTTGGCGAGATGGCCGAGCTCCTCGATCACCTTGTCGCAATGCGAGAGATTGGAGGTCGCAGCTTTCGCGACGCCGTCGATCTCATGACCGACCCTGGAAAAGCCGTCCTGCACCCGGGCGATGATGTCCTGGATCTGCGCGGCACCAACGCCTGCGTTCTTCGCCCGGGTCGAGGCTTCGCCGCTCTCGCCGATCAGGCCGCCGACCTGGCCGTCGAGACCGCGAACGGTGTCGCCGATCTGTTGCGTCGCCTGGCGCGTGGCCTCTGCGAGATTTTTCACCTCGCTCGCAACCACCGCAAAGCCGCGCCCCGCGTCGCCCGCGCGCGCGGCTTCGATGGTGGCATTGAGCGCGAGCAGGTTGGTTTGCTTGGCGATCGCCTCGATCGAGGTCGATACTTTCGCCACCTGCGCCAGCGCCGACGATACGGCGCCGAGGCGCGTTTCGATGCGGCCGACCGCCTCGATCAATTGCGCGATGTGGCCGACGGCTGTCTCCACCGCGTTACGCGATTGCGTGATCTCGTCGACCGCGGCCGAGGTCGCCGACTGCACCGTTTTCGAGGCGCCGGCGATGTCGTGATTGGCGGAGACCATGGTCTTCGCCGTCTCTTGCAGATGGCCGAACAACTGCGACTGGGAGGAGACGCGCTGCGCCACCTCCTGCACATTGCCGGCGATATCGGCAAGCTCGACGCCGAGGCCGCCGATGCGGTTGGACAATTGATCGACCAGCCGCTCGCTGGGCGAGGGGGCGGCAACCGTGGACTCTGATTTGACTGGTTGTGCGCTCATAGTTTGTAAGCCGTGCGGAAGGCGCCCCAATGCCGCCCGCGAACACGGACGGGTACATCGATCTCGCGCATCATCACGGTAGTGCCGCCGCCCATGTCGCGAGCATAGCTCTGGATCAGATAGGAGCGCTGATTCTGTCCGGCGGCAAGGCCCGCGGCGTCGTTGAAGATGCGGCGATTGCGGCAGTTGGCCGTGTTCCAGGCGACATCGCCCGGCCGCTGCGGCTGCGAATAGACCTTGTTGTGCACCGGCAGGTAGCCGTTACGGTCGACCACCGCGCAGAACGCGACGCGCTTGTCCTTGACGAGGAACGCTTCCTGGAACGCCGGCAGCGCGCGCTCGGTCCAGTCGAGAAACCTAGTGCGGTACTGCACCGGATTGGTGCCTGATATCTCGGCATAGTTCGCATCGAAGAGGTCCTCGACCGAGACCGCGCCCGCCGCAACGCCGCGCTCGAAAATGCCGGCGAGGTCCACGCCGGCTTCGAGCGCGCGGGTGACGGCCTCGACGTTCTCCTCGCGGATCGACCACAGCACGTCTTCGATCTTTTCGCTGAGCTCCGCACTTGGCGCCTCGAACCGCGCCAGCGCACCGGTCTTGCTGTGTTCGCTGATGCGGACGCGGCAGCCGCCGATGCCGTCGAGCGTGACGTTGACGTTCTGGTGCAGCGGCAGGTTTGCTGCGTTCGGCCCCGAGATCAGGATCCCCTGCGAGGACATCTCATAGACGGGAGCTGCGATCGTGCCCATCGGGCCCGCAATCTCGATCTTGAGATGGCAGGGCAGGCGCTCCTGCTTGCGGCGGTCTTCGCTCTCGCCTTGGCGCAGCAGCACGGCGCTGCGGGTCTTGAGCTTGTGGGCAAACGTCGTGACGGCCTTGCCGGCGCTGGCGACGCTCTCGCCATGGGCGGCGGCCTCTCTGGTCGCGACGTCGATCTCGGCGGCGCTGTCGCCGACCGCGACGATGAACTGCGAGGCGGAGCTCGCATTGTCGGACATCTCGCCGGTGGTGCGGTTCTGCTCGGCGACCGCGCCATTGACGTTCGCGAAGACCGGGCGGATCGCCTCGATCGCCTGCGAAATCCGGTGCACGGCGTCCGCCGAGCCCGCGGCATCCTTCTGCAGCGCCTCGATCTTCCTGGTGATCTCTTCGGTCGCGCTCTGGGTCTGCACCGCAAGCGCCTTTACTTCGGTCGCGACCACCGCAAAGCCGCGGCCGGCGTCGCCGGCGCGTGCGGCCTCAATTGTGGAGTTCAGAGCGAGGAGCGTGGTCTGGCGCGCGATCTGCGCGATCAGATTGACGACATTGCCGATGGCGGCGGAGGATTCGCGCAGGCGATCGACATTGGCGCGGGCCTCAATGGCGGCGGCACTCGCCTCGTCGGCAAGCTTGCCGGCGTCGCGCACCTGCGCGCCGATGCCTTCGGCCGAGCGGGTGAATTTGTCGCTCACCTCGGCAAAGCTCGTCGCGGTGCTCCGCGCAGCACCACTGCGCCCCGAGAGCGCGGCGGTCCGCTCGCGGATGGTGGCAAGGGTCGCTGCGGTGGATTGCGCGCCGCCGGCGACCGATTGCGCCGCGCGCTCGAGCTGGCGGATCAGGCCGCCAAGCTCGAGGTCGAGCAATTCCAGGATTTCTCGGGCGGAGTCGGGCTCGGCCATTGGCTCAGCCGTGACTATTGCCTTGGCAGATTGGGCCGCCTTTGTCGCGACGACAGGCGCAGCCGGCTCCGGCACTGGTTTCCTGAACAAACCGAACGCCATTTATCTCTCTGGGGAACAAGCGGGAGTTGCGAACGCCATCCTTGCACTCAGCCGTGAAGTCAGGGTTAACGATTGCCTCATATTCCGGCAGGCGGCACTACCCACCTACCGGAGTGATACCCAAATCTTTGATTTCGGCCGGCCTTGCGCCTATAAGGCCGCGCTTTCCCCACTCCCAACCGTTAGCGATTCCCTAAAGAGATACCGTCATGGCCGGCCATTCCCAATTCAAGAACATCATGCACCGCAAGGGCCGCCAGGACGCCCAGAAGTCGAAGCTTTTCGGCAAGCTGGCGCGCGAAATCACGGTTGCGGCCAAGTTGGGCACCCCGGATCCCGCGATGAATCCCCGGCTCCGCGCCGCCATGGTCGCGGCACGCCAGGAGAACATGCCCAAGGACAATATCGAGCGCGCGATCAAGAAGGCGATCGGCGGCGAGGGCGATAACTATGACGAGATCCGTTACGAAGGCTACGGCCCCGGCGGCGTCGCCGTCATCGTCGAAGCGCTGACCGACAACCGCAACCGTGCCGCCTCCGACATCCGCTCCTACTTCACGAAGTCCGGCGGCAATCTCGGCGAAACCGGCTCGGTCGCCTTCATGTTCGATCGCACCGGCATCATCGAATATGATTCCAGCGTGGCCTCCGACGACGCCATGCTGGATGCCGGAATCGAAGCCGGCGCGGACGACGTGATTTCCGGCGAGGGCGGCCACGAGGTCTACGCCTCGCAGGAGAGCTTTCGTGAGGTCGCGAAAGCGCTGGAAGCCAAATTCGGCGAGCCGCGCAAGGCAGCCCTGACCTGGAAGCCGCAGAACACGGTTTCCGTCGACGACGAGACCGGCGAAAAGCTGTTGAAGCTGATCGACCTGCTCAACGAGCACGACGACGTCCAGAACGTGTTCGCCAATTTCGAGGTCTCCGACGCGCTGATGGCGAAGATGGGCGGCTGAGGCGCGCCGTTCCTTTCACGACACGTCAAGCAAGCATTCCTGACGCATTTTTCCTGGCCGCGTCGTCTCGCCGCGCGACGACAAGCGCCAAATGTGAAGGCATTTACATGCAATCATAGATTGATGTCGTAACAGTCTTGCCGCGTCTTACGAGGGTGGACGTCAGTGTTGATCAAGAGGAGAGAAACATGACTCTGCAGATACAGACGTTTACAGCGACAAGCGGCATCACGGCCCATCCTTCGGTCCAGGTTACCGTTCCCGCGGGTTGGAAGATTCTCGGCGGCGGCGCTTTCGATCATTGGTCGGGCGCGGGCAGTCTGCTCACCGCATCCTATCCGCTGAACGACCACACCTGGTTCGTGGCCGGCAAGGATCACGAAATCTCGTCGCCGGCGTCGATCACGGCCTACGCCATCGCGCTCCACGATCCCGAAAATGAATGGGACGTGACCATCAAGGCCGAGCCGAGCGAGCCCGCCGCGCATCCGTCGGCCGTCGCCGTGCTGCCGGCAGGCTTTGTGCTCACCGGCGGTGGCGCATTCGTCAACTGGCACGGCGCCGGCAATCTGCTGACGGCTTCGTTCCCGAACAGCAACACGAGCTGGGAAGTCCGCAGCAAGGACCATGACATCTCCGATCCCTCGCAGATCACGGCCTATGCGATCGGCATGCGGCCGAAGTCGAACGGCAGGAAATTGCGCCACGAGATCAAGCAGGCGCAAGGTGCCGTAGCGGCGCATCCGAACGCGACAGTGCAACTCGATCCGGGCTGGAGCCTGTCGGGAGGCGGCGCGTTCGACAACTGGACTGGCGACGGCAACCTGCTGACAGCGTCGTTTCCGCGGGGCGAGGGCTGGGTCGCCTCCGGCAAGGATCACAAGGTCTCTTCGCCGGCGGCCATCACGGCCTATGCCATCGGGCTGCGCGAGCAATGAGCCGCGCTGAGCGAGGCTCTTCCAGTCCGATGAGCTTCGCATGACAGTGAGTTGGGCGGGGGCGCAACGTGCGCGTTCCTGCCCACTCCCGCCCCCTGAATGAACATCATTCCCTTGTGGTCTGACGTTCCGTTTCTGTTTCACGGGTAGCCCCGAGCCGCTATCACTGACCCATGGCACCGCAAGCGATTCGCAGTCCTCTCCGCATCCTCGGCATCGATCCGGGGCTTCGCCGCACCGGATGGGGCGTGATCGAAAGCGACGGCAATCGCCTGGTGTTTGTCGGCTGCGGATCGGTGGAACCGCCCGATCATCTGCCCTTGGCGAGCCGGTTGCTTGCCATTCACGACGGGCTTTCCGCCGTGCTCCGCGACCTCAATCCGGCGGAAGCCGCGGTCGAGCAGACCTTCGTCAACAAGGATGGCGTCGCCACGCTGAAGCTTGGGCAGGCGCGCGGGATCGCGATGCTGGTGCCGGCGATGTTCGGCATCGCGGTGTCCGAATATGCGCCGAACCAGGTGAAGAAGACGGTGGTCGGTGCCGGACACGCCGACAAGAACCAGATCGCCATGATGCTGAAGATCCTGCTGCCGAAGGCCGAGCCGGCGTCGGCGGACGCAGCCGATGCGCTTGCGATCGCGATCACCCATGCGCATCATCGCTCAAGTGCGACGCTGCGGCTGAAAGTGGTCGGCATATGATCGGTAAGCTCAAGGGCCTGATCGATTCCTATGGCGAGGATTTCGTCATCCTCGACGTCGGTGGGGTCGGCTATCAGGTGCATTGCTCGACGCGCACGCTGCAGGCGCTGCCTTCGCCGGGCGGCGCGGCGGTGCTGTCCATTGAAACCTACGTCCGCGAGGACCAGATAAAGCTCTTCGGCTTCAAGAGCGACATCGAGCGCGCATGGTTTCGGCTGCTGCAAACCGTGCAGGGCGTCGGGGCCAAGGTCGCGCTCGCAGTGCTCGGGACGCTGCCGCCGGCCGAGCTCGCCAATGCCATCGCGCTCCGCGACAAGGCCGCGGTGTCGCGCACGCCTGGCGTCGGCCCGAAGGTTGCCGAGCGCATTGTCACCGAATTGAAAGACAAGGCGCCGGCCTTTGCCAATGTCGACCCGGCGCTGGTCAATCTGTCCGGTGCGATCGACGACCAGCGCGCGCCGCGCCCCGTTACCGACGCGATTTCGGCGCTGGTCAATCTCGGTTATGGCCAGCCGCAGGCGGCGGCCGCCATTGCGTCGGCCTCGCGCAGCGCAGGCGAGCATGCCGAAACCGCCCAGCTGATCCGGCTGGGCCTGAAAGAATTGTCGAAATAGAGCATGATCCGGAAAAGTGTGAAGCGGTTTTCCGAAAAGATCATGCTTAAATCAAGAATCTAGAGCGCGATGACTCTCATCGCGCTCTAGACTATATCCCGCCGGGCCTACCGACCGACGAAGGAATGCATTCTCCGCCATGCTGAGCAAAAAGGACAAGGAGCTGATCGCCGCCGCCACCGACGCGATCAGCTCGCGCTATCGCAACGACTGGCAGGAAGTGGGCGCCGCCATGCGCACCCGCGACGGCCGCATCGTCACGGGCGTCAACATCGACGCCTATATCGGCCGGATCGCCGTCTGCGCCGAGGCGATCGCGATCGGCCGCGCCATCACCGAGACCGGCGACAAGGGCATCGAGACCATCGTCGCCGTGCGTCATCCAAAGCCCGGCGAACCCGGCAAGATCGCGGTGGTCTCGCCCTGCGGCATCTGCCGCGAGTTGATCCATGACTATGACGCCAAGGCGCGCGTGATCGTGCCCGACAACGGCAAAGAGCCGACGGTTGCCAAGATCGGCGAGCTGTTGCCGAATAAATATTGGCGAGGCAACAAGAAGTGAGCACCTCGCGCATCGTCACGCCGGAGCGGCGCAACGAGGATACCGGCGACACCGCGCTGCGGCCGCAGGTGTTGTCGGAATTCGTCGGCCAGGCCCAGGCGCGGAAAAATCTGTCGATCTTCATCGAAGCGGCGCGCAAGCGCGGCGAGGCGCTGGATCACGTGCTGTTTGTCGGCCCCCCGGGGCTCGGCAAGACCACGCTGGCGCAGATCGTGGCGCGCGAGCTCGGCGTCGGCTTTCGCGCGACATCGGGCCCGGTGATCGCGAAGGCCGGTGATCTCGCGGCTCTCCTCACCAATCTCGAAGAGCGCGACGTGCTCTTCATCGACGAGATCCATCGTCTGTCTCCGGCCGTGGAAGAAGTGCTCTATCCCGCGATGGAGGATTTCCAGCTTGATCTGATCATCGGCGAAGGCCCCGCGGCACGCTCGGTCAAGATCGAGCTGTCGAAATTCACCCTCGTCGGCGCGACCACGCGGGCGGGGCTCCTCACCAATCCCCTGCGCGACCGTTTCGGCATTCCGGTACGGTTGAATTTCTACACCGTGGATGAGCTCGAAAAGATCGTGAGCCGCGGCGCCCGCGTGCTCAAGATCGGCATGACCGAAGACGGCGCCAACGAGATCGCGCGCCGCGCCCGCGGCACGCCGCGCATCGCCGGTCGGTTGCTCCGCCGCGTGCGTGACTTTGCGTCGGCCGCGAATGCCGACGCCATTGATCGCAAGATCGCCGACCATGCGCTGAGCGCGCTCGAAGTCGATGCGGCCGGCCTCGATGCGATGGACCGCCGCTATCTGACGACGATCGCGATGAACTATGGCGGCGGGCCGGTCGGCGTGGAGACGCTCGCCGCGGCGCTGTCGGAACCGCGCGACGCGATCGAGGACATCATCGAGCCGTTCCTGATCCAGTGCGGCTATCTGCAACGTACCCCGCGCGGCCGGCTGCTCACCTCGCACGCCTTTCGCCACCTTGGCGTGGCTGAGCCGACGCGCGATCCCTCGCAGTTCGGGCTGTTCGGTAATGATGATGAACAGGATTAACGATATCTGCTGAAAAGCTGCACGAGCGCACCCGAATTCCGCTGTAATCGAATTACAGAAACGGCGGGCATCACCATTTCCTGTCCTGATGATCACACGCCGCAAATTCCTTCGCTTCCTGGCCGGCCTCGGTGCCTTCGGCACCTCGACGGCGGCCTATGGTTTCGGCGTCGAACCGCTGCTGCGGCTCAACGTGACGCGCTACGACTTGACGCCGCCGCAATGGCCTGCGGGCTTTGAGCTCAAGATCGCCGCCATCGCCGATATTCACGCCTGCGATCCCTGGATGTCGCCCGCGCATATCGAGGCGATCGTCGAACGCACCAACGCTCTTAATCCTGATGTCATCGTGATGCTCGGCGACTACGTGGCCGGCCATCGCTATGTCACAAAGCCGATGCCGCCTTCGGATTGGGCGTCGGTGCTGGCGCAGCTGAAAGCGCCGCTCGGCGTGCATGCGATCCTCGGCAATCACGACTATTGGTCCGACCGCGCGATCCAGCGGGAAGGGCAGGGCAAGACCGTGGCGCGGCAGGCGCTGGAAGCGGTCGGCATTCCCGTCTACGAAAACGACGTGACGCGCGTGACCAAGGGCGACCATTCCTTCTGGCTCGCCGGGCTCGGCGATCAGCTCGCCTATCTGCCGGCGCGGCGCTTCCGCCCCGTGCATCGGATCGGCGTCGATGATCTCGGCGCGACGCTCGCGAAAGTCACCGACGATGCGCCGGTCATCTTGCTGGCGCACGAGCCCGATGTCGTTGCGCACGTGCCGGGCCGTGTGGCCTTGCAGCTCTCCGGCCACACCCATGGCGGTCAGGTCCGGTTGTTCGGCTGGTCGCCGGTCGTGCCGACGCGCTTTGGCCACCGGCTCGCCTACGGTCACGCCAAATTCAATTGCGACGTCATCGTCTCCGGCGGCCTCGGCTGCAGCATCATGCCCTTCCGCCTCGGCGTGCCCCCGGAAATCGTGCTGGTGACGTTAGGGGCAGGGCAGGCATTGTCTTAGGGCACGCTTGCACGGCAGCCGGTTTTGCGCAAAACGACTGCTTTGGGCAATCGAGGGCGCAATTGAGCAACCCCATTCTCGACGGCGAGATCCGCGACGGTCGCCATCACATGCAGGTCCGGGTCTATTACGAGGACACGGATTTTTCCGGCATCGTCTATCACGCCAATTATCTGCGCTTCATGGAGCGCGGGCGCACCAATCATCTGCGGTTGATGGGCGCCGAGCAGCATACGCTGTTCGCCGAGGCGGAAACCGAGACGCCGGGCTTTGCTTTCGTGGTGCGCTCGATGACCCTCGACTTCCTGCGGCCCGCGCGGATGGACGATGTTCTCGATGTCGTGACCTGGCCGGTTGCGGTGAAGGGCGCTTCGATCGTGCTCGCGCAGGAGGTACGGCGCGGCGAGGAGGTGCTGGTCAAGGCCGAGGTGCGCGTGGCCTTCATCAGCGGAGGCCGCGCACAGCCGATTCCGAAATCGATCCGCGCCTTGATGAAGGCCGATTTGATTTAGTGATCGGCCGATACGAGTTCGGCCATCGACTTGTCGCGCGGCGGCGCTAGATTTGCGGCCTCACCAAACGCCGAGGCCATCATGTCGCGTCCGCCGCTGCCGCCCTTCACCAAGGAAACCGCCGCCCAGAAAGCCCGCATGGCGGAGGATGCCTGGAATTCACGCGATCCCGAGCGCGTCTCGCTCGCCTATACCGAGGACAGCCGCTGGCGCAACCGCTCGGAATTCTTCGAAGGCCGCCAAGCCATCGTCGCGTTCCTCACGCGCAAATGGGCGAACGAGCTCGATTACCGCCTGATCAAGGACCTCTGGGCCTTCGACGGCAATCACATTGCCGTGCGCTTCCAGTATGAATGGCACGATGCCAGTGGCCAGTGGCATCGCTCCTACGGCAATGAGCAGTGGGAGTTCGACGAGCACGGCCTGATGCGCCGCCGCGAAGCCAGCATCAATGATGTGAAGATCGCCGAGAAGGACCGGCGTTTTCATTGGCCGGCCCCGGGGCCGAGGCCGGCTGATGTGCCTGGGTTGGGGGAGAGCCCGTTCTGAACAACCACGAGCGGAGAGTAGGGTGGGCAAAGGCGCTCTTCGCGCCGTGCCCACCAACCGGTATCGACCGTTGAAGGTGAGTACGCTTCGCTTTGCCCACCCTACGAAAATCCACGCGACCTACGCCGCCGCCTTCTGCCTTGCGAGTTCGGCCTTATACAGCTCGAACTCCTCCGCGATCGCCTTCGCAACGCTCGGTCGCCCGCGCAGGCGCTCGTAATAGGCTTTCACAGCCGGCCATTTCGCGAGCTCGACAGGTGGCGTTGCCATGGTCCAGTTGATGACGGTGACGAGATAGGCGTCCGCCACGCTGAAATGGTCGAGCAGATATTCGCGACCCTTCAGATAGTTCTCGAGATAGTCGAGCCGCGACAGGTTCTTCTCCAGCACGTAGCTCTTCACCTCTGGACCCGCCTTCTTGTCGAGCAGCGGAACGAACAACCCCTTGTGCAGTTCGGTCCCGATGAAGCAGAGCCATTGATGCAGCCGGCTGCGCTCGCTCGCGGAACTGGTGCCGAGGCCGGACTTCGGAAAACGATCCGCCACATATTGCAGGATCGCTGCGTTCTCGGTCAGCACCGTGCCGTCGTCGGTGCGCAGGGTCGGCACCAGGCCGAGCGGGTTCACGTCCCGGAAATTCGAGCCGTCGTTCTGCACCAGCTTGGTCTTGGGATCGACCTCGAGATAGGTCGCGGCCTCACCGGCCTCGTAGAACGCGATCCGGGTCGCCATCGAGCAGGCGAGCGGCGAGAAATAAAGGTCCATGGGGTGCCTCCTTGGCGGTCGGGCCTCTACGAAATGACCAGCTGTTGATTTTTATACTATCTCGCATAATATAAATCCGGTCAAGGGATTTATTGCGAAATGGTACAAAAACCAAAAAAGACATCCACCATCAAGGCGCCGTCAGCCACATCCGACGCTGCGGCTGCGCCAAGGCGCCGCGGGCGGCCGCGTGCCTACGAGCCGGACGTGGCGCTCGCCAAGGCGCTCGACCTGTTCCGCAAGGACGGTTTTGCCGCGACCTCGCTCGATGATCTCAGCGCCGCGACCGGCATGAACCGGCCGAGCCTCTACGGGGCATTCGGTGACAAGCGCGAGCTCTACATCAAGAGCTATCAGCGCTACCGCGACGACGCGCGCGCGGCGATGATCTCGGTCTTCCGCAGCGAAGAACCGATCCGCGAGCGGCTGAAGCGCATCTATGCGATCGCGCTCGACATCTATCTGTCGGGCGAAGCCGGGCCGCGCGGCTGCTTCACGGTGATGACCGCCGCCTCCGAAGCCGTGGCCGATCCGGACATCCGCACTATGGTGCTGGACGGTTTTGTCGAACTCGACAAGGCGTTCATCACCTGCTTCCGGCGCGCGAAAGAGAAGGGCGAGCTCTCCGAAAGCGCCGATCCGCTCGTGCTGGGCCATCTCGCGTCCGCCACCATCCACACCGTCGCCATCCGCGCGCGGGCGCGTGTGCCGCGCAAGGAGCTGGAAGCGATCGTCGATGGCGCCATCGACGTGATGTGCCGCGCGGCGTGATCCGCGGGCCGCGATAATCTCAGGTTCGATCGCTGAGTAGCCGTCATTGCGAGGAGCGCCAGCGACGAAGCAATCCATTCTGTCCACGCTGCGAGATGGATTGCTTCGCTGCGCTCGCAATGACGATGCAACCTACATTTTATAGTTGACGCCCGATCCGCGACGTTGTATTTAACCCATAGGTTATTTAACCATTAGGAAAAATACGGATGCCCGATCCCCTGAGCGCGACCTTTGCTGCGCTTGCCGATCCGACCCGAAGGGCGATCCTGTCGCGGCTCGCGCTTGGCGAAACCTCGGTGCTGGAGCTGGCAAAACCGTTCGACATGAGTCTTCCGGCGATCTCCAAACATCTGAAGGTGCTGGAACACGCCGGCCTGATCTCGCGCGGACGCGAAGCGCAGTGGCGACCATGCCGGATCGCGCCGGTGTCGTTCAAACAGGCTGATCAATGGCTCGGCGGCTTCCGCCGCTTCTGGGACGAAAGTTTTGCGCGCCTCGATGGCGTGCTCGAGGAGATGAAGGCCGAGGGGAAATTGAAGGGTTCCGCGCGAGGCAAGCGCAAGATGCCAGTGAAAAAGGAGAAGTAGAATGGATGCTAGAGTGAACAAGACGCTGAAGGTCACGACTCCCTCCGATTTCGAAATCGAGATGACGCGCGAGTTCGACGCGCCGCGCCGCTTCGTGTTCGCGGCCATGACGAAGGCAGAATACGTCAAGCGCTGGCTCGGCTGCGCGCAAAATCCGATGCTCATTTGCGAGATCGATCTGCGTGTCGGCGGCGCCTACCGCTTTGCGTTCGGCGGACCCGATGGCCAAGTGACTACGCTTGAGGGCATCTATACCGAGGTGACGAGCCCCGAGCGGCTGGTCTTCCTCGAACGCTTTGGCATGCCCGGCTTCACCAGCGACGAGTACCAGGTGACGTCGACCTTCGTGGAGCACGGCGGCAAGACCACGCTGACGACGACCATCCTGCATTCGAGCAAGGAAAATCGCGACGGTCAGCTCAATGCCGGCATCGACAAGGGCGTCGAGCCCGCCTACGAGCGCATCGCCGAGCTCGTTGCAACGATGGTGTGACGCTCCAGGGTGGAAGCGGATGGCTCTCACGATGTCGTCCTGGCGAAAGCCAGGACCCATACCGCGGGATCTATCGGTGAAGCGACGTGGCAGCAGCGGAGCACACAGCGTAAGCCTGTGGTAATGGGTCCTGGCTTTCGCCAGGACGACGGCTGCTAATATCCCCGCCCGCGATCGACGACATTTTCCAGCGCGCCGCCGGCCTCGAAGCGCTCGATCTGGCGGGCGACATATCTGGAAATCGCGTCGGGATCGGTGTCGGCCGCATTATGCGGCGTGAGCACGACCTTGGGATGGGTCCAGAACGGGCTTTGCGGTGGCAGCGGCTCCTCGGAGAAGACATCGAGCGAGGCCGCGCCGAGCGTGCCGTCATCGAGGCAGGCGATGATGTCAGCTTCGTTCTGCAACCCGCCGCGGCCGGCATTGATCACGGCCGGCGCGCCCAAAGGGCTCGTCCGGTTGAGCTTTGCAAAAACGTCACGGTTGAGGATGTGTCGTGTGTTTGACGTCAGCGGCAGGAGGCATACCAGGATGTCGGTCTGGCGCAGGAAAGCGTCGAGGCCGGCTTCGCCGTGAAAGCATTGCACGCCCTCCATCCGCCGCTCGCTCCGGCTCCAGCCCGAGACGCGAAACCCGACGTGTTTCAGCACCCCGGCTGCGTGAGCGCCGAGCACGCCCATCCCCATGATGCCGACCGAGATCGCGCCGGCCGGCCACTGGTGTTTCGGCGCCCAGCGCTTTTGCCGCTGCGACTCGCGCAAATAGGGTTCCTGGCGGTGATGCATCAGCACATGCAGCGCGACATATTCGGCCATGCGGGAGGTCAGGTCATCGACTGCGACCCGGACCAGCGGCACGGCCGGCAGGGTCTGGTCCGCCATCAGTGCATCGACGCCGGCGCCGAGATTGAAGATCACCTTCAGGTTCGCAAAACCCGCCAATTCCCCCGGAACCGGCTTCCAGACCGCGGCATAATGCACGTCCGCGGGCACAAGCTTCGCCTCGGCGAGCGGCAACACGCGCCGGTCGCGGCACACCTCGCCGAATCGATGCTTCCACCGCTCCCCGGACCAGTTTTCGGTCCCGCCATGGATCAAGAGGGCCAGCGCGCCTTTGCTCATTTTCAAGTCCCAAATTCCAACGTGACCTGCACCACAGTACAGATCGATGCGCGGGTCTAGCCTCCTCGCATTGGACATGGAGGACACCCACAATGCGCAAATTCATCTTGATTTCGGCCCTGCTTTTGGCTTCCGCTTCCGCCCACGCCGGCCCGACCTCGGATCGCGGCCTAGTGCTGGCCGCCGCCGACACGCCGACCACGACGGCCCCCGGCACGGACACGGCTCAACCGGCCGCCCAGCCGCTGCCGCCGGCCACCGAGACCGACACCGCCAAGGACACTGCCAAGGACACTGTCAAGGACACTGCCAAGCCGCAGACGGCGGACGCGCCCAAGCCGCGCGCTTCCAAGCCGCGCAGCCAGGCCCGCCGCTATGAAGGCGACGAAGCAAAGGCGCGCCGCATCGCCGCCAAATACGGCATCTCCTGGTAACTTCCTCTGTTCGAGGCCGCGGGCAGACCGCCGCGGCCTCGAGCCTTCCGGCCGGCACGCGAATATGACAAGCGTCAGATACATCCTGCTCGTTCTCTGCCTGTTCAGCCTGGCCGCGAAAATCTCGGTCCAGAGCGGCCGGCATCTGCATGTCGCCGCCGCGACCGTGACCCGTTCCTGAAACGTCCGTCGGCCGGAACCGCCCGCAAAATTTCTTAACCCCGTTGTCGGCTCCGGGCATACTCCTTCGTCCTTGAAGCAAAAGGGACGACACCGGATGCTCTACGCCATACTTTGCTACCATGATGAGGATTTCGTCGGCTCCTGGACCAAGGAGCAGGACGAGGCCGTCATGAAGAAACTCATGGTCGTGCAGGACAAGCTCGCCAAGCAGGGTCGGCTCGGTCCGGTGGCGCGGCTGTTGCCGACCACGGCCGCGACCACGCTGCGCAAGGATGATCCGCCGCTGGTGCTGGACGGCCCCTATGCCGAGACCAAGGAGCAGCTGCTCGGCTTCTATGTGATCGACTGCAAGAATCTCGACGAGGCGGTGGAGGTCGCCAAAGACCTCGGGGCCGCCAATCCCGGCGGCGCCTATGAGATCCGTCCCGTCGGCCTGTTCATGCCCGGGAGCAGGCCTGCATGACCACAACCGACACCGCCTGGATCGATGCCGCGCTGACGTCGGCGCGGCCCCAGGCGGTCGGCGCGCTGCTCCGCTATTTCCGCAATCTCGATACCGCGGAAGAGGCGTTCCAGAACGCCTGTTTGCGTGCGCTGAAGACCTGGCCGCAGAACGGCCCGCCGCGCGATGCGGCGGCCTGGCTGATCATGGTCGGGCGCAATGTCGCGATCGATGAAGTCAGGCGTAACCGCAAGCAGCAGCCGCTGCCGGAGGACGACCAGTCGATCTCCGACCTCGACGATGCCGAGGAGGAGATCGCCGAGCGGCTCGACGGCTCGCATTATCGCGACGACATCTTGCGGCTGCTCTTCATCTGCTGTCATCCGGACCTGCCGGCGACCCAGCAGATCGCGCTGGCGCTGCGCATCGTCTCAGGGCTCACCGTCAAGCAGATCGCGCGTGCGTTTCTCGTGAGCGAGGCGGCGATGGAGCAGCGCATCACCCGCGCCAAGGCGCGCGTCGCTGAAGCCAATGTGCCGTTCGAGACGCCGGGCGCGGTCGAACGCTCCGAGCGGCTCCTGGCCGTCGCCGCCATGATCTATCTGATCTTCAACGAGGGTTATTCGGCGAGCGGCGACACCGCCGAGATCAGAAAGCCCCTGAGCGAGGAGGCGATCCGGCTAGCGCGGCTGCTGCTGCGGCTATTCCAGAGCGAGCCGGAGATCATGGGACTGACAGCGCTGCTGTTGCTGCAGCATGCCCGCAGCGAGGCGCGCTTCGATGCCGATGGCGCGCTGATCCTGCTCGACGACCAGGACCGCACGCTGTGGAATCAGAAAATGATCGCCGAAGGGCTCGCGCTGATCGACAAGGCGATGCGCCACCGCAAGAGCGGGCCGTACCAGATCCAGGCCGCCATCGCCGCGCTGCATGCCCGTGCCGCGACGCCCGAAGAAACCGACTGGAAGCAGATCGATCTGCTCTATGGCGCGCTCGAGCTGATGCAGCCGTCGCCGGTGGTCACGCTCAACCGCGCGGTCGCGGTCTCCAAGGTACGCGGGGCGGAAGCCGCACTCGAGATGATCGAGCCGCTGGCGCCGCGGCTCGCCAATTATTTTCATTTCTTCGGCGTACGCGGCGCCTTCCTGATGCAACTCGGCCGCAACGACGAAGCCCGCGTCGCCTTCGACCGCGCTATCGCGCTTGCCAACACCTCGGCCGAAGCGGCCCACATCCGCATGCATCTCGACCGCCTGATGCGCGACAGCCAGAAGCGCGACAAGAAGGCGGGGAAGTAGGCGCAATCATTCCCGCCTCGTCATGGCCGGGCCTGACCCGGCCATCCATCAATCTTCGCAAGATTCTTCTTTGGTGATGGATGCCCGGGTCAAGCCCGGGCATGACGACTGAAATCTTTTTTCAAAAATTTTGCCCATCCCTGTCGGCCCGCCGCTCCCCCGTTCGTCTATTGGCCAGAACACGCTTTTAGTGGGGAATGAGCCATGTCGACGAACGTGCTGAACGAGCCGGTCTCGATGCGAGACCATTTGCTGAGCCGCCTGATCGGCGGTCTGATCATCCTCTGTCTCATGATTGACGGCGCAATCAAGCTCGTGCCGTGGCCGTCGGTCATCGAAGCCATGGACAGGATCGGCTATGGTTCGAACGACGCGCTGGCGCGTGCGCTCGGCGCCATCACCACCGCCTGCATCGCGCTCACGACGATCCCGCCGACCTCGATCGTCGGCGCGATCCTCTGGACCTCCTATCTCGGCAACGCCCTCGTTACTCACCTTCCAATCGTTTGATCCCTTACGGAGCCATCCATGTTCGAGACCCTTGTCATCATTGCTGTCGTGCTCGCGATCATCATCGCGATCGTGCTGATATCAGCGTCCACCAAGCCCGATACGTTTCGTATTCAACGCGCGGCCGTCATGAATGCGCCGGCGGAAAAAATCTTTCCGCTGATCGCCGACTTCCATCAATGGCTGGACTGGTCGCCGTGGGAAGGACGCGACCCGGCGCTGAAGCGCACCTATTCCGGCACCGAACGCGGCAAGGGCGCGGTCTACGCCTGGGACGGCAACAAGAATGTCGGCTCCGGCCGCATGGAAATTCTTGAAGCGAGCTCACCGTCGAAGGTCGTGATCAAGCTTGATTTCCTGAAGCCGTTCGAGGCGCACAACACCGCCGAATTCACAATGCTGCCGCAGGGCGGTGCGACCAACGTCATCTGGGTGATGCATGGTCCGGCTCCCTTCATGTCGAAGGTGATGCAGGTGTTCATGAACATGGACCGCATGATCGGCAAGGACTTCGAAGCCGGCCTCACCAACCTCAAGGCGGTTTCCGAGAAGTAAGCCAACCACTCACCATCACTCAAGCCAGGAGCGAGCGATGCTTAATCCCTACCTGTTCTACAATGGCAATTGCGAAGCCGCGTTCAAATATTACGAGAAGGTGCTCGGCGGCAAAATCGAATTCCTGATGCGCGCCGACGAGGGCCCGGCGGACATGAAACCGTCGCCCGGTAATGAAAAGAAGATCATGCATGCGCGGATGTCCATCGGCGCTCAACTCCTGATGGCCTCCGACGCGCCTCCCGATCATTTTCACAAGCCGCAGGGCTTTGCGGTGTCGCTGACGGTCACCGACCTCGCCGAGGCCGAGAAGAAATTCAAGGCCCTTGCCGAAGGCGGAGCTGAGAATATGCCGTTCGAAAAGACCTTCTTCTCGAAAGGTTTTGGCATGTGCGTCGACCAGTTCGGCCAACCCTGGATGGTCAACTGCCCGC
Organism: Bradyrhizobium sp.; assembly: GCA_035487555.1. Lineage (GTDB taxonomy): Bacteria > Pseudomonadota > Alphaproteobacteria > Rhizobiales > Xanthobacteraceae > Bradyrhizobium. The sequence goes on along the minus strand of DATHMA010000042.1, from coordinate 17,659 downwards.
TGGAGGGGATGGGTTAGGGTCCTCGGTGCCGTAGGGTGGGCAAAGCGCAGCGTGCCCACCATTCACGAGATGAACAAGGATGGTGGGCACGGCGCGTTCGCGCCTTTGCCCACCCTACGACCGATGCATGCGTCGAGAGTTCATCACCGGCACGGCCGGTACATTGCGCTCAATTCCCGGCCGCGCAGCAGCAGCACCCGCGACGTCAATCCACCGTGGCGGATGATCCAGTCCCTCACCGGGCCGGGATAGGCTTCGAGCACGAGCTCGGAGGCCTCCGGCTCGGCGTACATCCGGCCGCGGCGATCCATCGAGCGCGCGGCGTGGAAGCCGAGCACCGCGCGTCGCGTCACGCAGATGCGCTCGTGCGGCACCACGCTCAGGACCAGCGTGCAGGCCGACATGCAGGGGCCGTCGATCACCACGCGCTCGCCGGAGGCCGCTACCTTGTCGAACATATCGAGGAACGGGCCGACCTGTCCGCCGGGGCTTTCCAGGATGCGCACGTCGGCGCGCGCGAACATCGTCACGCAGGCCCACAGCACGACCGCCAGCAGCAACGTGAAGATGATCCGCGTGACGGTCAATGCTGCCTCACCCGTTTCGCCGCTGACCGCGCAAGGTCGGCAGCCCGATGCCTGCCGCATCGAAGCCGCCATCGACGGCTAAAATTTGTCCGGTGATGTAACTCGCACGATCGCTGCTCAGGAAAAAGATGGCCTCCGCCAGTTCCTCTTCAAGTCCGTAGCGATTGAGCGGGATCGCATCGTGATAGTCGGCGCGGATTTCCGCGGTGTGCACGGCCTTCGCCATCGCGGTGTCGACCGGTCCGGGCGCTACGCCGTTGACGCGGATGCCGAGCGAGGCGAGCTCGACGGCGAGCTGTTTGGTGAGATGGGCGAGCCCCGCCTTGCTGGTGCCGTAGGCCGAGCGCAGCGTGGAGGCGCGCACCGCCGAGATCGAGGTGATGTTGACCACCGCTCCGCCGCCATGCTCGCGCATCAGGGCTGCGGCTGCCTTGGTGCACAGGAACGGTCCAGTGAGATTGACCGAGAGGATCCGGTTCCAGTCGGCATCAGAGGTCTCCAGCAGCGGCGCGAATACCGCCACTCCCGCGTTGTTGATCAGCGCATCGAGCCGGCCGAAACGCGCGGCGACCTGTGCGATCGCCGCAGTCACCGCCTTGGCATCGGACACGTCGCAATGGAGCGCCAGCGTGTCGTCCGGTTTGGCAAGCGCCGCGACCGCTCCTGCGAGCAACTCGCCCTCGATGTCGAGCAGCGCCACGCGCCAGCCGTCGGCGAGAAAGCGTCTGGCAGTGGCGAGCCCGATTCCGCGCGCGGCGCCGGTGACGAGTGCGACTTTGGGCGGGGAAGAGGGCATGGGCAATCCATGGTCGAGCGAGCCTTCGCCCTCCCTAGCACGAAAGCGAACCGTCTTCGCAAGCGGGCGCTGCCATCACCGATGCCAGCGCGCCTCGCTTATGCGGCCGGATCAGGCCGAAGCCGACCGGTTCTTGATGGCGCCGACGATGGCGGTGAGCACGGCGCCTGCCACGCCGCCTCCGGCCACCTGGCCGACCAGGCTGCCGATGTCGGGTGCAGACGAGCTGTTGGCGAGCAGCGGAATCAGCATGCCAAGCAGTTGTCCTCCGGCACCGCCGCCGATCGCGCCGGCGATGGTGTTCCCAAGCGTGCCGAGATCGATATTCTTGGCGACGCCGCCAGCGACGTTGCCGCCGACGGCACCGCTGATGATTTGGATGATGAGATTGATGAGCACTCCGGACATGATGGGTCCCCGATCCGGTGTTGAGTTGCAGCGCTGTGTGCGGCGCCGGACCATCACCGCGCCACAATGAATTTTATCCCCTAGGGTTGAAGAGGTCACGCTGCACGCGCGAATGGTTCGTCGCCAAATTGGCGTGAAAGCTGCGCAAGCCTTTGCGCAGGGAAAGGAAAATTTCGATGCAAATCATCAAACCGCCGCTGTGGGAAACCTGGCGGCCCGGTGTGCAAAGCAGGATGCTGGTCTCCGCCATGAACGGCGCGACGCAATTGTGCATTTTTGAACAACAGGTTGCCCCTGGCACCGGTGCGCCGACCCATTCGCATCCGGTGGAAGAGGTGCTGACCGTGCGCGAAGGCGAGGCCGACATGTGGATCGGCGAGGCGCATGTCACGGTCTCCGCCGGGCAATCGCTCCTGATCCCGCCCCACCTGCTGCACGGCTTCCGCAACAGCGGAAGCACGACGCTGCATGTCCACGCGGTGCTGGCCTCGCCGATCTTTGAAGCGTTACCGGAGGGCGCCACTGAGCCGGTGCGGCGGTGGCAGGCCGCGCCAAAATAGTCGTTCGGGATGTCGGTTCCGCGCGGCCCACATCGTCTTCCCCTGGGATGGGGTAATTCGAGGGAACCTGAATGATGCTTGCCAGCAAAGCCGATCTGGTCCGCGCGCTATTTGCGGCCTACCACGCCAACGACCGCAACAAGGCTGAAGCGGCGCTGTCCGACGATTTCCGTTTCACAAGTCCCTATGACGACGGCATCGACAAGGCGACCTATTTTGCGAAGTGCTGGAAGAATACCGACTGGATCGCGAGCCACGAGTTAGAGCGGATTTTGGTCGATGGCGATCAGGCTTTCGTCACCTATGAGTGCAGGGCGAAAGACGGAAAGAGCTTTCGCAACACCGAATTCTTCGTCTTCGCCGGCGATAAGGTGCGCAGCATCGACGTCTATTTCGGCGCAGCCTATCAGGATGGCGCGTTCGCGCCGCAACAACGATAAACGAGAGAGTTAGAAAGATGTCCTTGATCCTGCATTTTCATCCCCTGTCGTCGTTCTGCTGGAAGGCGCTGACCGCGCTTTACGAGAACGACACGCCGTTCACGCCGAACCTGGTCAATCTCGGCGATCCCGATGAGCGCGCAGCACTCGCGAAACTCTGGCCGATCTGCAAGTTTCCGGTGCTGGAAGACAAGGCGCGGGGCGAGGTCGTGCCGGAGTCGAGCATCATCATCGAATATCTCGACCGGCATTATGCGGGCCAGACGCGCTTCATCCCGGAGCAAGCGGACCGCGCGTTGCAGACGCGGCTGCGCGATCGCTTCTATGATCTTTACCTGCACCTGCCGATGCAGAAGGCCATCGGCGACCGGCTGCGGCCGGCCGGCAAGAAGGATCCACAGGGCGTCGGGGAGGCGAGGGCACAGCTGCGAAGATCCTATGCCATCGTCGAGCAGCAGATGGCGAACGGGCCCTGGGCGATGGGAGGCGATTTCAGCCTTGCCGATTGCGCCGCGGTGCCGAGCCTCTATTACGGCAACAGGGTCGAGCCAACAGGTGAGTTCAGGAATGTCAGCGCCTATCTCGAGCGTCTGCAAGCGCGGCCTTCCTTCGCGCGGGTGCTCAAGGAGGCCGAGCCCTATTTTGATCTGTTCCCTACGACAGCGGAATAGCCGCACGCGGCGATTACCCCGGAAATAATTCCGCTGATGATGTCGGTACCGTACAACGTCATTCGTCTTGTTGACGAGCGCCGGCGCAAGCGGCCTGACGAGGTGAAATCGAACGGAGAGAGATGATGCGTTTCATGATGCTGATGATCCCGCAGGGCTACGAGGCGGCCGCACCCGGCACCATGCCGCCGGCGGAAGCAGTGGCTGCGATGATGAAATACAACGAGGCCCTGAAAGAGGCGGGCATCCTGGTCACGCTCGACGGGTTGCATCCGCCGTCGATGGGTGCGCGCATCTCCTTTGCCGGCGGCAAGCCTGTCGTGACCGACGGTCCCTTCATCGAAGCCAAGGAGGTGATCGGCGGCTACTGGATGATCGAGGTGGCCTCCAAGCAAGAAGCGATCGAATGGGCCAGGAAGTGCCCGGCTTCCAACAACGAGACCATCGAGCTGCGCCAGGTGCAGGAAATGGCGGATTTCCCGGCCGACATCCAGGAAGCAGCCAGCGGCTTCGCGGAACTGCAGTCCGGCTCCGGCAAACGTTAACGTTCGTGAACGCTGCCATGTGAGGCATTGTTAGTGATTTTTGCAGCCAGCTCATGTAAAAGCTTTTTACATGAGCTGGCGCAAAGACGACAAAGACAAGGACCAGGGCCGCGAGCGCGGCTATCACCACGGGAACTTGCGGGAAGCGCTGCTGCAGGCGGCGCTCGATCTGATCGGACAGAAGGGCGCGGCCGGCTTCACCTTTGCCGATGCCGCGCGCATGGCCGGTGTCAGCCCCGCCGCGCCGTACCGGCATTTCCGTGACCGTGACGAGCTGCTCTCCAGCATCGCCCAACGCGGCTTCGAGCAGTTCGAGGCGGCGTTAACGGAAGCCTGGGATGACGGCCGTCCCGACACCATCTCGGCTTTCGAGCGCGTCGGTAAGGCCTATCTCGATTTCGCGCGCGAGCAGCCCGCGTTCTATTCGGCGATGTTCGAATCGGGTGTTCCGGTCGACATGAATCCGACTTTGATGGCGGCAAGCGAGCGCGCCTTTGCGATCATCCGCGCCGCCGCCGAACGTCTTGCGGCACTGGCGCCGCCCGGCGTGCCACGGCCACCCGCGCTGATGATGGCGCTGCACATCTGGTCGATGTCGCACGGCGTGGCGTCGTTGTTTGCACGCGCCGATGCGGCGCGCCGCAAGCTGCCGATGACGCCGGACGAATTGCTAGAAGCCGAAGTGCTGATCTATCTGCGCGGGTTAGGCTTCCCGACCGATCGCCGCCCGGCCGAGCCGCCGAAGCCATCAGATGAAAAGCCGAGCCCCTGGGGCAAGACGAAATAATGTTCCAAAAATAATTCGGCGGGCGCGTCATGTCGTCCGCTTGACAAAAATCCGGGATGGAGTACGTATGTAAATGTTATTTACATTCACAACGGCGTGATGCCGTGATGGAGAGGCAAATGGCCTACACCGCTGATGTCAATCGATGGCGCGGTCCCCCCATGGAAGAGCCAACTTACCGTCCGCGCTGGCACCTGCACCCTGGATGGATCATCGCCACCATCCTCGGCTTCATGTTCTGGTGGCCGGTCGGTTTGGCCTTTCTGTTTTTCACACTAGGGAGCAGACGAATGGGTTGCTGGAGTCACGACTGGCAGGGCCAACAGGGTCACTGGCAGAACAAGATGGAACGGATGCAGTGGAAGATGGAGCGGATGAAGAACCGCATGGAGCGCCATGGCTTCGGCTTTGGCCCGCCGTCCAGCGGCAACCGCGCCTTCGATGAATACCGTCAGGAGACGCTGCGTCGCCTGGAGGAGGAGCAGCAGGAGTTCAAGGATTTCCTCGGCCGCCTGCGCCACGCCAAGGACAAGGAAGAGTTCGACGCGTTCATGAACCAGCATCGCAATCGTCCGCCAACCCCGCCGAACGACCCGCCGCCGCAGAGCTGATCGATCGAAGGAATAGCCCTCAGGCGTAATGCCCCCAAAAGGCCTGACGGCATAAGAGCCGCCCGTTTGCGACAGACGCAAACGGGCGGTTTTTCATGTCCGGACCATTAAATTTGGGCTTTCAAGGGCGGGATGACCGCATTTGACGCAGTTAAAATTCCCCTTTGGTAACGGGACGTTAACCCTGATTAGCGTTTGGTAAGCGGGGTAAAGCCGCGCAGAAAGCCCTCGTTTTGACATGTTGGCAGGGGATTGCAGGCCTCAAGGCTTCGGCGGGCCTCCCATGTGACCAAACAAGGCTTCTTGCGCAGGCCCTTATTGCCGCGCCGAGCTTGCGCGGGTGTGCAGCCGGCAGCCTTCGTGCTCCGTGAAATTGGGACATTTGCGTTGAGGGGATATCGCTCATGAATCCGGCCGACGTGGCCCAGGCAGCAATGCCGCTGCCGGCCACAGACGTATCGCTGATCACCCTGTTCTGGCACGCCCACTGGATCGTGAAGGGTGTCATGCTCGGGCTGTTGTCGTGCTCGGTCTGGGTCTGGGCGATCGCGATCGACAAGATGTTCCTGTATTCGCGCACCCGCCGTGCAATGGACCGTTTCGAGCAGGCGTTCTGGTCCGGCGAGTCGATCGAAGAACTTTATCGCGCGCTGGCGGCCAAGCCGACGCAGTCGATGGCGGCCTGTTTTGTCGCGGCGATGCGCGAGTGGAAACGCTCCTTCGAAAGCCACGCGCGTTCCATCGCCGGCCTGCAGATGCGGATCGAGAAAGTGATGAACGTGTCGATCGCGCGCGAGATCGAACGCCTCGAGCGGCGCCTGCTGGTGCTCGCGACCGTCGGCTCTGCCGGCCCCTTTGTCGGCCTGTTCGGCACCGTCTGGGGCATCATGTCGAGCTTCCAGTCGATCGCTGCGTCAAAGAATACCTCTCTGGCGGTGGTGGCCCCGGGTATCGCGGAAGCGCTGTTTGCCACCGCGGTCGGCCTGATTGCCGCCATTCCGGCGACGATTTTCTACAATAAGTTCACTTCCGAGGTGAACCGGCAGGCCCAGCGGCTCGAGGGCTTCGCAGATGAATTTTCCGCCATCCTGTCCCGTCAGATCGACGAGCGGGGATGACGGGCGGTATAATGCGCGTGGAGCGGTGAGCACCAGAACATGGCGATGAACGTGGCAAGCTCGTCCGGCGGTGGTGGCCGTCGCGGCAGGGGTCGCAAGCCGGTGATGGCGGAGATCAACGTCACGCCGATGGTCGACGTGATGCTGGTGCTGCTGATCATCTTCATGGTCGCAGCGCCCTTGCTCACCGTGAACATCCAGGTCGACCTGCCGCAGGCGGCCGGCGGCACGCCCAACAACGCCGACACCAAGCCGCTTGAGTTGACGGTGAAGAAGTCCGGCGAGAGCAAGTGCGTCTCCAATGTCAGCATCTATCTCGGTGACACCGAGGTTCCGATCGACGAAGTCGGACCCAAGATCAAGGCGATCAAGGAAGCGAACGGCGCTGCCGGCGAGCAGACGATCAAGATCCGCGGTGACCGCGACACCTGCTATTCCGACATGATGAAGGTGTTGGGTCTGGCGCGCGATGCGGGCTATCGCGCGAGCATCGTTGTTGTTCCGGATCAGGGTACATGACGGCGAGGGAACTCATCCGCAGGCTGAACGAACGCAAGGGGACGACTGTCTCGGTCGCCTTGCATTTGCTCGTGCTTGGATGGGCCCTGGTTACGTTTTCGACGCGCTCGGTCGAAGCGCCGCAGGAGGATGTCATTCCCGTCGACATCACGATGGATGACACCTCCAAGATGATGCAGGGCATCAAGACCGGCAAGAAGGAAAACCCCAAGCCGCTGGCGGAGAAGGTCGCCGAAGCGAAGCCCGCCGATGATCCGACCGGCAAGATCGACAAGAAGGACGTCGTGACCTCGACCAGCGCGCCCGATCCGACGCCCAAGCCGGTGGAGAAACCGGTCGAGAAGAAGCCCGATCCGAAGCCCGAGCCCAAGAAGGAAGAGCCGAAGAAGGCCGAGAAGAAGCCGGACGAGAAGGCCGACGATCCGATCGCGGACGCGCTCAAGGCCGATGCCAAGAAGCCGCCGCCGAAGCAGGAGACCAAGGCTGCACCGCCGCAGCCGCCCAAGCCCAAGGAGCGCACCTTCGATCAGTCGAAGATCGCGCAGCTCCTGGACAAGCGCGATCCGTCGCATGTGGCGGTGACCGGCGAAACGCTCAACTCCAACGCCGCGCTCGGCACCCCGACCGGCCACTCCAACGCGTTGGTTGCGACCTGGAGGGGCGCATTCGTCAGCGCCGTGCGCCGCTGTTTCAACTTCCCCTATAATGGAACGGACGCCGACCTGTTCGAGGTCGACATCGACATCAATCTGCGACCCGACGGCAGCGTTGCCTCCGAACCCGTGATCATCGCCGTCCGCGGACCGTCGAGCTCGGTCAGCCGTGCATTGGCCGAAAGCGCCAAGCGCGCGATCGTGCAATGCCAGTCTTACGCATTCCTGCCGAAGAACCAGTACGACACCTGGAAATACATTCCGATGACGTTCGGCCTCAAAGACATGTTGTGATTGTAAAGGCGAAGGCAACGATTCCCATGAGCAAGCTCCCATTTGTCACGCGACGACGGTTCATGATCGCCACCGGAACGACGGTCGCCGCCCTGGGGGCTTCATCCGCTTGGGGGCAGCGGCTGACAGTGAATCCCGGTGAAGGTCAGCTGCCGATCGCCATCCCCGCCTTCGTGCCGGGCACACCGGCGGACGGCCAGGCCGGTGCCGACATCGCCGGCGTCATCACCAACAATCTGAGGCGGAGCGGTCTCTTTGCTCCCATCGACCCATCTGCCTTCATCGAGCACATCAACAACATCGACGTCGCGCCGCAATTTCCGAGCTGGAAGCAGATCAACGCGCAGGACCTGGTCACCGGCCGCGTCACGCGCCAGGGCGACGGACGGCTCAAGGCGGAATTCCGCCTCTGGGACGTCGCCAACGGCCAGCAGCTCACCGGCCAGCAATATGTCACCTCGCCGGAATACTGGCGCCGCATCGCGCATATCATCTCCGACCAGATCTATGAGCGGCTGACCGGCGAGAAGGGCTATTTCGATACCCGCGTGGTCTTCATCGACGAAAGCGGCGCGGCGGAGCGGCGTATCAAGAAGCTCGCGATCATGGACCAGGACGGCGCCAATGTGCGCTATCTGACCAGGGGCGCCGATCTCGTGCTGACGCCGCGTTTCTCGCCGTCGACGCAGGAAATCACCTATATGGAATTCGGCCAGGGCGATCCGCGCGTCTATCTCTACAATATCGAAACCGGACAGCGCGAGGTCGTCGGCAATTTCCCGGGCATGTCGTTTGCGCCGCGCTTCTCGCCGGACGGCCAGCGCATCATCATGAGCTTGCAGCAGGGGGGCAACGCCAACCTGTTCGTGATGGACCTGCGCTCGAAGTCGACCACGCGGCTGACCGACACGCCGGCGATCGATACGTCGCCGTCCTACTCGCCGGATGGCAGCCAGATCTGCTTCGAATCCGATCGCGGCGGCAAGCCGCAGATCTATCTCATGGCGGCCGGGGGCGGGGCGGCCCAGCGCATCTCGCCCTTCGACGACGGCACCTATTCGACGCCGGTGTGGTCACCGCGCGGCGATTACATCGCCTTCACCAAGCAGGGCGGCGGACAATTCGCGATCGGCATCATGAAGCCCGACGGCACCGGCGTGCGCATCCTCACCTCGGGCTGGCACAATGAGGGGCCGACCTTCGCGCCGAACGGCCGCGTCCTGATGTTCTTCCGCGATCCCGGCGGCAGTAGCGGGCCGTCGCTGTACACGGTCGACGTCTCCGGCCGCAACGAGCAGCGTGTGCCCACCCCAGGCTATGCCTCCGACCCCGCCTGGTCGCCGCTATTGTCGTAAATTTAGGAAAAAACACGCAAGGGCTGTGCTTGCGCGCTGATTTTCGAAAAACTTGGCGCGTTGTTTCACGATTGCGCTCAAGTGCCCGGCAAACTTTTCCTAGTGCATTGATTTTATGATGAAATTTTCAGCGATCGAGATATGAAAACAACTCGCTTTTAACGATGTTTTCTCAGAAAGACTTCATCTCGCATCGGTAAAACTACGCCTCCAAACAGGACGCGTACCAGCCCAATGCAGCTCGTCAACCGGAGCGCAGAGCCCGATCAAGGAGCCTCGCCGATGATTTCGGCGGCGCTCGTCGATTCGCTGTTCGAGGCTCCTGGTACGGTGCTCACCGGCATCGTCTTCTCGTCCTTCTCGGCAACCCTGACGGCGCTGAAGACGGGGCAAGCCCTGATCTGGGCGTTTGTCCCGCTGCTGCTTTTGGCGGGAGCCCTTCGTGCCATCGATCTGCGGCTGTATCAGTCGCGCAAGTCGACCCTGACCGCCGAAGAATCCGCGGAATGGCAGAAGCGCTACCGGATCGGGGCAATGATCCAGGCTGCCGTCATCGGCCTGTGGTGCTCCGCCTCGCTGCTCAGCAATGACGATGCTGTCGTCCACATGATCAGCCTGTCCGTGACCACCGGTATCGTGGCGGGAGCGGCCGGCAGGGCCTACGGACGGCAATCGATCTTCCGTCTACAGGCCGTGATCATGTTCGGCATGCCTGTGGTCGCTTTGGCGCTGCGCGGCACGCCTTATTACATCGCGATGTCGATCGTGAGCGCCGCGTTTCTGCTGGCGATCATCCAGCTCTCGGCCAATTTGCACCGAATATTCCTGCGGGCCGTGGTGGCCCGAGAACGCGAAGCTGCGATCGCGGGCCAGTTCGATACCGCCCTGAACAACATGCCGCACGGCCTCTGCATGTTCCGCGCCGACGGCAGTCTCGCGGTCATGAACCACTGCTTCAGCGAAATGATGAAGCTGCCGGACGAAATGGTCGACCGCCAGACCAACGTTTCCGAAGTCATCGACGCCTGCGTGTCGGCCGGTTCGATTTCGGCTGTCAGCGGCAGGATCATCCTGGCCGAGATCGAGGATTCGCAGGCCCGCGACATCATCACGACCGATCCGGACGTCGCCCGCGGCCGCTCGCTGTCCTGGACGTTCCAGCCGATGGCCGGCGGCGGCGCCGTCGTGCTGGTCGAGGACATCACCGAGCGGCGTACCGCCGAGGCGCGGATCAGCCATCTTGCCCGTTACGACGAGCTCACCGCGCTGCCCAACCGCGTCAATTTCCGCGACGAGATCGAGCATCTGCTCAACGCGCCGCGCGAGGCCGACGAGCTTTCGGCCCTGCTGTTCATCGACCTCGACCAGTTCAAGCAGGTCAACGACACGCTCGGCCATCCCTGCGGCGACCAGCTGCTCTGCGCGGTGGCCGATCGTCTGCGCAACATGCTGCGGCCGGAGGATTTCGTCGCGCGCTTCGGCGGCGACGAGTTCGTGGTGTTCCAGCAGAACATCCACAGCCCCGAGGATGCCGCCAATCTGGCGCGACGCATCGTCGATAACTTAAGCGAGCGCTACAAGATCGACAATCATCTGGTCGAGATCGGCGCCAGCGTCGGCATCGCCATGACCGCTCCCGGCGTCAGCGCCGACACGCTGCTCAAGAACGCCGACATGGCGCTCTATCGGGCGAAAGCGGACGGCCGCGGCACCTTCTGCTTCTTCCGCGACGAGTTGGCGCAGATCGTGGAGTCGCGCCGCACGCTCGAGCTCGACCTGCGCAAGGCGCTCGCGAACGAGGAGTTCGAGCTCTACTATCAGCCGCTGGTCAATCTCAAATCGGGCAAGATCTCGACCTGCGAGGCGCTATTGCGCTGGAATCATCCCGTGCGCGGCACGGTGTCGCCGGTCGACATCATTCCGGTGGCCGAGGACATGGGCTTGATCATTGACCTTGGCCGCTGGATCCTGCGCAAGGCCTGCATGGAATGCATGAAGTGGCCGGAGGCCGTCAGCGTCGCGGTCAACTTCTCGCCGCAGCAATTTCATCAGCGCGATATCCTGAGCGAAGTGCGCTATGCGCTCGAAGTCTCCGGTCTGCCGGCGCACCGGCTCGAGATCGAGATCACCGAATCCTCGCTGCTCCGCAACACGCAGCTGACCCACGACGTGCTGTCGCAACTGAGCGCGATCGGCGTGCGCATCTCGCTGGACGATTTCGGCACCGGCTATTCGAGCCTCAGCTATCTGCATAACTTCCCGCTGCAGAAGGTGAAGATCGACCGCTCCTTCCTCGAAGGCACCGACAGCGATCGCCCGCTGACGCTGCTGCGCGGCGTCGCCCGCCTGTCCGCCGATCTCGGCATGTCGGTCGTGGTGGAAGGCATCGAGACCAATGAGCAGCTCGAGCGCATCTCGGCCGACGGCACGGTGAGCGAGGCGCAGGGCTATCTGTTCAGCCGGCCGGTCCCCGCGGTGCGGATCCGCCAGCTCCTCAATGCCTCGCATGGAAGGCGCATGAGCGACGACCAGCTGATCCTGCTGCCGTCGCGCTCCATCGCCTGATCACCCCTGTCCCCGGACAACCCTGAAGTGTGGAACTTTCTTTCCCAACCGCAGGCCTAAAAGCGACCGACGCGATTAACCCTAACCTCTCCAATCCTTTGCAAATTCGTTAAGAAGGTATTAAAGTGTTCACACCCGCGGAAGTTGCCTGGAGTGTTGAACGTATGAAGGCTGGGGCCGAGCTGCAACCGTCGCTGAATGTGCGAGGTGCAGGGCTGTTTGATCGAGTCGATTACCGCCTCATCGAAACTCCCGAAGAGAAAGATCTCATCTATCTGATGCGTTACAGAGCCTATCTCCATGGTGGATTGATTTCACCGTCGGAGACTTTGCGCGTCACCGATCGCTATGACGATTCGCCCAACGTCTGGCTGTTTGGCATCTTCGTCGACGGAGAGCTCTGTGGTTCGTTCCGCCTCCATGTCCTGACATCGGAATGGCGCGATTCCTACACGACCGAATTGTTCGGTGACATCCTTCACGAACGTCTGGATCGAGGCGAGGTCTTCATCGATCCCGCTCGCTTCACGGCGGACCCGGACAAAGCCCGGCGGTTTCCGGAACTCCCCTATCTCACGGTCCGGCTCGCCTATATGGCCTGCGACTATTTCAGCGCCGATACGGGCCTCGCGATGGTGCGCACGGATCACCAGGCGTTCTATCGCCGTGTGCTTTTGTCGGAGGCGATTTCCGAGCCGCGTCCGTTCCCGGGCTGGGACACCAAGAAGGTGATCCTGATGGCGTCGGATTTCCCGAAGGTTCGGGAAAAGATCCTGGCGCGTTTTCCCATCATGCGGTCAAACGCGTTCGAGCGCCGGATGCTGTTCGACCGCGTTAACCAGCGCAAGGCGTTGTCCCGGCCGTCTTTGGTGTCGGCACAGATCAATCCGGCAACGGCTGCGTCCTGACCTGCCGGCCGCGGTTGGGTCGCCTCGACCGCATTTTGCGACGCCATCTCAGTAGGTTCACCAAAATACTGGCTGAAACCGGCAGTTCCGCCGTTTGATGCGGCTTGCCTTCACCCTCGCGCCACATTTACAACTCATTAACCATCGCGGTCGCTTTTCGCCGTTCGGGGGCATTTGAACGGGTCCGGCAACACCTCATCAAGGTTGACGGAACGTTCGCTTAACCAAGCCCCTGTAGACCGGATGACAGTACCAAGACGTGAGCGTGGAGGCTCCGGAATGAAATCATCTATGCGTTTCCTCCAGGGATTGAAGCTCGCCGCAGTGCTTGCGGTCGCGCTGTCAATGGGCGCTTGCGCCAACAAGAACCTAGGTATGGACGCCAATGCCAGCGCGGCCACGCCGGGTAGCCAGCAGGACTTCGTTGTCAATGTCGGCGACCGCGTCTTCTTCGAGAGCGACCAGACCGATCTCTCTCCGCAGGCCGCCGCCACCCTGGACAAGCAGATCCAGTGGCTGCAGACCTATCCGCGCTACCAGTTCACGATCGAAGGCCATGCGGACGAGCGTGGCACTCGTGAATACAACATTGCGCTCGGCGCCCGCCGCGCCCAGTCGGTCAAGGCCTACATGACGGCGCATGGCATCGACCAGAGCCGCATGCGCACGATCTCCTACGGCAAGGAACGCCCGGTCGCGGTCTGCAACGACATCTCGTGCTGGTCGCAGAACCGCCGTGCCGTCACCGTCCTGAACGCGAACTCGTAAGGCCGCGTAAGACGACGCATGATCATGCGCCAAAATGGATTTCCGGCGCCTTCGGGCGCCGGTTTCATTTTGGTGGTTTGTAACAGTCACATTTTTGGCGTAGTCCCTCTCCCTATGTGTCGCCGCTCGCCGGTGTCGGGCTGATTTCCTGATCAGGGCAAAATGTCGTTCAGTTTTCTCAAAGTGACCGGTGCTGCGGCCATCGCCGTGTTGCTCGCGCTGCCTTCGCAGGCTTTTGCGCAAGATGACCAGGATCCGGAGCTGCGGATCCAGAAACTGGAAGAGCAGCTTCGGCAGGTCACCGGCCAGAACGAGGAACTGCAATACAAGAACCGCCAGCTCGAGGATCGGCTGCGCCAGCTCGGTGCGTCGCCGGCGCCGGGAGCGCCGGGTGGCAACCAGCCGAATGTAGCGGCTGTGCCGCCGGCCCAGACCGGTCCGGGCTACGGCCAGCCGGCCCAAGGGGGTTATCAAGCGGGCTATCCTCAACAAGGCGGCGCCACCCAGCCGCAGGGCGGCTATAACCAGCCTCAAGGCGGGTATGCGCAGCAGCCGCAGGGTGGCTACGCCCAGCCGCAGCCAGGTTATCCGCAGCAGCAAATGGCGAGCCCTGCGCCGATCGTCCAGGACAATCCGGGCAGAGGCGGTCGCCGTGGCGATGCCTTCGATCCCAGCCAGAATCCGAATGCGCCCGGCGCGCCGCAGGCACTTGGCGGCGGCCGGCTTCCGATGCCGGCCGACGGTTCCGTCGGTGCCCCCGGAGGCCGCGACCCCGGCGCGCCGCTCGATTTGTCGGCGGGCGTGGCGCCGCCGGCCAACAACACCCAGGCCGGCCTGCAGCCGGGCGCCCTGCCGCCTCCGCCGCCGCGCAATCCAAATGGCACTGGCGGGCAGCTTGCCACCGCACCACCCACGAATACGCCGCGCGACGAATACGACCTCGGCATCGGCTACATGCAGCGCAAGGATTACGCGCTCGCCGAGCAGACCATGAAGAACTTTGCGGACAAATATCCGAGCGATCCGCTGGTCGGCGATTCCCAATACTGGCTCGGCGAGAGCTATTTCCAGCGTCAGCAATATCGCGACGCCGCCGAAATCTTCCTCACCGTCACCACCAAATTCGACAAGTCCGCGAAGGCGCCGGATGCGCTGCTCCGGCTCGGACAGTCGCTCGCGGCGCTGAAGGAGAAGGAAGCCGCCTGCGCCGCCTTCGGCGAGGTGGTACGCAAATATCCGCGCTCGTCCGCCGGCGTCAAAGCCGCCGTCGACCGCGAGCAGAAGAAGGTGAAGTGCTAGCGGCGCTGCGCGGCGCCATGTAGCGCCACGCCGTTTGCGCGCCTAGAATACGCCGGGCTTTGAACGCGGCAACGCCGTGCGAGACGAAGCTTCGTAGCCCGGGTGAGCGGAGCGATACCCGGGTCCCGCATATCGCTGTCGCTCATGCGGGCTACGATAACGCAGCGCTCGGCACGTTCTCCGCCATGCGAGACGACGACGAATCCCCGATCTCGGCCAGTGATGCGAAAGAGCTTTTCGCGGACTGGAAGGGCGCGCCCGCGCTGCTGCTGGCGGTGTCCGGCGGGCCTGACTCGGTCGCGCTGATGTGGCTCGCCGCGCGCTGGCGCCGCGCTTTGTCGCGCGGCCCGCGGCTGGTGGCCGTCACCGTCGATCACGGTTTGCGAGCGGAAGCCGCGCGCGAGGCGCGTGAGGTGAAGGAGCTAGCCCACACGCTCGACGTCGAGCATCGTACGATGCGCTGGAATGGCGCAAAACCTTCCTCCGGCGTGCCGGCGGCGGCGAGGGCGGAGCGCTATCGCCTGCTGGCGCAAGCCGCCCGCAGCGCCGGCGCGCGCCACATCCTCACCGCCCATACCCGCGACGACCAGGCCGAGACGCTTCTGATGCGGCTGTTGCGCGGCAGCGGCATCGCGGGTCTGTCGGCGATGGCCCGCGAGACGGACCGCGATGGCATCACGCTCGCACGTCCCTTGCTCTCGATCCCGAAATCCCGCCTGGTCGCGACGCTGATCAAGGCGAAGATCGATTTCGCCGACGATCCCACCAACCACGACACGGCTTTCACGCGGCCGCGTTTGCGCGCATTGCTGCCGATGCTGGCGGCCGAGGGCGGCGATGCCCGCGGTCTTGCGCGGCTTGCCGCGCGGCTCTCGCGTGCCAATGAGGCGGTCGAAGTTCTCACCGACGGCGCCGAGCGCTATCTCGTGCTCAAGGGCGGGGCTGCGCCGCGCAAGGACGGACGCGAGCTCGATGCGGAAGCCTTTGCGGCGCTCCCCGAAGAGATCAGGCTCCGCCTTCTGATGCGCGCCATCAACCGCTTCGGTCATGAAGGGCCGGCCGAGCTCGGCAAAGTCGAGGCCCTGCTTGTCCAATTGGACCGCCATTTGGCGCCAAAGTCCCCCAAAAGCAGCCCCGGGGCCAAGCAAATCAGGCTAAGACAGACCTTGGCCGGCGCACTG
Source organism: Bradyrhizobium sp. (assembly GCA_035487555.1). Lineage (GTDB taxonomy): Bacteria > Pseudomonadota > Alphaproteobacteria > Rhizobiales > Xanthobacteraceae > Bradyrhizobium. Next base: position 1,594 of record DATHMA010000042.1, on the reverse strand, counting down.
GTGAGCGTCGGCCAGGGGAGGGTTCGGATCGAGCCGGCGCCTCCAAGGAGGAGTACAAGGCGGCGGAGAGAAGCCTCGCAAAGTGGCAAATAACACCGTCGTTTGCGCGTTAATCCCACCCGGTGTCTTAACCACCCCAGAAAAGGCCGCTTCGACAGTCATTTTTTGCACGGGAATCGTCCCCGGATGCGTTAAATAGTCCGGCGTGGTTCCCTTGGCATCGAGGCGAGCGGCACCTAAATTGCAATGTGGTCGAGGAGGGGATTCCCTCGTGGCTACCAAGGATAGGTCCGAAAGGACAAAGGCCGCGATTCGCGCGACCACGAAGGAAAATCGATGAACGCCAATCTGCGCAATTTCGCCCTCTGGGTCATCATCGTCCTGTTGCTGTTGGCGCTGTTCACGCTGTTCCAGAATCCCGGTCAACGCGCTTCCTCGCAAGATATCTCGTTCTCGCAGCTTCTGACCGATGTCGATAAGGGCAATGTCCGCGACGTCGTGATCCAGGGCCCCGAGATTCACGGTACCTACAACAACGGCACCTCCTTCCAGACCTACGCGCCGAACGACCCGTCGCTGGTGACGCGCCTCTATAACGGCAAGGTGCAGATCACCGCGAAGCCGCCGGGTGACAACGTGCCGTGGTTCGTGTCGCTGCTCGTGTCCTGGCTGCCGTTCATCGCGCTGATCGGCGTGTGGATCTTCCTGTCGCGGCAGATGCAGGGCGGCGCCGGCAAGGCAATGGGCTTTGGCAAGTCGCGCGCCAAGATGCTGACTGAAGCGCATGGCCGCGTCACCTTCGAGGACGTCGCCGGCGTCGACGAGGCCAAGCAGGATCTGCAGGAGATCGTCGAATTCCTGCGCGACCCCGGCAAGTTCCAGCGCCTCGGCGGGCGGATTCCGCGCGGCGTGCTCTTGGTCGGCCCTCCCGGCACCGGCAAGACGCTGATCGCGCGTGCGGTCGCGGGCGAGGCCAATGTGCCGTTCTTCACCATTTCCGGTTCCGACTTCGTCGAGATGTTCGTCGGCGTCGGTGCCTCGCGCGTGCGTGACATGTTCGAGCAGGCCAAGAAGAACGCGCCCTGCATCATCTTCATCGACGAAATCGACGCGGTCGGCCGTCATCGCGGCGCTGGGCTGGGCGGCGGCAATGACGAGCGCGAGCAGACGCTGAACCAGTTGCTGGTCGAGATGGACGGCTTCGAGGCCAATGAGGGCGTGATCCTGATCGCCGCCACCAACCGGCCCGACGTGCTGGATCCGGCGCTGCTGCGCCCGGGCCGCTTCGACCGCCAGGTAGTGGTGCCGAATCCCGACGTCGTCGGCCGCGAGCAGATCCTCAAGGTTCACGTCCGCAAGGTGCCGCTGGCGCCGGATATCAACCTGAAAACCATTGCCCGCGGCACGCCCGGCTTCTCCGGCGCCGACCTGATGAACCTCGTCAACGAGGCGGCACTTACCGCCGCGCGCCGCAACAAGCGCATGGTGACCCAGATCGAGTTCGAGGACGCCAAAGACAAGGTGATGATGGGCGCCGAGCGAAAATCGCTGGTGATGACGGAGCAGGAGAAGGCCCTCACCGCCTATCATGAAG
>DATHMA010000041.1:0-3006 GCA_035487555.1 Bradyrhizobium sp. | reverse complement strand
AACATTGTTCATTTGAAATCTCTCTCGGTCCTATGGAGGATCGGTTTGTGAACCTAACATATGGTGCACTGCAGCAAAATTTCAAGGGGCGTAACTAATCAAATTGCGTCATTTGTGACGCGCACAACAGGTAGAGGCCGCCACCCCGGAACAGGAGGGGCCGATACAAAGTAAGCGGGCTTCCGCTACACGGACGGCGGCTTATCGGTGCTTGGCGGCATAGGCCCAGGGCATTAGCTCGTCGATGCGGGACGCCGGCCAACGGTTGACGAGCTTGGTGAGGACGTCGGTGGTCCAGGCGAGAGGATCGACGGAATTGAGTTTGCACGTTTCAAGTAGCGAGGCGATCATGGCCCAGCCCGCCGCGCCACGATCGTGGCCGGCGAACAGCGCGTTCTTCCTTGTCAGGGCCAAACCGCGGATCGAACGCTCGACGGTGTTGGAATCGATCTCGATGCGGCCGTCTTCCAGGAAGCGGCACAAGCCGTCCCAGTGGTTGAGGCCGTAGGCGATCGCTTCGGCGATCTTGCTGCCCTTCGACATCCTGGCGAGATTGTCCTCGAACCAGGGCTTCAAGGCTTCGACGATGGGTTTTGATCGTTGCTGCCGTACCGCGCGCCGCCGTTCGGGCGGCGAGCCACGGACCTCTGCCTCGATGTCGTAGAGCAGCTTGATGCGGGCGAGTGCCCCGGTCGCGATTGGCGCATTGCCGCCGACATAGACCTCGTAGAACTGTCGCCGCAGGTGGCTCCAACAATAGGCCAGCGTCACCGGCCCACCAGACCGGGTCGGCGCGGCGAGCTTCTTGTAGGCCGCGTAGCCGTCGACCTGCAGGATGCCGTTGAAGCCGTGGAGCAGCCTGGCGGCATGCTCGCCGCCGCGGCCCGGCGCATAGGAGTAGGCCACCGCCGGCGGACCGCTTCCCGGATGCCGCGGATGTCCCGTCGCATCCAAACCTCCGCCCCATGGCCGGTCATCACGCGCGATTGCCCAAAGATATCCGGTCTTGGTCTTGCCAGCGCCGGGATCGAGCACCGGACAGCGCGTCTCGTCGCAGAACAGCCGCGGCGATGCCTTGAGCTGATCGATCAGATGATCGTGCAGGGGCTGCAGCTCGGCAGCGGCCGCACCGACCCACTGCGCCAAGGTCGAGCGCTCGATCTTCACGCCATGGCGGGCGAGGATCTGCGACTGCCGATACAGTGGAAGATGATCCGCGTGCTTGGACACCACCACGTCGGCGACCATTGCCTCCGTCGGCAAGCCGCCTTCGATCAGCCGCGCCGGCGCCTTGGCCTGGATCACACCGGCGACCGTGTCGGCGCCGGTCTTCTCACAGCTCCGGCAGGCATATTTCGGCCGCCGGGTCACGATCACGCGCACCTTGGCCGGCACCTTGTCGAGCCGCTTGGAGGTGTCCTCGCCGATGACGTGCAGTTCGCCGCCGCAGCACGGACACGCCTTGCTTTCGGGTTCGATCACCACTTCCTCGTGCGGCAGGTGATCGAGGCTCTCATCGCGGCTGGCGCGGCGCTTGCGCTTCCCGGCGGCCTTGAGCGCGGGATCAGCCTTCTCCTCCTCTGCCTCGGCCTTGGCGAGCGAGGTCTCGAGCTCCTCCAGCGCGAGCCATAGCTGCTCGTCGGTGATGCGCTCGGATTTGCGGCCAAATAGCGCGCGGCGGATCTCGGCGTTGATCGCCTCGAGCCGTGCGTTGCGGATGATGAGCTTGTCGCGCTCGGCGACGATGGCTGCATAATTTGCGCGCTCGGCCAGCAGCAGCGCGCGCAACGCGTCAGCGTCGTCTGGCAGCGTGTCGCTTACTTCCACTTCCATCGTAGGCCGGTGCAGCTTGCCGAAGATCAGCCAGAGTGTCGATGATTCTGTCGCCGCGCGCAGCAACGATTGTGAGCCTGAGTCGTCGTGTCGCAGCATCATTGCGTAGCACTCGGTCGGGTCACTTCCCGCCGCTCCACGCTCGCCCACTGGCCACCTTCCAGCAGTGCGGAGAGCTGCACCGCCGACAGTTTCAACATCCCGTCTTCGATCGGCGGCCAGCGAAACTGCGCGCTCTCCAATCGCTTCGTCATCAGGCAGATGCCTGTTCCGTCCCACCACAACAGCTTCACCCGGTCGAGCCTCTTGGAGCGGAACACGTAGACCGTGCCGCAGAACGGATCAGCGCCAAGCGCCGCCTGCACGATGGCGGCGAGGCCGTCCGCCTGTTTGCGAAAGTCCACCGGGCGCGTGGCCACGAGCACCCGCAAGTCTGTTCCAGCCGTAATCATGATACCCTCCGCAACGCTCGCAACACGGCGACGATCGCCTCAGTTTCGGCCTGGCCGATGACACGCACCACGGCGTCGGCGATCGCGATCTCGATCGTGCCGGAATCGGCGGCGGGCGGTCGAGAAGATATCCGTGGCGACGATCGTGCCGACTCTGCGATCATCACCGGCGCAAACGCCGGCGTGTCGCTACAGACCTCAGGTGTTGGCAATTGGTTGCCTCTGCGACGACGCTGCCGCGGTGCTGGATCCGTCGCTCGCCGATCCGCCGGCGCCGCGTTCCCAGCTTCATGAGACGACGTCCGGGCCTTTCGACGCCACCCGAACAACTGCTGCGGACTTAGCCCATGGCGCCGCGCCACCTCCGACACGCTGACGCCGGGCTCGAGGCTCTCCACCACGATGCGGGCCTTGTCCTCACTCGACCATCGCCGCCGGCGCCCAGCGCCCGTGATCAGCTCGATCCGCCGCACGTCCGTGACGCCGCCACCCCGCCCGCCCGCCTTGCTTTCAAGCTTACGTTCAAGCCTAATGTCAAAATCATCGCTCATGGGTCGGCATTACGCCACAACCCGGACCCTACCGAAACGTGGGAAGGCAACACCGCTTACGTTGTTTGATGATCTGAACGTCCCACCTGCCGCGTCTCTGTGCGTGTGAACTGGATCACAATCCTCCGCGCGGTGATTGGTCGCAAAGACCCGCGCCAGCCCTCTGGAAG
>DATHMA010000040.1:0-18046 GCA_035487555.1 Bradyrhizobium sp. | reverse complement strand
TGCTGGAGATGATGAAGGCGAGGATGGGTAAGCGGCGCTTTGCCATGATGATGCAGACCATGGGCCCGATGATGGGGCAGATGATGGAAGGCGGCGGCCTCGGCGGCATGATGGGCGGCGGCGGCTTAGGCGGCATGGGAGGCATGATTCCCGGCGGTATGGGCGGCATGATCCCCGGCGGCATGGGCGGCGGCGACATGGCGGGCATGATGGGCATGCTCGGCGGCGGCGGAGGCGGCGACATCATGGGCATGATCGGCCCGATGATGCGCATGGCCAATTTCGGCGGCGGCCACCGGCGCCGGCGGCACTAAGCGCGCAAACCTGCCTATCCGATCGACCAGATGAACGGCGGCTTGCCGCCGCTGCCGGGCCGCATGCGCACGCCGATATGACGGCCGCAACCGGCGGCCAACCCCTCGAACAGGCCTTCCAGCACACGCGCGCAGGCTGGATGCGCATCGCCGACATCGGCCATCAGCTTCCAGCTTGATTGGCGGATTTCGAACGCGCCTTCGGATTGTACCACCTCCGCAGCATCGTCCTGAGCTGCGAATAGCGCGAGCAGGAAGCTCGCAAACTCCTTTGCGCCGCCGCGCCTCTCGCCGAGAGCCTGCGCCACCTCATCGAAATACTGCATGCCGATCAGCTTGCCGGTGAGATGCAGGAGATGGCCGGCCTCATCGGGCCCGAACAATTGCACCATCACGGGCGCGGCCGTCTTCACATACTCCATCGCATAGTTGCGATAGGCCTTTTCCAGCCGCGGCTTCGGCCAGCTATCGACCGGCAGCGCCGGCGCTTGCGCCGGATCGAACAGCGGTGCTTCGAGATGGCGGGCGAAGACCAGCCGTTCATCCGGTTCGAGCGGATGGTCGAATTGGTAATAATAGCCTTCAAGCCCGTCCTGGCCGTCGACCGCCTGCTTGGTGCAGACAAAGCCCAATCTCAAATCCCCGAGGGCTGCGCCGTTGTTGGCGTGCCAGCCGCGCAGCATCGCGCGCGACACCTCACCGGGGATGCCGCAGATCGCGGTGCCCTTCCATGCCCAGCGCGGCGGCGGATAGCGGATCCAGGCCTTGCGGTCGCTCTCGTACATGTATTCGACATGCACGCCGCCGATCCAGTTCGAGAGATAATGATACTGCGCGGCCGCGACCGCCGGCGGCAGATGATCGAGGCCGAGCTTCTTCAGGCCCGGCAGGAAACGCTCCTGCTGCTGGCGGCGGAACACGCGGAACATGAACTCGGCCGCCTCGCGCGTGCTGCGGCGCGTCACGACAGTGAGCGTCAACCCGGTGAAACAGGCGTGGTAGAGTTCGGCTATGCTACGCCATTTTAACCATAGCGCGGATTGTGCGCGGTCCCCGGCTGCATCCATGTTCACTCCCCAATTTCTTCACGCGAAATTCACGACCACCGCCGCGAACCCTGCTAATTCTCTGCACGGCGTCGTCGCCGAAGCAAGGAGCTGCCATGCGCAAAAATCTCCTGATGGCAGTGCCGGTCCTGTCGGTGGCGCTGACGCTCGTGGCCTGCGGCGGCAGCGATCCCGGCGACACCGTTACCGCGAAGGACAGCTATGGAGCGTCGCCGGCGCTTCCCGAGCCGCAGCATTCCAAGATCCCCACGGTCAACGTCGCTTCCGCCGTCGGCTGGCCGGCAGGCGGCAAACCCAAGGCCGCCGACGGCATGGCGGTGACCGAGTTCGCGACCGGGCTTGATCATCCGCGCGCGGTCTATGTCCTGCCGAATGGCGACGTGCTGGTCGCCGAAACCAACGCGCCGCCAAAGCCGCAGGTCAAGCTCAGCATCAAGGGATGGATCGCCAAGCAATTCCAAAAATGGGCCGGCGCCGACACGCCGAGCGCGAACCGGATCACGCTGCTGCGCGACACCGACGGCGATGGCGTGGCCGACGTCAGAAGCGTCTTCATCAAGGGACTGAACTCGCCATTCGGCATGGTGCTGGTCGGGGATGATTTCTATGTCGCCGATACCGATGCGATCCTGCGCTTCCCCTATTTCTCGGGGGTGACCGAGATCAATATGCCCGGCGTGAAGGTCACCGACCTGCCTGCCGGTAGCATCAACTATCACTGGACCAAGGACCTGACGGCGAGCCCCGACGGCAGCAAGCTTTACGCAACGGTCGGCTCCAACAGCAATATCGGCGAGAACGGCATGGAGGCGGAAGCGGGCCGTGCCGACGTGCTGGAAATCGACCGCGCGAGCGGCAAGGCGCGCGTGTTCGCCTCGGGCCTGCGCAATCCGAACGGACCATCCTGGCAGCCGCAGAGCGGCGCGTTGTGGGTGACGGTGAACGAGCGCGACGAGTTCGGCAACGACCTCGTGCCTGATTACATGACCTCGCTGCAGGACGGCGCCTTCTATGGCTGGCCCTACTCGTATTTCGGCGACCACGTCGACGACCGCGTGAAGCCGCAGCAGCCCGATCTGGTGTCGAAAGCGATCGCGCCGGACTATGCACTCGGCGCGCATACCGCTTCGCTCGGTCTCACCTTCAATGCCGGCCATCTCTTCCCGCCTGATATGGAGGGCGGCGCCTTCATCGGCCAGCACGGCTCCTGGAACCGGAAGCCGCGCGCCGGCTACAAGGTGATCTTCGTGCCCTTTGCCAACGGCCGGCCTTCGGGGCCGCCACGCGATATCCTCAAGGGCTTCCTCAACGACAAGGGCGAAGCACAGGGCCGTCCCGTCGGCGTGCGTCTCGACCGCGAGGGTGCGCTCCTCGTCGCCGACGATGTCGGCAACACGATCTGGCGGGTGACGCCGGCGGCGGATGCGGCGTCGAAAACAAACTAGAATGATGCGGCGAGATCCTTGGCGCCCGGCAATTGCATTTCGCGGTCCATCACCGCGTCGGTCGCAGAGAGCAGCGCGGCGACGGTGTTGTTCTTGCGCGCGACGGGATTGTGCTCATAGCCGGATTGGGTGAAGAAATTCGAGGTCGGCACCCGCGTGCGCATCGCCTGAGGCAGCGTCACGATGTCAAAACCGTTGCCGTCGCCGGTGAGGTTCATCATTTCGAGCTCAGCCGCGGTCAGCGGCTCCGAATATCCGCGCTCCCTGGCGAAATTCACCGAGTTCATCAGCTTCTGCGCCTGCAGCAGCGGGCCGATATCGATGTCAAGATTGAGCGCGTGGATGCCGAGCCCCTTCGGCGTGCGGCCGAGCCGCTCATGCACATTCCAGTCATCGCGCACCGAGCGCGCGAACGTCACCATCTTCTGCAGGACGGCGGTCTTCTTCTCCAGCGCGGCTCGCTTCGCAGCCGGCGCTTCGGCCGAGCGGCTCTTCAGCGTCTCGATGAATTGCTTGCCTTGCTCGGCCAGTAGCTCGACGCTGTTGGTCGAGAGCAACTGGTTGTAACCGAGCGCGGTGGTGATCGCGAGCGCATTGCGATCGAACTCCTGGCCCGCCTCGAGGTCATAATTGCCGTTGCCGGTGGCCTCGAACGCATAGACCCGCACGGCCTGGTCTTTCGTCAGTCCCGCGGCCAACGCAACCCGTGCATAGGCTCGCTTGAAGTCGATCTCGCGCGCCGGCTGCTCCGGCGCGAAGTCGAATTGCTGCGCGGCAGCTTGCAGGAAATCGGCGACGACCGGGACCTCGTGCCTGGTCGAAGCCGGATCGATCGGCTTTTTCGGCCCGGTGTATTCCGGCGGCTGGGTCAGCACATAATCATCGAGCGCAATTTCCTTGTGCCCGCGGCGCTTGGCAAAGCGCGCGGCGCGCTTGGCCTTGACCTCCGCCCAATAGGGCGCGGCGCGCACCTGATAGGCCGCGCGTGCGGCATCGTATTCAGCGAGCTTGACGAGGTATTCCGCCATTTGCGCCGGCGTGGCGTTCGCCTTTGGCGCCTCCGTCTGCGCCACCGCAGACGAAGCAAGTACTGCGGCAATCAGCGAAACAACAGCGATTGGCACCCGCCGCATCGGTGCTACACCCGAAAATGTTTTGAGAGCTTCAAGCCCTGGGCCTGATAGTTCGAGCCGATGCGATGGCCGTACATCGCATCCGGCCGCGTCAGCATTTTTTCGTAGACGAGGCGGCCAACGATCTGGCCGTGCTCGAGGATGAACGGCACCTCGCGCGAGCGCACTTCGAGCACCGCGCGCGCCCCCTCGCCGCCGGCGCCGGCATAGCCGAAACCGGGATCGAAGAAGCCGGCATAGTGCACGCGGAATTCGCCAACCAGCGGATCGAACGGCACCATCTCCGCGGCATAGTCCGGTGGCACCTGCACCGCCTCTTTCGACGCGAGGATATAGAACTCGCCGGGGTCGAGGATCAGGCTGCCGTCCTGGCGGGCCTTGATGGGCTCCCAGAACTCCTCCGTCGCATAGCCGCTGCGGCGATCGACATCGACCACGCCGGTGTGGCGCTTGGCGCGATAGCCGACAAAGCCGCCCGAGCCTTCGCCGGAAAGATCGACGGACAGCGCAACACCGGCGGTGAGGTCGGCATTGTCGATGTCAACCAGCCGCTCGGCCTTGTGCAGCGCGTTGAGTTCGTCGGCATTGAGGATCGCTTCGCCCGTGCGGAAGCGCACCTGCGACAGCCGCGAGCCTTCGCGCAGCAGCACCGGAAACGTCTTCGGGCTGATCTCGGCATAAAGCGGCCCGTGATAGCCGGCGCCGATCATGTCGAAGCGGCGCGTGCCGTCGGCAATCACGCGGGTGAAGACGTCGAGCCGGCCGGTCGAGCTTTTCGGGTTCGCGGCGGCGACGATTTCCTTCGGCAGCGCGAGGCTTTCCAGCAGCGGCACGATGTAGACACAGTTGGTCTCGAGCACCGCACCGTCCGCGAGCGAGATTTCATGCAACTTCAATTCGTCGATGCGCCTGGCAACGGTCGCGCCGGGTCCCGGAAGGAAGCTCGCGCGGACACGATAGGCCGTATCGCCGAGACGCAAGTCGAGGCTGGCCGGCTGGATCTGGCTTTCGACAAAGGGGTACTCGGGCAGGATCAGGCCGGCCTCCGCCATCGCCGCGATCATGCGGTCGGGCAGAATGCCGTTGGCATCCCTGGGGAGTGAAAATGACAAAGCGCAGTCCCTCTGAACCCTTAAAACCCCAAAGCACGGTGGGGTTCATCCAAACCCCACCGTGCTTTTAGTTTATTGTTTGCGCATGATCTTTTCGGAAAACCGGCGCCCACTTTTCCGGATCATGCGCGAAAATAAGGCCTTTTACGGCCTTATCCGATGACCGCCTTGACGGGAAGCTCGGTGGCGAATAAGAGCATGACTTATCCCGTGGTGATTTGAGCCGGCCGGCTTGCAGCCACGTTAAATAAATCGCTAAACAGGCCGGGGACACGTGTGATCCCGGCCTTGAGGAGCTCTCCCAGGCCGGTTTTTTTGTGGCCGCGTCACGCGCGGTCATGCAGGAGGTCACATGTCCAAATCTACTGCCGCCTCGCCGACGGCCCACTATCGCCCCGAAACCCGCCTTGTCCATTCCGGCACGCTTCGTTCGGAATTCGGCGAAACGTCCGAGGGCCTCTTCCTCACCCAGGGCTACGTCTATGAGAGCGCCGAGCTCTGCGAGGCGCGCTTCAAGGGCGAAGACCCCGGCTTCATCTATTCGCGCTATTCCAATCCGACGATCTCGATGTTCGAACGCCGCATGATCGAGCTCGAAGGCGCGGAAGCCTGCCGCTCGACCGCGACCGGCATGGCCGCGGTGACCACGGCCGTGCTGGCGCCACTGAAGGCCGGCGACCATGTCGTGGCCTCCAAGCAGGTGTTCGGATCGTGCCGCTATGTGGTGGAAGACCTGCTGCCGCGCTACGGCATCGAGACGACGATGGTGAACGGGCTCGATCTCGATGAGTGGAAGAAGGCCATGCGGCCGAACACCAAAACGCTGTTCCTGGAGAGCCCCACCAATCCGACGCTCGACGTGCTCGACATTCCCGGCATTGCCGAGATCGCGCATGCCGGCGACGCGCGGCTGATCGTGGACAATGTGTTTGCGACGCCGATCTGGCAGAGCCCGCTGTCGCTCGGCGCCGACGTCGTGGTCTACTCCGCGACCAAGCATATCGACGGCCAGGGCCGCTGCCTCGGCGGCGTGATCCTCTCGTCGGAAGCCTTCATCGCCGAGCATCTGCATAATTTCATGCGCCAGACCGGACCGTCGCTGTCGCCGTTCAACGCCTGGGTGCTGCTCAAGGGACTGGAGACGCTGGCGGTGCGCGTCCGCGCACAGACGGAGACCGCGGCGAAGGTAGCCGATGCGCTTGCCTCGCATCCGAAGATTTCGCGGCTGGTCTATCCCGGCCGCGCCGATCATCCGCAGGCCGAACTGGTGAAGAAGCAGATGCGTGCCGGCTCGACGCTGGTCGGCTTCGAGGTGAAGGGCGGCAAGGCCGGCGCGTTCCGCTGTCTCAACGGCCTGAAGCTCGCCAAGATCTCCAACAATCTCGGCGACGCCAAGAGCCTCGTCACCCATCCCGCCACCACCACCCATCAGCGCCTGAAACCCGAAGCCCGCGCCGAGCTCGGCATCAGCGACGGGTTTATTCGCTTCTCGACGGGGCTGGAGCACGCGGATGATCTGATCGAGGACCTCGCGCAGGCGCTGGAGAAGGTGTGAGCCAAAGGCGGAGTAGCAAACTCCTTTGTCGTCCTGGCGAAAGCCAGGACCCATACCGCGGAATCTCTCGGTCGGACTCATCTGGTCGACGATCCCGCCAACAACATCCGCCTGTGGTAATGGGTCCTAGATCGGCGCTCGCTACGCTCGCTTGTCCAGGACGACGGGGCGGAGTTACATCGCCGTCATTGCGAGCGCCAGCATTCCCGCGGCACGAATGCCCGAGTTCTGCATCTTGCGTATCCCTCAGAAATCGGAGGGCGCAGGGAAAGCCGGGTGTTTTGCGCACCCGCAGCCGCGCGTGCAAAGGTAGAAAGCACACGCGTTAGCCACTACAGGTCCGCCGAAACAGTCCGGCCTTCCCTGCGCGATTGGTTTTAACGGTCTATCCGCGCGCTCTCCCCGGTGTACCGGGCTTTGTAGCCACCGTCGCCTCGCAGATCTCAGCGTGTCGGTCCGATAGGGCCGACATCGCGACACTGCGAAACTTGATCCCAGCGTCGGGGGATCGGGACCACGCGCCTTGGCCGTCCGCGACAACAACACTCGTCTTTCGAAGTTGCCTGCGTCCATCGCCTCCCGCTGCCTACGTCCGTGACGATCGCGATACGCCCCTCTGGCGGCGGCGGGATGCGGGGAGACAAAACATAAATTTCGGAAAAATGGAAGAGAAGTTTTTGCGAGGTTATGGGTAACGCGCCGGATCGGATTGATCGGGCTTGCAAAATTAGTTTTTTGGCGCAGGCGATTTGGCCGGCTGGGAGGCGGTGGCAAGCGAGGCTTGATGCGAAAATCGCGCAGGCAATTTGCCCGACGGGCAAATCAGTTTGGGTGCGCGACGACGCCACAATCTCCGCTGTCGTCCTGGCGGAAGCCAGGACCCATACCGCGGAATCTACCGGTTAGGCTCGTCTGGTCGATGATCGCGCTAACGACATCGCCCTGTGGTAATGGGTCCTGGATCGCGCTCGCTATCGCTCGCTTGTCCAGGACGACGGCGGAGTGTTTCCACTGGCCGCCGCGCAAGTGGATGACACGCGCGTGAGCGCGAGTCACATCGGCCGATACGTCCGCACTTCGGCGGGCACGTTCACGCCGAGCTTGATCTGCCCTACCGATTTGATGATGTCGTCGCCCAACAGCTGCGCGAAGCAGGCGTAGCCCCAGTCGTTCATGTGCAGGCCGTCGGCGATGACGAAGCTGTCGACCGGCAACGACTGGTTTTCGTGCCACTCGCGCATCACCTGGAAGCGCGGGAAGATGCCGACATGGCGGACCGATGCGACGCGGTTGAGCATCCTGACCATCTTGTTCGCGCTTTCGGCGCGCTCATAGACCCGCGGCGAATATTGCGGATCGACCAGCACGACATCGGAGCCTGAACCCTGAATGCGCGCGACGCCGTCCTCGACGAGCTTTTGGGTATCGGCCGGATCGAGATTACGCAGCACCGCGTTGGTGCCGACCTGCCAGATCACGAGATCCGGATGCACGTCGATCACGGAGGTCTGCAGCCGCTTCATCATCTCCGGCGCATCCTCGCCGCCGACGCCGGCATTGACGACGGTGATGTTGGCTCCGGGGTACTGCCGTTTCAACTGCGCCGCCAGCCGGTTCGGATAGGTGAACTCCGGCGCGGTTGAGCCATAGCCCTGCGTCGAAGACGAGCCGAAGGCGATGATCACCACCGGCTGGCCCGCGATCAGCTTGTTCGCCACATGCGGCAGCGAACCCAGCGATTGCGCGCCGCTCTTCGGCGGCATGCAGGGCACGCGGGAAAAGATATCGCTCGCCGATTTCGCAACCTGCTTCACCTTGTCGATCGCCTTCGCCGTCAGCGTCTTCAGCGGCGGCAGCGACGGATCATTGGTGGCGCTGTCGGTCGATGCCGGGACTTGCGAAGCTGCGGCCGGAGACGACGGCTGCGGCTGCGGCAAGGCTTGCGTCTGTGCGGCCTGCGTCGGTGCAGTCGCACTCAGCGCCGCATGGACGGTGACCTGCGCATGGGCCGGCAGCATCGCCACTGCGGCCAGCAGCGCCCCCGCCAGCATCGTGGCTGGGCGCGAACAACGGTGACAATTCCAAAACGTCATTAACCAAATACCCTAATTCTGCTGCGCCGGATCGAGATGCGCCGCTTCGATCACGAAGATCGAGAGCGCGCGGCCGAGGCAGTCATGCACGCGCTTGGCAAGATCGAGGCCATGATGCGCGCCGTAAAGGTCGAAGTCTCCCTGGTCATTCCACTCATGCATGATGGCAAAGCGATCGAACAACGGAACGTCGTGCCGCTGTGCCACCGCGCGCATGTTGTCCAGATAGGGCGGCACCGAGATCATCGTCTCGGTACGCGGACTATACTGGGGGTTCATCAACACCACGTCGGCTCCCGCTTTTTGCAACGCAACCACGCCATCGTCGACTGCAGTGCGAAAATCATCGGGATCGATGGATCGCATAGCATCGACCGTGCCGGTCTGCCAGATAACCAAAGTAGGTGTTTTTCCTTCTATCAACTTAACGAGGCTGGAGGCCACTTCCTCGGCGGTTTTGGTGGCCTGTATTTCTACGGATATGTTGACCTTCACCTGCGGCAACTTGTCCATCAGCGAGGCCTGCATGCGCATTGGATAGGCACTATTGGCGTCGATGCCGATGGTTGAGGAACGGCTGCCGACAACCAGGATGTCCAGGGGATGGCCGGCTTTGACGGCCTCGGTGACCTTCGGTAGCCGGCTGTCTGTCTCAAGCAGGGAAGAAGGCACGTCACAGCCGACCGGGCCAGCCGGTGCATCTTCCGCGCGCACCGGCAGGGCGGCCACAACCGCCGCCAGCAGAGCCAGGCCCAAGATAAGGCTCAAGTTAAGGCCAAGGTGCAACCCCGACCGCATCAACCCCCTCCCGCCATATCGGCGTTGCCGACGGCGCCCTTGCGGGAAGCGCTCTTGTCGGCGACGTGCTTGTACCACGAAATCAGCCAAGCCACGGCCCACATGATGAGGATTCCGGAGAGGCTGACAAGCGCATGCAGTGCCGCACCTCCGCCGCCCTCGGCCAGGATGAAGTGGCCGGCAAAGGCCAGAAACACGCCGAGGCAGAAGATTTCCAGCGAATGCTGCCCGCACAGGATCAGGGGCCGCAGCCACGGCGATTTCAACCCCGGCCAATCCTTCGGCAGGAAGCGCACGGTGAGGGCCGCGAGCGCGAGGAAGTGCGCAAAGCGCAAGACGTCGAGATCGGTCTTGTCGATCGGATAGATCCATTGCTCGAGCTGGCGCGGCATCACATGCCCGAACTGCGGCACATACCAGGTGAGCGTCACGCAGAACGCAAGCGCAAGATAGGTAATACAGATCCAAAGCGTGATCCGCGACTCCAGGATGCGCGACATCCGCCTGGCGCCACCGAGCGCACACCAGGCACCGAACACGAACAGCAATTGCCAGGCCAGCGGATTGAACGCCCAAAAGCCGTTCGGGTAGGAGGTGAAATAGAGATCGAACTCCCAGGTGACGGCGTAGAGCAGCGCGGACAGCGCCAGCGTCAGGTCCGGCTTCCAGCGTATCAGCGCCAGGATTAGCGGCAGCGACAGCATCAAGACGATATAGAGCGGCAGCACGTCCATATTGACGGGGCGGAAGCGGAGCAGCAGCGCCTGCACGATGGTCACGTCGGGCTGCTTGAGAAAATCCATGATGCCCATCTCTTCGGTGTAGAGCGGGTTCTCAAAGGACGAGGCGACGTAGGAGATTTCGGCCAGGAAGATCGTGAACAGGAAGACATGCGCGACATAGATCTGCCAGGCGCGGCGCAGGATGCGCGCGGTCGCAACCACCAGCCCCTGCTCCAGCATGGCGCGGCCATAAACGAAGGCCGCCGTGTAACCGGAGATGAAGATGAAGATTTCGGTGGCGTCGGAGAAGCCGTAATTGCGGAGGGTGAACCAGGTCAGCAGGCTCGGCGGCAGATGATCGATATAGATCAGCCAGAGCGCGAGCCCGCGAAACAGGTCGAGGCGCAATTCGCGCTCGCCGATCGCGGGCAGCGAGATCGCAGGGGCGCGAGCGGGCGTCGCCGCCTCGCGCGAAGCTTCCGCCGCTCCGGCAACCGGGGTACCTGCAACCTGGTCGGCGATGGATGTCATCAGGCACCGTGTTGGCCGGCGTCGGATGCCGGCGCGCAATCAAGGATTTTACCGGGAGTGTTCCCGGCATGCAAAGTTACGAAAAGCGGAGGTTCAGGGTTGCGCGCGCTTAAACCCGAACTGTGTTGAAACCGCGATGCCGAAACGGCTCGCCGAGCGGTTGGTTCCCCGCGGCGTTTTGGCTATGATGGCCGAATGTATCGCGCCATCACCCGCCAGATCGAAGTCACCGTCGAGCCAGCCTTCATGCCGGAGCGCTCCTCGGTGGAACATTCGCGCTATTTCTGGGCCTACACCATCGTCATCACCAATACCGGCGACGAGACCGTGCAGCTCAAGACGCGGCACTGGATCATCACCGATGCCTCCGGCAAGCAGCAGGAAGTCCGCGGCGAGGGCGTGGTTGGCGAGCAGCCTACGCTCGGCCCCGGCGAGCACTTCAAATATACCAGCGGCGTGCCGCTCTCGACCGCCTCCGGCTTCATGACCGGCCGCTACCAGATGGTGAGCGACAGCGGCGAGCACTTCGAGATCGACGTGCCGACGTTCTCGCTGGACAGCCCCAATGCGAAGCGGGTGTTGAATTGACGCGCGAAAGCGCGTCATCCCCGAACTCGGATTTACCCGAGTTCGGTTCGTCAATGATCCAAGTCGGCAACAGCCGACTTGGATGCCGCGCTTAGCGCGAACCTCAGATGCGCAATTGCGCATCGGGGGATCTCGTGCCGCATCGACGCTGCCGTAGGGTGGGCAAAGCGAAGCGTGCCCACCGTCAAGAACTGCGCAAGAAATGGTGGGCACGCTTCGCTTTGCCCACCCTACTTCTTCACGCGTCTTCCACGCCTGCCTCTTGCGGCGTGAACTCATACACCGATGAGCAGAACTCGCAGGTCACCACCACCTTGCCGTCCTTGACCATCTCGGCGCGGTCCTTCGGCTCGAAGCTCTTCAGCATCGAGGAGACGGCGTCGCGCGAGCAGGAGCATCGCGCTTGCAGGGCGACCTGATTGAACACGCGCACGCCGCGCTCGTGGAAGAGGCGATAGAGCAAGCGTTCGCCGGACAGATCAGGGTCGATCAGTTCGAGGTCTTCGACCGTGCCGATCAAGGATTGCCCCTCGACCCAGGCGTCGTCCTGGGCGACGGTGTGCGGCACCGTGCCTTCAGGCGCATCGCCCGGATGCAGATCGGCCTGGCGCGCGCGCTCGGGCGCTTTCGGCAAAAACTGCATCAACAGGCCGCCGGCGCGCCAGCGGTGCTTGCCGCCCTCGCCGCCGCGAAACTCCTCGCCGACCGCGATGCGCACGCGGGTCGGGATCTGCTCGGAGCGCAGGAAATATTCGTGCGCGGCCTCTTCGAGCCCGCCGCCGTCGAGCGCGACCAGGCCCTGATAGCGGCTCATGTCCGGGCCCTGGTCGATGGTCATGGCGAGATGGCCCTTGCCGAGCAGCGCGCCGGAATCGAGGCCGGGCTTGAGGCGCTTCACGTCATAACGCGCATAGGCGCGCAGGCGATCGGGCGCCTGGAAATCGACGATCAGGAACGACACCGGACCGTCGGTCTGGGTCTGCAGGATGAAGCGGCCGTCGAATTTAAGCGACGAGCCGAGCAGCGTCGTCAGCACGATCGCCTCGCCGAGCAGTTTGCCCACGGCGGGCGGATAATCGTGCTTGGTCAGGATTTCATCGAGCGCCGGGCCCATCCGTGTCAGCCGCCCGCGTAAGTCGAGCGCGTTGACCTCGAACGGAATGACGGCGTCGTCGACGGGAACGGCCGACGGCGCGCGTACGGGGCTGGTGAAGGTGATTTTGGTGTCGGGGGATTGAGACGTCATGGCGCTTTATCTGGGGTCGCGGGGGCGAATTCGAAAGGGTCAAATTTGAATGCATGACATCGACGCATGCACACTGCACCCTCTCCCCTTGTGGGAGAGGGTGGATCGCCGATGCGTCAGCAGCGGCGAGCCGGGTGAGGGGTCTGTCTCCGCGGAGAGAACCCCTCATCCGGCGCGCTGCGCGCGCCACCTTCTCCCACGAGGGGAGAAGGCGAGCCTGCTCGCGTCAACGGCGTGGGATCACCCCACCGCGTCGAAACACCAGGCCAGAATGCCCTTTTGCGCATGCAGGCGGTTTTCGGCCTCGTCGAACACCACCGATTGCGGGCCGTCGATCACCTCATCGGTGACCTCCTCGCCGCGATGGGCGGGCAGGCAATGCATGAAGATCGCATCCGGCTTGGCCAGCCCCATCAGCTTGGAATTGACCTGGTAGGGCTTGAGCACATTGTGACGGTGCTCGCCTTCCTTGTCGCCCATCGACACCCAGGTGTCGGTGAGGACGCAATCGGCGCCGCGCACGGCAGCCTCGGGATCGTTGCCGAGCACGATCGAGGCATTGGTCTCCTTGATCCAGTCGCGCATCGCCTTTTTCGGCGCGAGCTCCGGCGGTGTCGCGACATTGAGCTGGAACTTGAAGCGCTCGGCGGCGTGCGCCCAGGACGCGAGCACGTTGTTGTCGTCGCCGGTCCAGGCCACGGTCTTGCCCTCGATCGAGCCGCGATGTTCCTCGAAGGTCATGACATCGGCCATCACCTGACAAGGGTGCGAGCGCCGGGTCAGCCCGTTGATGACGGGCACAGTGGCGTGCGCGGCGAGTTCCAGCAGCGCCTCGTGGTTGAGGATGCGGATCATGATGGCATCGACATAGCGCGACAGCACGCGCGCGGTATCGGCGATGGTCTCGCCGCGGCCGAGTTGCATTTCCGTGCCGGTCAGCATGATCGATTCACCGCCGAGCTGGCGCATGCCGACGTCGAAGGAGACGCGGGTGCGCGTCGACGGCCGCTCGAAGATCATCGCAAGCGTCTTGCCTTCGAGCGGCTTGTTGCCCTTTTCATGCGCCTTCAGCGTCGCCTTCATGGCCCGGCCGGCGGCGAGCATGTTCTTCAGCTCCGCAAGCGGAAGCTCGTTGATATCGAGGAAGTGGCGCGGCTTGCTCATCACCCCGCCGCCTTCAACGGTGTTTTCGACAGCACGGCGCAGGCGTGCTCGAGGCTCTGGATCGACTGATCGATCTCGGCTTCGGTGACGATGAGCGGCGCCAGGAAGCGCACGACATTGTCGCCGGCGCCGACGGTGAGCAGTTTTTGCTCGCGCAGCGCCGCCACGAGATCGCCAGAGGGCACCACGGCCTTGACGCCGATCAAGAGGCCCTCGCCGCGCACTTCCGAGAGCACCGACGGATAGCGGTCGACGACGGACGCAAGCTTCTGCTTCAGCAGCAGCGACATCTTCTGCACATGGTCGAAGAAGCCGGGCTTGAGCATCACATCGAGCACGGCATTCGCCGCGGCGACCGCAAGCGGATTGCCGCCGAAGGTCGAGCCGTGCGAGCCCGGCGCCATGCCGGCCGCAGCCGATGCGCTCGCCAGCACCGCGCCGATCGGGAAACCGCCGCCGAGCGCTTTCGCCAGCGACATCACGTCGGGCGTGATGCCGAGGCGCTTGTAGGCAAAGAGATCGCCGGTGCGGCCCATGCCGGTCTGCACCTCGTCCACGGCAAGCAGCAGGCCGTGCTGGTCGCAGAGCTCGCGAAGTGCCCTGAAGAAAGCATGCGGCGCGGAGCGCACGCCGCCCTCGCCCTGCACCGGCTCGATCAGGATGCCGGCGGTGTTCGGGCCGATCGCCTTTTTCACGGCCTCGATGTCGCCATGCGGCACCTGGTCGAAACCGTCCATCAGCGGACCGAAACCTTCGAGATATTTGGCGGAGCCGGTGGCGGCGAGCGTTGCGAGCGTGCGGCCGTGGAAGGCGCCTTCAAAGGTGATGATGCGGTAGCGCTCGGGGTGCCCCTTGGAGAAATGATGATGGCGGACGAGCTTGATCACGCCTTCCATCGCTTCCGCGCCGGAATTGCAGAAGAAGACGTAGTCGGCAAAGCTCTGCTCGCACAGGCGCGCGGCGAGGATCTCGCCGTCCGGGCTCTTGAACAGGTTCGACATGTGCCAGAGCTTGGTCGCCTGCTCCTGCAGTGCCTTCACCAGATGCGGATGCGCATGTCCGAGCGCGTTAACCGCCACGCCGGAGGTGAAGTCGAGATAGCGCTCGCCATTGGTGGCGATGAGATAGCAACCTTCGCCGCGCGAGAAACCGAGATCGACTCTGGCGAAAACGGGAAGCAGATGCGACGTGGCGCTGGTGCTCATGGCGGTCACTTCTGAGGTTAGAAAGCGTTCAGGGTTAGAGGCTCTTGCCGGCCATGATACGCGCATTGGCGCCGCATCAATTGCCGTCGAAAATGCAACGTGCCGCCCCTTAAGGGCGGCACGCAAACAACATTTTAGGCTCAGGGCAGTTGGAGTCAATGCTGCGCAACAGTGGTTTTTGCGCATCTGTCCAGTCCGTAGGATTCCGGTGCAGTGGAAAAACCCTGTAATTTACGGATAGCGGAACATGTGGACGGCAGGTGCGGACTCTTGCGCGGGAGTCACGCCATATTGTAGCGTCTCATCTGTCGGGTACGACATCTCGTGCGGCAGTTCTGATCTCAATGGTTCTGGTTGTATTGCGTACACGTCCGGGCGCGCTTTTTGCGTCCGGCGAGGGCTAAGGGATTCAGCGTACTGGGATTTTTTGCAGATTTGGCATCGCAGCACCGCCCGCCGAGCGGGTGGCGCCAAAGCGAAGGAAGAATGCGATGACGGTATTGACCTGGTCCGATGAGCGCGTCGAACAGCTCAAGAAGCTCTGGGAAGCTGGACTTTCGGCGAGTCAAATCGCCGCGGAGCTTGGAAATGTGACGCGAAATGCGGTGATCGGCAAAGTGCACCGGCTCGGCCTTTCCGGCCGCGCTAAGAGCCCTTCGACCGCCGTGCCGCGGCAGCGCAAGGCGCGTCCCGCCCAGCAGATGATGCGGGTGTCGCGGCCGATGTCGCGCGGCAACACCGCGCTGGCGCAGGCCTTCGAGGTCGAGCTCGAGCCCGATCCGATCGCCTTCGACAATGTGGTGCCGATGAGCCAGCGGCTATCGCTGCTCGAATTGAACGAGGCGACGTGCCACTGGCCGGTCGGCGATCCCGCAAGCCCGGATTTCTTCTTCTGCGGCGGCAAGGCGCTGTCGGGGCTACCCTATTGCGCACATCACTCGCGCGTCGCCTATCAGCCTGCATCCGACCGCAGACGGCAGCCGGCGAAAGCGCCGCAGCGCTGATCGCAATCGTTGAACGATAAAAACATCCCCGCTTTCGCGGGGATGTTTTTTTGTGCGTCGTTGTTGCGTCTACTCCGCCTTCGCGAAACGGTCGTCGAGCGCGTAGCCGGCGCCGCGGACGGTGCGGATCGGATCCTGCTCGCGGCCCGGATTGAGCAGCTTGCGCAAGCGGCCGATATGCACGTCGACGGTACGCTCGTCGATATAGATGTCGCGGCCCCAGACGCTGTCGAGCAACTGCTCGCGCGAGAACACCCGGCCCGGATGCTCGAGGAAGAATTCGAGCAGGCGGTATTCGGTCGGCCCGAGATCGATCGGCCGGCCGGAGCGCGCCACGCGACGCTTCTCCCGGTCGAGCTCGATGTCGCCATAGGCAAGCACGGTGGCGAGCCGCTCGGGGCTCGCGCGGCGGAGCAGGCCCTTTACGCGCGCCAGCAATTCGGGAACCGAGAACGGCTTGACGATGTAGTCGTCGGCGCCGGTGGCAAGCCCGCGCACGCGCTCGCTTTCCTCGCCGCGCGCGGTCAGCATGATGATCGGAAGCTGCTTGGTCTCGGGCCGCGCGCGCAGGCGGCGGCAGAGTTCGATGCCGGACAGGCCGGGCAGCATCCAGTCGAGCACGATGAGATCGGGAACGCGTTCCTTCAGCCGCGTATCGGCGTCATCGCCGCGTGCGACCGTTTCGACGTCATAGCCTTCGGCATCGAGGTTGTAGCGCAACAGCGTGGTCAGCGCTTCCTCGTCCTCAACCACCAGAATGCGCGCGCTCATGGTAATCGCTTTCTCCTAATTGCAATGGTTTCGCGTGATCTTCGGGAAGACCGCGGCACACTTCACGCTAACGCGGCGCTTCCCGATCCGGATCATGCGAGCTAGTTGCCGGGAACCGTGGTCGCAAAGGTCGTCATGTCGCCTTTCGGGCGCTTGTCCATGATCTGCTGGCCTTCGATCATGTAGAACACGGTCTCGGCAATGTTGGTGGCGTGATCGCCGATCCGTTCAATATTCTTGGCGCAGAACATCAAATGAATGCAGAACGAGATGTTGCGCGGGTCTTCCATCATGTAGGTCAGAAGTTCGCGGAACAGCGAGGTGCAGATGGCGTCGACTTCCTCGTCGCCCTTCCACACGGTCATTGCCGCCGGCAGATCATGCGCGGCATAGGCGTCAAGCACGGTCTTGACCTGCGACTGCACGAGGTCGGTCATGTGCTCGAGGCCGCGGATCAGCTTCAAGGGGTGGAAATCGCTCTCCAGCGCCGCCACGCGCTTGCCCATGTTCTTGGCGAGGTCGCCGATCCGCTCCAGATCGGTCGCGACGCGCATCGCGCTGACGATTTCGCGCAGGTCCACGGCCATCGGCTGGCGGCGGGCGATGGTCAGCACCGCACGCTCCTCGATCGTGCGCTGCAAATGGTCGATCTCGGTATCGGCCGCGACCACGCGCTGGCCGAGGGCGACGTCGCGGCGAACCAGCGCGTCGACGGAATCGACGATCATGCGCTCGGCAAGACCGCCCATCTCGGCAACCAGCCGGGTCAGCTCCTGCAGGTCGCTGTCGAATGCCTTGGCGGTATGTTCAGAAGCCATTTCTTATCTCCTCAACCGAACCGGCCGGTGATGTAGTCCTGGGTGCGGCGATCGCTGGGTGACGTGAAGATCTTGCTGGTGTCGTCGAACTCGATCAACTCACCGAGATACATGAACGCGGTCTTGTCGGAAACGCGCGCGGCCTGCTGCATGTTATGGGTCACGATCGCGATCGTGTAGCTCTCGGAGAGCTCCTGGATCAGCTCCTCGATCTTCGCGGTCGAGATCGGGTCGAGCGCCGAGCAGGGCTCATCGAACAGGATCACCTCGGGGCGCACCGCGACCGTGCGGGCGATGCAGAGGCGCTGCTGCTGGCCGCCGGAGAGCGACAGGCCCGACGCGTTGAGCTTGTCCTTGACCTCGTTCCACAGCGCGCCGCCGCGCAGCGCCTTCTCGACGCGGCCGTCCATCTCGGACTTGGAGATCTTCTCATAGAGGCGGATGCCGAAGGCGATGTTCTCGTAGATCGTCATCGGGAAC
>DATHMA010000039.1:0-13972 GCA_035487555.1 Bradyrhizobium sp. | reverse complement strand
GGTCTTGGCGCCGCCCTGGGCTTTGGCCCCGTTCTTGTTTGGCTGACTTGCCTGAGCTTGGCGCCGCACCGCGGCCACCGGCTCCTCTAAGGCGGGTGCCTGGAACGAGGCGACCGTCGCCCGCACGAGCTGCTCGATCGCATTGGCCGGATCCGAACCATCGGCCTCGCCACGCGACAGCCGCGACACCCGCTCCGGCGTCACCAGCGAATAATACAGCGCCCCAAGCAGGAAGTGGCTGCGCCACACGATCTCTGTGCGGGGCACGTGCGGCAGGCTTTCCTGGATCGCGTCGATGAAGGCATGGCTGGTGTCGTCGAAGGTCTGGGCGATGATCTTGCGCGCGACCTCGTTGCCTTCCGCGGACATCACCGCGCGCAGCCGCGTGAACCGCGCGCCGCCGCCCGCAAGATCGTTGCCGGAGGAAAATGCCGGCAGCACATAGGCGCGGACGATCGCCTCCAACCGGTCCTGCAGATCGCGCACGCGCAGCGCCGCTGCGAGGAGTTCCGCGCGACGGTGGTTCATCGGCCCGCAATGCCGCCGGTAGATTTCGAGCAGCAGGCCGTCCTTGGTCTTGAAGTGATAGGTCACGCTGCCGGGATTGGCGCCGGCGGCCTGCGCGATGTCGCGGACCGAAACCGCATTGAAGCCGTTGGTCGAGAACAGCTCCTCCGCGGCAGCGAGGATCGCCTCGCGCAAATTCGGCTTGCGCGCCGCGGCTTCCTTCCTGGTGGAACGACGAACCATATTATTTGTACATATGTACAAAAGATCAGGTCCGGTCAACAAGGAAGTACGGAGCCGGTTCCGGCGCGCTTCTCGCCGTCGCACGAATGCCGCTAAGCGCCGGCGGAAACCGTACCGATGACACAGAAGCACCAGAGCCGCGGACGCTGCCCGGCCTCAGAACGTGACTTCGTAGAACAGCCTGTCGGGGCCATGATCCTCGATCACGGACTCGCGGGAAGCGGGCATTTGCGGATCGTCGACCCGCAGCACCACGCCCTTGGCCTGCCCTTTCAGCGCATCGACGAGCTCGTCGAGCGGCATCTTGCCCCAGCGTTTCTTCACCGCCATGTCGTGATTGACGGGGATCATCGCCACGCGAAGATTCTTCATGAGCTGAAGCCCCTTCTCCTTCAGCGTCGCGTTGTGGCTGCCGTGATGGCCGACCTTGTAGAAGATCGCGCGGTCGAGCAGGTCCGTTGCATTCACGGTTTTTCCGTTCACCGTCCAGGACAGCTCCTGCCATGACATCCAGTTGCCGACCTGCGCGTCAGCCGCAAACAGCAGCACATCGCCACCCGGTTCGAGCTCGATCGCGATCACGAGGCTCGTATTGTTGGTCAGGCTGTCGAGCTGCAATGCCATTTCCGTCGCACCACCGAGCCAGTCACCGTCGATCCGGCGCCAGCTATCCGGCGCGGTGCCGTCGGGCTGAAAATAATGCTCGCGGAAAAACTTCAATTCCGGCGCGGTCTGGGCGTAGGTGAAGGGAATTTCGTATTGCTGATCGAACGGGCGGCCTTCGTCCTTCTCCACCATGGCGGTTCCGGCGCCGTCCATGAACAGCCCGAGACCGGCCATCGCGAGACCGTAGGTTTCCTTGTTGGTCGCGGACGGATTGATCTTGCGAAGCCACTTCTCGTCATGCGGCGGCCCGAGCACATAAAAGCGCGCGTCAACGCCCGGCGGGATGAAGGATTCATCCTTCTTGGGATCGAAATAGCGCGGCTTGTCGCCGGCCTTGGCGCGGACACTCTTAAGCGCGTCCGAGGTAGTCGCGCCCTTGGCCATGCCGAAAAACTCGAGCACGCCGCCGAGTTCGTCGGCGCCCTGCGTGTCGCCGGAGAGTTGCAGATGGCTCAACCCCATGCGCAGCGCGGCCAGCGCCTGCCCCTTCTCCGCCTTGAGCGTCTTGGTCAGATCGTCATCCGGATTTTCGGTCCAGGCGAGCCAGACCTGCCCGATCTGAAGCTTGGCAAAGGAAGGCTCGGCCTGAACAAATCCTGACAGGTGATCCCAGTGCTCGTGAGTCGCAACCAGGACATCGATGTTGCCGCCGGTGACTTTGAAAATGTCGTCCATCACCTTGGTCATGATGGTTGCGGGATCGGCGGTACCGAGCACCACGCCGCAGTCGATCATGAGGTAGAACGGCCCGCCGCTGCCGTCGTTGCGCGGCAGCGTCACCAGAAAGCAGTCGCCGAGCCCCTGCCGATACATCCTGATCTTCGCCCGGTAGGGCGAGGCCGAAGCCGCCTTGCCGGGAGAAGAGCTGGACGCTGCCGGCGCTTGCGAGGCGGCTTCGCCTCGCGGCCGCCGTGTCCGGCGCGTCGCGGCCTTCTTTCCCGCCGCGGATTTCTTCTTCGGTGTGCGCACCATGGCGCCTCTCCTATCCATGCACGCGGTGGATCATGGCAAAGGGCTCGCGGGCATTGGTCGGATCGGCGAAATAATTGCCGTGCAGGCCATCGCCCATCTCCTTGGCAAAGCCGAATTGCTGACCGTAGCGCCAGGGACTATCGACCTTCTTGCGCACCATGTAGCGGACTTCCGCGGTTGCGAGGTCGATGATCAGCGTGCAGCCGCCGCGGAAACGTGCGTCGGGTAAGCCCGCGGGATGGAAGCTCTGCGTGATCTCCACCACCAGGTCGGCCCGTATGTTGCCCTCCGGCGAGACGCGGCGCACCGGGCGTACCGAGTGGACCTCGATCCGGCGCAGCTCGCCGTCATGGCCGCCGATGGTGAAGGGTTGCGGCGCCTGGATCCGGAGCATGCCGAGCGCCGTGAGCTGCTCGTCGCTGACATTGTGCGGGTCCATCAGCCAACGCCAGAACTTGCCGGCATTCTCGTTCGACAACTTATAGGCCTGCTTGCGGTCGCTTTGCAGGTCCCACTCGGTCGACATGTCCTTGAGAATGGCGTGCACTTTTTCCGGCTCGAGCCGCAGCGGCGGCGGCTCCCAAAGCAGGCTGCCGGGCGAGAGATGTTTCACGTCCCTCGGATAGATGCCGCGCCTGCGAAACGCTTCGATGAACGCGATCCGGTAGCCGAGCCGGTCATAGGGCACGAGATCGGTATCGGCCGTGATCAGGGCGCGCAGATATTCGCCGAACCTGATGTCGATCGGCGGACAGTAATCGAGCGCGCGGATGCAGATGTTGAGCATCTGGCCCGCGACCTTGCTCGCTTCCTTCGCCAGCCGGGCAACGAGGTCGACCGGGATATCGCCATCCGGCAGGATACCGGTGCCCGCCGTTGCCAGCCGCACGAGGTCCTTTGTCCGCCGCTTGTAGATCCTGAGAAATGCGTCGAACACGGCGGCGACCAGCACCGCTCCGATCGCGTGCGGGTCGCCGCCATCCAGCGCGGTCTGGTAGTCGGTCTTCACCGGCGCAGCCGGCGTCGCGCTCGCGTCCTTGTCCGCTTTGGCGCCGTCCTGGTCCGTTTTCTTGACGTCTGCGATGTAATTGCGGAGCGCGCCATAGCGGCCGGTTGCCTGTCCGAATTGAAGCGCAAGCTGTCCGAGCAGGTTCTGCTGATCGAGGTCGCCGCGGGTGGCCGCGATCTGGTTCTCCAGCGCCTCCGGCAGCGTGAAGTGCTGGAACAGCGCGACGATATCGGCGAAGGCCTCGTGAAAGGCAAACACGTCCGGGTTGGTGGCTTCGCGGAAGCGCCGGTGCACGCCGTCGAGGAGCGCATGCGTGGTCTCATGCGCCACGACGTCGTGCGACACGGCGGTGAAGATGCGGCTGCCCTGGATCAACCCTTCGGCCGCGGATTCGGAGACGCTGAAGTAACCGAGCAGGAGCGCCTTGTTGTCGGGACTGTAATAGGCGTTCTTGGCGCGCAACGCATGCGGATAGATCCGCAGCCGCTGCACATATTCGGTGTGCATCTCCTTGCCCGGCTCGCGGATCTCGCGCGGCGCCCAGAACGCGACCCGGCCAAGCGCCTTCTCGAAATATTCGATCGTCTTCATCGCCACCGCATAGACCATCTGCTGATGGAACTGCGGATTGCCTTCCGAGGGCGTGAGGCCCGAGCGGGTCAGGACATAGGGATTGTTAAGATCGACCGGCGCGTAGCAACATTGGCTCGCCGGATCGATGTCGATCACCTCGATATATTCGCCGATCGGGCCGGGTTGCAGGTTCTCCTCCCAGCGCACCTCCAACGTCGCTTCATTGATGGAGATGGTGTCGAGCTTGGCGCCGAGCGCCGGATCGTAGGCATAGACCCGAAGCGGCCGAACCGCCGGGATCGGCGCGCGGGGCTGCTTGGCGTGATCGAGCTGGACCGTCAGGGTCGCATTGCCGAACGGCGCGGGCAACGCCTTGCCGTCGACCGGCACGCTTGGCGGTTTCGCACCCAGCGCCTGCCGCAACGTACCCGATGCCTTCGGGTGGTCCATCAGCGCGGTCGCGAGGCTTCGCCAGTCGACCGGCACCTTCCCTTCGGGGTCGGGCCACATGATCTGCTCGATGTCGGTATTTTGCGACAGCTGCAGCGCCTCGAGCTGCAACATCTGCTGCCGCCGGTCGTCGCCCGCCTGCAGGCCAAGTCCGCTCAGGACTTGTTCGATCGGGAAGCCAACCTTGTCGACCGCGGTCTTGCGGAGGCTCGCCGCGGGCGCGGGTTGCTTTCCGAGCGCTGCATTGGCCTGCAACTCGCCGCGTCCGAACCGCAGGCGATCGGGATTTGCCTTGGCGCTGCCAAACAAGGCGGCGCGGATCGCCTCGACACGCATCCAGCTTTCCGGATAGGCATCGACGGTCGCGCGGTTCTGCTGCAACCAGATTGCCGCGGCCGCCGCGACCTGCGGCGTGGCCGTGGATGTGCCCGTCCCGTCGAGATCGATCGTCTTCGGACAGCCAAACCGTGCCCACGGCACATTCGGTGTCGGCGCGGCGATGGCGGTGTCCATCTTGTCCAGCGGGCCGTAATTGCCGGCCATCAGGTTGATCGAAAGATCAGCATAGGGCTTGCCGTTTGCCATCGCGCCGCAGGCGGCGACGACGCGGTCAAAGCGCGCGGGATAGACGACGTTGTGGGTCGGCAGATTGCCAAAATTATTGCCGGCTGCGGTGACGATAAAGACGCCCTGCTCGTACAGCGCATTGACCGCATCGGCCCATGCCTGCGACGCCAACCCACCCATGCTCATGGTGATGATGTCGATCCGGGTGCCCGCGGCATTCAGCTTGTGCACATAGTCGAAGGCCTTGGCTATCGCGCTGTTGCTGAAGAGCACGACGCGATTGGCGACGCGCAGCGGAACGATTTCCGCGAACGGCGCACCGCCGAGCGCGGTCGCCGGCGCGATCGCGCTTCCGGCAAGGATACCGAGCGTGCCGGTGCCGTGGCCGAGGTTGGTGAGCAGGCCGCCGGTCTGGTCGCTGGCGTCGCCGGGATTGCCGTCATCGACAAAGTTATGCGCGAGGTCGCGCCGCAGGCGCTTCGGCAGGCTCAGATGGCTGGGATCGTAACCGGTATCAAAATGCGCGATGCGGACCTTTGCAGCAACGTCCGGCCCGCCGATCGCGCGAATGGCGTCGTCGAATTGCGAATGCCCGCCATCGCGGAACCAATAAGGGTTTTTCTCGTCTTCGGGGAAAGCAGAATTTTGCTTGTCCGGCGTGTCGCAGGACTGCGCCAGCGACTGGCCGCCCTCTGCCGCAGTCCCAGCAAGCCATCGTTGCTCCAGATCAGGTTCGGCAAATTTGGGCGCAGCCCCGGCCACGCCGAAACCATCCTGCAGCAGCCGATGACAGACGTCCCAGGGATTTTCGGTCAAGCCCGCATCGGCGGCCGGCGCCAGGACATACCAGACGTCGTCTGCGGCAGCACCGAGTGCGCCGTGTGCGCCGATGCTCTCGAACAGTGGTGTGACCGTGTACGGGACGGCGGTAGCGCCAAATGTCAACTTCGTTGCGGAAAGACCGGGTGCGGCCTTGACCAAAATGCGCGGCATCGAAAATCACCTACGCTGGCGAATAATTCAAAAATCAAATCGATAAAAAATCAGCTTCGATCGTAGCGTTGTGCTCGCGGCCACGCAACCAAAGCGAGCGCGACGAGTTGGCGCGCCCTTCGCTAGATCGCCACATTGGCTGATTTATGTCAGCGGAAGTGACCGTTTTGCGTCATGCCAGATTTGCGCATGATCTTTTCGGAAAACCGCTGCACACTTTTCCGGATCATGCGTCACGCGGCATTCGCCGGCGCATGCACGGGCCACAGGTCCGCGCGCCAATGCAGCGCAATCGCCATCATCGCCACCAGCCCGGACGCGGCATAGAGCGTGCCGGTCGCGGAATAGCCGATCACGTCGATCAGACTGCCGGCGGCGAGCAGCCCGAGCGGCAGGCCATAGATCACCATCATGCGCACGCCCATGACCCGGCCGCGCAGATGCGCGCTCGCCGTTCGCATCAGGATTACGGCCGCCGAAATCATCGACAGGCTCTGCGCGATGCCGGCCAATATCAGACAAAGGATGCCGACCGGCATGGTTCGGAGCTCCACGAACACCAGCAGCATCGTGTACCAGGCGAGCGTCGCGCCGATCAGAAGGCGGGCGATGCGCACGCCGCCGGCAAGGCTGAGCGTGATCGAGCCGATCAGCGAGCCCAACGCAAAACTCGCCGACAGAACGCCGAGGCCGGCCTGGTCGGTGTGGAAGATTTCGCTCGCCACATAGGGCAGCAAGCCATTGGTGAAAGGAAATGCGGTGAGATTGGCCAGGAACGCGACGCAGAGTGCGGCGCGCATGCCCGGACCGCTCCAGGCATGCACAATGCCCTCCTTCAGATCGCGCAGCACGGACGACACCAGGAAATGATCCGTGGTAGCCATGTGATACGGTTTTTCCGGCCGGGTCATGCACAGCATCAGGATCGCGGCCGTAAGATAAAGGCTCGCGATCGCCATGTACGCATAGCCGATGCCGAGCGCGGCGAACAATCCGGTGCCGGTCAAGGCGCCGGCGATGCGCGCGCTATCCTGCGTCGTGCGCGACAGGCTGATGGCGCCGACCAGCCGCTCGGGCGGCATGACGTCGGCGAGCAGTGCGCCGCGCACGCCGAGATCCGAAGGGCGGATCAGGCCCATGATCGCGACGATGCACATGACATTGAACGGCGCGAGATGGCCGCTCAGCGCCAGCGTCATGATGCTCGCGGCCAGCATCGCGTAGGCAAAACGCATCACGGCCAGCAGCTCGCGATGCCCGATGCGGTCTCCGATCATGCCCACGACCGGCGCGATCAACGTCCCGGCATAGTTCAGCGAAGCGAGCACGGTCAGCAGCAGCACCGAACCGGTCTCGGTCATGATGTACCAGCCGAGCACGAGATTCTCGACCTCGAACGCCCAGGAGGTAAGCAGATCGGACGGCCACTGGAAGCGATAGTTGCGGATAGCGAAGGGTGCGAGCGCGGAACTCCGCGCAGACCCGCTCACGACGCGAT
This sequence comes from Bradyrhizobium sp., assembly GCA_035487555.1. Classification (GTDB taxonomy): domain Bacteria; phylum Pseudomonadota; class Alphaproteobacteria; order Rhizobiales; family Xanthobacteraceae; genus Bradyrhizobium. Next base: position 6,494 of record DATHMA010000039.1, on the reverse strand, counting down.
GACGCGTTTCACGGCGTTCCACCCTGCCCTGTTTCTTGTTTTCCGGCGCCTGCTGTTCCGGCATTGGCTTCTGGATAGCGCGCTGGTCAGGAAGCGTCAATCACGGCCCGTGCAACCCTGTTACGAGGTTGCGGCAGCGCCATGCAGCAATTGATGGCGATATTGCGCGGGCGAAGCCTTGAACCAGCGCCGGCAGGCACGGAAGAAACTCGACTGGTCTGCAAAGCCGAGCAGATAGGCGGCCTGCCCCAGCGACAGATGCAGCCGGCCGAGATATTGGTCGGCGAGCTCGCGCCGCGTGTCGTCGAGGAGCTGCACGAACGAGGTCTTTTCTTCCTCCAGCCGCCTTTGCAGCGTCCGCTCGCTCATGCGCAGCTCGCCCGCGACCTCGTCGCGTCGCGGCTCGCCATCGGGCAGACGACGGACGATCGCCTCGCGCACCCGGAAGCTGGTCTCCGCATGATCGAAATGCCGCAGGAATTCACCGGCAAAGCGTTCGTGCAATTCCGCGAGCTGCGGATTGAAGGTCGGCAAGGTGAGCTTCAGATCGGCACGCGCGAACAGCAGGCTGTTACGCTCGGTGCCGAAAGACACTGGGCATCCGAACGCGGACTTATACGGCGCCACGTCGGCGGGCTTCGGATAAGCAATCTCGATCGCGCGCGGGCTGACAGAGGTGCGGCAGATCCAGCGGCAAAAACTGATCACGGTGATGAAGATGAACTCGATGCGCTGCCGCGGGATCGGACGGTCGCCGCCGAACAGGACGAAGGTGATGCGAAACCCCGCTTCCTCCTCGGTCATGGTCATGGTCAGCGCATCGCTGAGGATGAGGAGATAGCGCATCAGGCGTTCGAACGCGCCGTGCAGGTCGGCGCATGACATCATGGTATAGCCGACCACGTCAAAGCTTGCGGGCCGCGCCACCTCGTGCTGCGCGAGTGCGATCGCCGGATTGCGCGAGCGCTCGACGGCAAGCTCCCAGAGATGACTGAGCTTGTCGGTCGATAGCCGCGCGCTTGGGCCTTCAAGGGCGGCGCGATCTATACCGGCGGCAGCAAACAGGCTCGCGACATCCAGGCCCTCGGCGGCCAGCATTTCCGCGATGCCCTTTACCCAGACAGCGGCTGTCGTCCGCTTGCTCATGCCTTGCCCGGTTCCTCCATTGGCCTTGCCGGCCACCAGATTGGCTCCGTCGGTCACAGACACAGGCGGGCCGGCTGGCTAGTTGTTGACGCGCAATATGACACGAAACCGCGGGCCTCGCCACCAAAGCGGGCCGCACCACAAGGAGGGAGTTAACGGCGATGACCCGGCATTGGACCAGGACTTATGGCGAGCGCATCCCGGCCGAGATCAAGGCGGACGCCTATGGCTCGGTGCTGGAACTGCTTGAAGGCGCCATGAAGCGCTATGCGGAACGGCCGGCCTTCCGCTGCTTCGGCGAGAGGCTGACCTACGCTGACATCGATCGGTTGTCGCGCAACTTCGCCGCTTACTTGCAGAACAGGCTCGGCATTGGAAAAGGCGACCGCGTTGCCGTGATGCTACCGAACGTGCCCGCCTTTCCGCTGGCGATGCTCGGCATCATCCGCGCCGGCGCCATCCAGGTCAACGTCAATCCGCTCTACACCCAGCGCGAGCTCGAGCACCAGCTCAGCGATTCCGGCGCCAAGGCGATCATCATCTTCAACGGCGTATCGGGCACGCTGGCCGACATCATCGGCCATACCGGCATCGAGCATGTCATCAGTGTCGGTCTCGCTGACGGCACGGCGGCCCGACTCGCGAGCCCGGTCGTCGATGCCAGGCTTGCCAATGCCATTCCGTTTACCGAAACGCTGGCGAAGGGCGCGAACCTGCGGCTCGCGACGCCTCCGCTTACCGGCGACGACACGCTGTTCCTGCAATATACCGGAGGCACGACGGGACTCTCGAAGGGCGCCGCACTCTCGCACAAGAACCTCGTCGCCAACACCGAGCAGTTCAAGGCCTTCATGCCGGACGCCCTGCGTCCGGGCAAAGAGATCGTGATCACGGCGCTGCCGCTCTATCACGTCTTCGCGCTGATGGTGAATTTCATCACCTACTTCTCGATCGGCGCGGACAACTGGCTGGTGCCTAACCCGCGCGACATGGCGGGCTTCATCGAGACGTTGAAGCAGGCGCGTTGCACCGTCTTCACCGGCGTCAACACGCTGTTCGGCGGACTTCTGACGCAGCCGAACATCGGCGAGGTGGATTTCTCCGACCTTCGGGTCGCGATCGGCGGCGGCGCAGCGGTGCTGCCGACGACATCAGAGAAATGGAAGAAGCTGACGGGCAAGGACATTCTCGAAGGCTATGGCCTGTCGGAAACCTCGCCGATCCTGACCCTCAACCCGATGACGGCGGAAGGCTTCTCCGCCACGGTCGGCCTGCCGCTGCCCTCGACCGACATCAAGCTACTCGGTGAAGACGACCAGGCGGTGGCGCTGGGCGAGCCCGGCGAGATCTGCGCCAGGGGACCGCAGGTGATGAAGGGCTACTGGCAGAAGCCGGAAGCCAATGCGACAGCCTTCACCGCGGACGGCTACTTCCGCACCGGCGACGTCGGCGTGTTCGACGAGCGCGGCTACCTCAAGATCGTCGATCGCAAGAAGGACATGATCATCGTGTCGGGCTTCAACGTCTACCCAAACGAAGTCGAAGCGGTCGCGGCCGCCTGCGCCGGCGTCGCCGAATGCGCCTGCGTTGGCAAGCCAGATGAGAAAACGGGCGAAGCGATTGCGCTGTTTGCCTCGCGCCTGCCCGGCGCCGAGGTCACCGAGGCCGACGTGATCGCGCACTGCCGGCGCGAGCTCACCGCCTACAAGGTGCCAAAGCACGTGCGCTTCCTGGAAGCGTTACCCAAGACCAATGTCGGAAAAATCCTGCGCAAGGATTTGCGCGCACTCATCTAGGAGGCGACCATGAACAGCACTGCCGAAACAATGCCGGCCTATTCCATGACAACCGCGCCGCTCTTCGCCGGCCGTGAGCTCGGGACGTCGGATTGGGTCACCGTCGATCAGCCACGCATCGACCAATTCGCTGTATGCACCGGCGACCATCAATGGATCCATGTCGATATCGAGCGCGCCAAGCGCGAAGGCCCCTTTGGCGGACCGATCGCGCACGGTTATCTCACGCTGTCGCTGGTCGCGGCCATGCTGATGGAGGTCGGTGTCATTCCGCCGGATGCGGCGACCGGACTCAATTACGGCCTCGACAAAGTGCGCTTCCTGGCTCCCGTGAAGGCCGGCGCCCGGGTCCGCGCCCGCGTCACCCTGCTATCGGCGCAGCCGCAGGATGGCGGGCGGGTGCTGCTGAAGCTCGATTGCAGGCTCGAGATCGAGGGCGAGGCCAAACCCGCCGTAATCGCCGAAGTGCTGTGCATGTTGATCGGACACTAGGGAGAACGACCATGGCTGTCGCAATCGAGATTTCAGACAATGGCCTGCGCGAGCAGGCCGCCGAATATACGCTTGCCGCCAATCCGCTGGTCGGCATCCGTGAGCAGGAGATTTTCGAATCGGCTGGCAAGCTGTTCGAACAGGCCATCATCAATCCTGCGCTGGCGGCGAAGCATTACTGGTCCTATCTCGGCGAGCTCGGCCGCATCGCGACCGGTGGTTCCGACCTGGCGCCCGACGCCAAGGACAAGCGCTTCGCCGATCCCGCCTGGAAGGACAGTGTCGCCTATCGCGCGCTGGCGCAGAACTATCTCGCCTGGAGCGGCACGCTGCAGCGCTTTGTCGACGAGGCCAGCATGGACAAGCTCGACACTGAGCGCTCGCGCTTCGTCGTCTCGCTGCTCGTCGATGCGATGGCGCCGACCAACACGGTGGCAGGCAATCCCGCCGCCCTCAAAAAAGCGGTCGATACCGGCGGCACCAGCCTGATGCGCGGGCTGGAAAATTTCGCCGGCGATCTCGCCAGCAATGGCGGGCTGCCGGCACAGGTCGACACGCGGAAATTCGCCGTCGGCGAAAACCTCGCCACCACGCCGGGCAAGGTGGTGTACCGCAGCCCGGTGATGGAGCTCATCCAATACGCGCCCATGACCGAAGAAGTGCATGCACGCCCGCTCCTGATCGCGCCGCCGCAGATCAACAAGTTCTATGTGTTCGATCTGGTGCCGGAAAAGAGCATCATCCAGTTCGCGCTCAAGGGCGGTTTGCAGACCTTTGCGATCTCCTGGAAGAACCCGACGACCGCGGAAAGCGAGTTCGGACTCGAGACCTATGTCGCCGCGCTGGAAGAGGCCGTGGACGTGATCCGCGAAATCACTGGCAGCGAGGACGTCAACATCTGGGGCTCCTGCTCCGGCGGCATCACGATGTCGGCGTTCCTGGCCAATCTCGCCGCGCGTGGCGAGCGCAAGGTTCACGCCGCCACCGTCGCGGTCTGTGTGCTCGACATGGACGCGGCCAAGACGACGACGGCGGGGATCTTCGCTACGCCGGAAACGATTGCGGCGGCCAAGCACGCCTCACAGGTCGCTGGCCTGCTCGAAGGACGGGAACTGGCGCGCATGTTCGCCTGGATGCGTCCAAACGACCTGATCTGGAACTATTGGGTGAACAATTACCTGCTTGGCAACGATCCGCCGGCCTATGACATCCTCTACTGGAATAACGACACCACCCGTCTGCCCGCACGGCTGCACGCCGACTTCCTCGGCCTGATGGATACCAATCCCTACGTCAACCCGGGGCGGATGAAGATCGCCGGCGAGATCATCGACATGCGCAAACTCGGCATCGACAGCTATGTCGTCGGCGGCACCACTGACCATATCACGCCCTGGCAGGGCTGCTACGAGACCGCAAAACTCTATGGCGAGCGTAGCACCTTCGTGCTGGCCAATAGTGGCCACATCCAGAGCCTGATCAATCCGCCCGAGAACAAGAAGGCCTGCTTCTGGGCTGGCCCGGCGCAGCCGAAAAGCGCCGACGCCTGGCTGCAGCAATCGGTCAACACGTCGGGCAGCTGGTGGCCGCACTGGCTTGAGTGGATCACGGCCCGCTCAGCCGAGAAGAAGCCGGCTCCCACCGCGCTCGGCAACGCGAACTCACCGCCGCTTGGGGAAGCCCCCGGCCGCTATGTCATGGAGAGATAGGTGGAGATCGGATTTTACGATATCGGCGGACAGCGCCTGCGTGTCGGCATCCGCCACGGCGACAAGGCACGGCCACCGCTGCTGTTCTTCAACGGCATCGGCGCCAATATCGAGCTGACCGAGCCGTTCTTTGCCGCCTTCGATGGTCCGGAAGCGATCGTGTTCGATATACCGGGCGTCGGCGGCTCGCCGGCGCCGCGCCTGCCCTACCGCCCCTCGACGCTCGCTCGCCTCACCGCGAGGTTGCTCGATCAACTCGGCCACGCCAAGGTGGACGTGCTCGGCGTGTCCTGGGGCGGTGCGCTGGCGCAGCAATTCGCCTTCCAGCAGAGCAAGCGCTGCCGGAGGCTGATACTGGCCGCGACATCGCCCGGCCACTTGATGGTGCCGGGGAAACCCGGCGTGCTGCTCAAGATGGCGACGCCGCGTCGCTACAAGGATCCGCTCTATTTCAGGAAAGTCGCCGCCGACCTCTATGGTGGAGCCCTTCGCCATTCGCCGGAGCTTGCGGGCGCGCATCTGCGCCACATCAAATGGTCGAGCGACTATGGCTACTATCTGCAGCTCGCCGCAGGTTTCGGCTGGAGCAGCCTGCCCTGGCTGCCGTTCCTCGAGCAGCCCACGCTGGTGATGGCCGGGACCGACGATCCGATCGTGCCTCTCATTAATGGGCGCATTCTCGCGAAGCTTATTCCCGATGCCCGCTTTGTCACCATCGACGACGGTCACCTGTTCCTGCTCACCAGCGCAAGGAAGTCGGCTGAAATGATCTCGGAGTTCCTGAGCTGATTGCCGGATCTTATCCCGTCACGTGGCGGATGGCCGCTCGCGTCAGGAAGCGAAGCTTTTCGTTGAGCGGAAAGCGCCCGAAATTGGTCTTGACCGCGCCAAGGGTAAACGCCGTCTTTTTCGAATAGTCGATGCGCACGGCCACGATCACGGGCCGGCCGCCGGCTGCGATCTCGTTCGCCTGCTTGATCACGCCTGCGATGGCGTCATTGTCGTTCATCGGCAGATAGGCCGCACCGGTCGCAAGCGCGACACCCTCGATATTGAGCTTGCCGATCTGGGTGCATGGCTTGCGGCCATAGGGGATCGCCTGCGCCTGCCCGATCTGCGCGAGTTCGCCATCGTTGAAGATGTAATAGACGATCCCGAGATTATTGGTCGCGGCGGTCAGGATCTCCATGCAGGTCATCATGAAAGCGCCGTCGCCGACAATTGCCTGCACGGTGCGATCCGGACAGGCTAGCTTGGCGCCGATCGCCGCCGGCACGGCATAGCCCATGCAGTTGAAGTCGGTCGGCAGGATCACGCTTTTCGGCGAATGGATCGGCATCAGTTCGGCGGT
>DATHMA010000038.1:0-20434 GCA_035487555.1 Bradyrhizobium sp. | reverse complement strand
TTCGTCGGCGACCATGTCATGGGTTGGTCGACCTCGATCGTGGCCCCGCCCGACGGCTCGATGATCGATTACATGGCCTCGCTCGATCGCCTCGCCGCGCGCGAGGAGGACCTTTATTTCTCGGGCCACGGCCCGGAGATTCCGGAAGGCCCGCGCTATGTGCGGTTTCTGATCCGGCACCGCCAGGCGCGCGAGGCCTCGATCCTGCATCGCCTGTCCAAGGGCGCGGCCGACATCCCGAGCATGGTGCGCGCGATCTATATCGGCATCGATCCGCGGCTGATGAACGCCGCCGGCTATTCGGTGCTGGCCCATCTGGAGGATCTGGTCGGCCGCGGCGTGGTGGCGACCGATGGGGATCCGGTGATCGGCGGGACGTATCGGTTGACTTGAGCTGTCACCTCGTCATTGCGAGCGAAGCGAAGCAATCCATTTCGCCGCTTGCTGAAGCATGGATTGATTCGTCGCTTCGCTCCTCGCAATGACGACGCGGGGACAGTTCCAGCGACTTCGTCGCGCCCCGGAATAACGAGGTCTATTTCTTCACCGTCTTCGCCGGCCCCTTCTGCGGCGTCTTGGCCGGCGGCGGTGGCGTCGCCTTGCGGACCGGCTTCAGCGCATCGGCCTCGGCGGCGGTGCTCAGCTCATCGATGAACTTCGTGATGCGCGAGGCGTTGGAGCCGAGGTCGCTCTCGAAATAGCGCGAGGAGGAGCGGATATCGACGCGTGAATCTTCACCGTCGGGCGTGACGCGGATCGCGACATCCTCGCGGAAGCCCATGATCGGCGTGCGCGCCACCGCCTCGATCGTACCGGTGCGGCGCGGCAGCTGCGGCGCGCGCTCGTCGATGACGAGCCATTTGCGCTTGTTGACCAGCTTCAGCGCGATCGCATAGGCGCGGTCGACCGGGATTTCGAGCTGCACCGGCTCGATATCAGGATAGGCCTGACGCTGCTGCTCGGCCGAATAGAGGCCGGCATAGACGGCGGTATTGGCGCCGTCGCCGGAGCGCAGGCGCGCCAGTGCCTCGAAGCGCGGCGGATCGATCGGGTCGGTGGTGATGTCGTGGATCGGCGGCAGCTTCCGGTACTGGTAGGCGAGATAGGCCGGATAGGCCAGCACGGCCGCACTGATCACGAAGGCGAGCAGGATGCGGCTCATGCCGCGCGTGCCGTTCTGCCAGATCGCGGCAAAGCCTGCGAGCCCGATCACGATGGAAAGACCAGCGAGGCCGAGCGCGCCGAAAAAGGTCGCGATCGCGGGCTTCATTTCCAGGAAGCCGAAGCGGACGATCAGGACCGAGACCAGAACGGCGACCACCGAAAAGATCGCAAGGTTGCGCGCCCAGCTGGCGAGCCGGGAGAAGGGTTCCGACTGGTAGGGAGCGGAAAACCTGCGGGCCATCCTCAACGTTCCGGCATGAATTTATCTGCCATTTTCCAGCGCCCAAGAGGCGGGAAAGCGCCGCGGGAAAGCAGTGTGCGGCTGACCTAGCGCACTTTCCGGCCAAGTGTGAAGCAATTTATGCCGGCATCACGCCCGAAACGGGGCGAGAATCGGATGCGCCCTGCCGTGGCAGAGCGCATCGTTTTGGGTAGGTTTCGGCGCGTCAGTGCGTTGTGACCAGCGGGCAGGCGGATTCGGACAGTTTTCCGAACGCCTCTTCGCCCGACATGGTCTGCACCACCTTGTAATAGTCCCAGGGAGCCTTGGACTCCTCGGGCTTCTTCACCTGCATGATGTACATCTCATGTTCCATCAGGCCATCGGCGCGGATCTTGCCGTTGGAGGTGAACATGTCGTCGATCTTCATGCTCTTCAACTGCGCCATCACCTTGTCGGAGTCGGTGGTGCCGGCCGCCTTGACCGCGTTGAGATAGGTCATGGTCGCCGAATAGTAGCCGGCCTGGTTCATGGTCGGCTCGCGTTTGGTCTTGTCGTAAAAGCGCTTGCCGAAGGCTCGGGTCTTGTCGTTGAGGTCCCAATACCAGCCCGTGGTTAGGTAGAGGCCCTGCGCGGTCTTCAAGCCCAGCGAGTGGATGTCGCTGATGAAGGCGAGGAGAGCAGCCGGCTTCATGGTCTTGCCGATGCCGAACTCGTCGGCGGCCTTGATCGAGTTGGTGAAGTCGTTGCCAGCGTTGGCAAGGCCGAGCACCTGGGCGCCGGAGTTCTGCGCCTGCAACAGATAGCTCGAGAAGTCCGAGGTCGAGAGCGGCACGCGCACCGCGCCGAGCACCTTGCCGCCACTGGCTTCCACCACCTTGGTGGCGGCTTCCTGAAGCTGCGTGCCGAACGCGTAGTCGGCGGTGAGGAAGAACCAGGTCTTGCCGCCCTGGCCCACCATGGTCTTGGCGGTGCCATTGGCGAGCGAGGTGGTGTCGTAGACATAGTGGACGGTGTAGGGCGTGCAGTCCTTGCCGGTCAGCGAAGCGCCGGCGGCGCCGATCGCGATGAAGGGAATCTTCTTCTCCTTGGCGACGTTGTTCATCGCGAGGCTGACGCCGGTATTTGAGCCGCCGAGGACCATGGTGACGCCGTCGCGGTCGGCCCATTCACGGAATTTCTGCGCGCCGACATCCGGCTTGTTCTGGTGGTCGGAGGTGAGCAGCTCGATCTTGTTGCCGAGCACGCTGCCGCCGAAATCCTCGATCGCCATCCTGGCGGCCTCGACGCCGCCGGGGCCGATCACGTCGGCATAGAGGCCGGACATGTCGTCGATATCGCCGATCACCACCTTGTTGCCGGCCGCCTGCGCGGGCACGGTCGCGAGCGATGCGAGCACCAGCCATGGTAGCGTGCGCAGCGCGATAGATTTTCTCATCATGAGCGTTCCCTTGTTGTTCGCTTCCCAGGACGGGGCGGAAATTAGAGATCGGGACCGTCCGTTCCAATTCACCTTTCGTAGCTGGTACAAGCGGTTAACGGCACATCTTGCCTTGTCTTTGAGCATGGCGAAACGGCCTCCCGTCGCCGGGAGGCCGCCGCCTGTGCGACCGGCTGGGTGCGCCTCTAGGCCGCCGCGTTCGGGAAACGATAGGCCTTGAACTGCTCGCGCAGCGCCGTCTTCAGGATCTTGCCGGTTGCCGTATGCGGGATGCCGTCGACGAAGGCGACATCGTCGGGCATCCACCATTTGGCGATCTTGCCATCCATGAATTTGAGGATCTCCTCGCGCGAAGCCTTCTGGCCGTCCTTGAGCTGGATGATCAGCAGCGGCCGCTCGTCCCATTTCGGGTGGTGCACGCCGATCACGGCAGCTTCGGCTACGGCCGGATGGCCGACCGCGAGATTTTCAAGATCAATCGAGGAAATCCACTCGCCGCCGGACTTGATCACGTCCTTGGAGCGGTCGGTGATGCGCATATAGCCGTGGCTGTCCATGGTCGCGACGTCGCCGGTGTCGAAATAGCCTTCCTCGTCGAGGATGTCAGCGTTGACGCGGAAATAGGCCTTCGCCACCGCCGGACCCGACACCTTGAGCCGGCCAAAGGTCTTGCCGTCCCAGGGCAGCTCCTTGCCGGAATCGTCGGTGATCTTCATCTGCACGCCGTAGGGCGGGAAGCCCTGGGTCTGCAGCACGTCGAGCTGCTCATCGCCTTCGAGCTCGGCGAACGGCGGCTTCAGCGCGGCGAGCGTGCCGAGCGGGCTCATCTCGGTCATGCCCCAGGCATGGCGTGCGACCACGCCCATGTCGACAAAGGTCTTGATCATCGAGCGCGGCATCGCCGAGCCGCCGCACACGACGAACTCCAGATGCGGGAGTTTGAGATTGTTGGCGGCCATGTGCTGCAGCAGCATCAGCCACACCGTCGGCACCCCTGCGGTATGGGTGACCTTCTCGGTCGACAGCAGCTCATAGACCGAAGCGCCATCGAGCTTCGGGCCCGGCATCACCAGCTTGGTGCCCATCATCGGCGCCGAGAAGGCGATGCCCCAGCTATTGGCATGGAACAGCGGCACCACCGGCAGCATGACGTCACTGGCGGCCGTGCCGAGCGCGTCCTTGGAATTGGCCAGGAACGAGTGGATCACGTTGGAACGGTGCGAATAGAGCACGCCCTTGGGATCGCCCGTGGTGCCCGAGGTATAGCACATGGCGGCGGCAGTGTTTTCGTCAAAATCCTTCCAGGCGAAATTGCCGTCCGCCTGCTTCAGCCATTCCTCATACGCGACCGCGTTCTTCAGCGTGGTCTGCGGCATGTGCTCCTTGTCGGTCAGCACGATGAAGCGTTCGACGGTCGGCAGCTTGTCGGCGAGCTTTTCCAGGACGGGAACGAAGGTGAGGTCGGTCAGCACCACGCGATCCTCGGCGTGGTTGATGATCCAGGAAATCTGGTCGGGAAAAAGCCGGGGATTGACGGTATGGCAGATCGCGCCGATGCCCATGATGCCGTACCAGCATTCGAGGTGGCGCGAGGTATTCCAGGCGATGGTGGCGACGCGGTCGCCGAGCTTGATGCCGTCGCGCTGCAGCATCTGCGAAACTTTCAGCGCGCGCTTGTGAATTTCGGCGTAATTGGTGCGGACAATGGGACCTTCGACCGAGCGGGTGACGATTTCCTGGGTGCCGTGATACTTCGCCGCGTGCTCGATAATCCGATGACAGAGCAAGGGCCAATCTTGCATCAAACCAAGCATCCGAATCCCTCCTGAGAATGTTATTTGCTTGCGCCGTGCCTGCTTTGGGAAACCGGGCCAGCCGCTTGATCTTGGAATTGTCATGGACCTTATCGCGGAGAACGGACATCGCAAGTGGGCATATCGCGCCCAAATGGTTACCGCGGTAACCGCGCTCGTCCTGCTTGGCATGCAAGCCGAACCGGCTGCGGCCGCCAAGCCGCTCAACCTGATCGACCTGTTCAGTGACGGCTCGCCGCGGCTGCGCGGGGGCGTGCATCCAGCGAAAATTCCGTTGCCAAGGCCGCGCCCGGCGGAAGCGCCGGATTCAGGCAGCGACAGCCCGGCGGCGACGGCCCAGCCGACCGAGCCGGACAAGCCCGCCGAGCAGGCGGCGCCGGCAACTCCGCCCGCGCCAGCGGCGCCTCAGCCGTCCGCTTGCCGGCTTGCACTGACGGAAGACATCGCGATTGCGCCGAGCATTCCCGACATCAAGGGGCCCGGCGGCTGCGGCGGCACGGACCTCGTGCGGCTCGAGGCGATTGTGCTGCCGGACAAGAAGCGCGTTGCGCTGACGCCGGCCGCGACGCTGCGCTGCTCGATGGCGACCGAGATCGCCGACTGGGTCCGCACCGATATCGCAGCCCTGACGCAAAAGCTCGGCAGCGAGATCACCACGCTCGACAATTACGATTCCTATGAATGCCGCGGCTTCAACCGCATCCCCGGCGCCCATCTGTCCGAGCATGGCCGCGCCAATGCGCTCGACGTGCGCGCCTTCAAGCTCGCGGACGGCCGCTCGATCGCGCTGACCGACCCGCATGTCGCGCACGAGACGCGCGAGGCCGTGCTGCATTCGGTGTGCTCGCGCTTCGTCACGGTGCTCGGGCCCGGCTCGGACGGCTATCATGAGGAGCACATCCATCTCGACCTGATGGAGCACCAGAACAAGTTCAAGCTCTGCCATTGGGAGATCTACGATCCCCTGCCGCAGATCGCGCCCTTGATGCCGGCCGAGCGCCCCGAAGACGCGCCGCCGCGCGAGGTCGCCGCGAAGTCGGATGGCGACAAGGGTGAAGCGGCGAAGCCCGATGCGGCCGAGCCGGCCGCGAGCGATGAGGCCGCTCAGCCGGCCGATCCGCCGCCGGCAAAGAAGCCCGCGTCAAAGAAGAAGCGCCAGTAGCGGTGCATTCGCTCGTCCCGCGTTTGCGGTGCTGTAGGGTGGGCAAAGGCGCGAAGCGCCGTGCCCACCATCTTCAATCCGAAGCTTGATGGTGGGCACGCTTCGCTTTGCCCACCCTACGAATCCGAAAATTCAAATCCCCAACAAAAAAGCGCCGGTGAAAACCGGCGCTCTTTGGTATCGAGGAAAAGACCCGAATTATTGGAAGTTGAACATTGGATTGCCACCGCCCTGCAGCGCCATCTGCGAGTTGTAGGGCGAGTCGCCATGGTGCGGTTCGAGCACCACCACGATGGTTCCGATCTTCACGTGGTTATAGAGGTCAATCGCATCTTCGTTGGTCAGGCGGATGCAGCCGGACGAGATCGACGCGCCGATATATTCGGGCTGGTTAGTGCCATGCAACCGGAACAACGTGTCCTTGCCGTTGGCGTAGAGATACATGGCGCGCGAGCCCATCGGATTGTCGGGACCGGGGGCGACGAAGGTGGGAACCCCCAGCCGCTCGATCTCGCCCTTGGTCGGATGCCACGCCGGCCACTCGGTCATGGCGCCGACCTTGGCGATACCCGACCAGGCCATGGCTTCTTCGCCGACGGTGATGCCGTAGCGGATCGCCTTGCCGTCGTTCAACACGTAGTAGAGATAGTGGTTGTCGGAATCGACCACGATCGAGCCGGGCGATTCCTTGCGATGATAGTCGACGATCGCGCGACGGAAGGGCTCGGCGACCGGCGTGTTGGTGTAGCGGATCTTCGCCAGAAATTCCTTGTCGCGCGGTTTGAAGGCGGTGGTGTTGGTTGCCTCATAGGTCGCGGATTGCATGCAACCCGACAACAACAAACCGGCGGCCAAAACGGCCAGTTTCACCTTGAGCGACGGCATGGTGCACTTCCGATCGAAAGTCTTTGCGTCCGCGAGGCGCCATCCTGCGCCCCAAACGCCATGATTCAGTTAATCCTTATTATCGCGGAAGCCGGTCTAAATTCCAGAACTTAGACGCTCATCCCGCGTTGCGAGACCGGCGTTGTGTCTTTTTTGCCGCAAGGGGTGCTGATTTCGGCTGAATCTTGGGCAAGTCTGCCCAGATCAGCGAATCCGTGCCACGCTACAGCCACCAACGCGCCACAAATACCAACGGCCGGTTAATGCGACGTCATCAGCTGCTCGCCAGAATCGAGCTATGCCGGTTTGGCTAAGTCGAGTGTCGTCCGGAGTACCCTATGCTTTCTGTGTTTGTTCCCCAGGAATCGTCGCTCAAGAAAGCCTCCGCCGCCGACCTCGCCGCGTTGCCGGAGAACGCGGTCTGGATCGATCTCGTCAAACCCACCCAGGCCGAGGACAAGGCGGTGGAAAAACTCGCCGGCATCGCGGTGCCGACGCGGGAGGACATGCAGGAGATCGAGATCTCGAGCCGGCTCTATATCGAGAACGGCGCGCGCTACATGACCGCGACGCTGATGTGCCAGTCTGATACCGAAACGCCGAAGACGACGGCGGTGACCTTCATTCTCGCCGGCCATCGCCTGGTGACGGTGCGCTATGACGAGCCAAAGCCGTTCGCGGTGGTCGAATACAAGCTTGGCCGTTCCTGCTCGCCCGGCCTGACCGGCGAGATGGTGCTGATGGAATTGCTCGATGCGGTGATCGACCGCTGTGCCGACATCCTGGAGCGCATCGGCGCCGACGTCGACACCGTCTCCCACGACATCTTCGAGCCCGAAAGCGAACGACACGGCAGCGCCAAGCGCTACTCGCAGATCCTGATCGCGATCGGCCGCAAGGGCGACCTGACCTCCAAGGTGCGCGAGAGTCTGGTCTCGATCGGGCGCATTGTCACCTTCCTGTCGGCGGTGATGGAAGGCGTCAAATGGAGCAAGGACATGCGCGAGCAGCTCAAGACCATGCAGCGCGACGTGACCTCGCTCACCGACCATGCCTCCTATCTCTCCAACAAGATCACCTTCGTGCTGGATGCGATGCTTGGCGTCGTCAATCTCGAGCAGAACAACATCATCAAGCTGTTCTCGGTCATGGCCGTGGTCCTGATGCCGCCGACCCTGATCGCCTCGATCTACGGCATGAACTTCAAGGACATGCCGGAGCTCGAATGGGCCCACGGCTATCCGCTCGCCGTCGTCGCCATGATCGCCGCGGCGATCGTTCCCTACTGGATATTCAAGTGGAAGAAGTGGCTGTGACTTCTTTCCTCTCCCTCTCCCCAAAGCAGGGTGAGGTGAAGAGGCGGCGATCAATCGTTAGCGAAGTCTTGAGGCGATGCTCGAAACGCCTGCCGCAATCGCTCCGGTAAAATTTGAGCGTTGCGCTGAACGTTTGAGCGAAACTTCTCTGCGATAACACTGCCATGAGCCGATCCGCGGAAAGCGGGCGCGGATTTCCGCCAGAGAGATGAGGCTCGACAACACGCCGGCGCGCGAAAGAAGTCGCGCTTCGGCCACGAGGACAGCAATGGTTGAGGAACTCATAATTTCATCGCGCAACGTCGTCGACCTCTCGCGCTATCGCCAACGCGGCGCAGTGGGCAGGGCGGAGCCGATGTCGGCGCGCATCTGCCGGCATTGCGGCGCAGCGCTGCTCGAGGGTGAACGCGAGGAGGAATGCTCCAGCGCCTTCAGCTCCGAGGCCTTGCGGTTGCGCTGGCAGGCCGCGCAGATACTGCGAGGGCTGATCTAGCGCTGGATGATATCGGCCGCCGACACCAGGGTCTCGGTGACGCTGCCGCTATGGCTGAATGGCGAAAGTCGCGCTTCGAGATCGGTCAGCATGGCATCCACTTTGTCGCCGAGCGCGGCAGGCGAGGATGAGGAAAAGGTGAGCACGCGCTGCGCGAGGTCGCTCACGCTGACCTCGTGCGTCGTTTCGACCCTGACCGTCTCTGCCACGTGGCAGCCAAGGCGCTCCAGCATCGCGATCAACTCGCGATGCGTCCTGTCGCCCTTGCCGGCTTCCGACCACAGCCGTTCGTCGGACCAGACGCGCCGCGCTTCATTGTACGTGTCGAGCCATTCGTTGCGGCCGTCGCGGGCCGACGATGAGCCGCAGATGACGATGGCGCCGCCTGGTTTGACCAGCCGCGCAAACAGCGGACCGAGCGCCTCGCGATCCATCCAATGCAGCGCCCGGCCGATACTGACGACATCGAACGGGCCGATCCCGTCAGGCAGGTCCTCGGCCCGGCCTTCGATCCAATCGATCGCTTGGCCGGCGCACAACGCCGCCTTGCGCGCGGCCGCCAGCATCGCCGGTTCCGGATCGACGGCGGTGACGCGGCCGGCATAGGGCGCAAAGCCGATCGCAAGCAGCCCCGGTCCGGTGCCGAGGTCGATCAGCGCGTGCTGTTTCGAAAGCTTCAGCTTGTCGGCGACCGTGCGGAAAAATTCGGCGGGGTAGGGCTGTCGGAATTTCTCGTAAAGCTCGGCAACGGAGGCGAAGCGTCCCATGGCGAAGTCCTTTGATCGCGGGCCGCCCCCGAGTGACGGTGGAGCATAGGGGGCGATGAGCGCCGGGGCCAGCTTGCGTAGATCAAAGGATGGTGTTGGCGCAATGACGGTGGCAGTTAAACGTGCTGCCCGCCGTTGATGTGAATCTCCGCGCCGTTCACGTAGGAGCTCGTCTCCGTGCACAGCACATAGATGATCCGCGCCACTTCGTCCGGTGTGCCGAGGCGGTGCATCGGGATCTGCTGCTCGACGATCTTCTCGGTGCCCGGTGACAGAATGGATGTGTCGATCTCGCCCGGCGCGATGGCGTTGACGCGGACGCCGACGCGGCCGAAGTCGGAGGCCATCTCCCTTGTGAGCGAAGCCAATGCCGCCTTGGAGGTCGCGTAGGCGACACCGGCGAAAGGATGCACGCGCGAGCCGGCGATCGAGGTGACGTTCACCACCGAGCCCCTGGCGGCCTTCAGCTCCTCGATCAGCCCGCGCGCCATCATGATCGGCGCGAAGAAGTTGACGCGGAACACATGGCTCCAGGTCTCGATATCGGTGTCCATCGTGCCCATCCGCGAGCCGCCGTTGCCCTTCGGCGAAATCGCAGCGTTGTTGACCAGCGCATGCAGCGTGCCGCCCTCCAGCCGTTGGCGGATTTCACCGATCGCGCGCGTCGTGTCGGCGTAATCGGCAAGGTCGACCTGGATGTGGTCCTCAGGTCCCGCATCCCATGGGCAATCTTCCGGGAACGGATGCCGTGAACAGGTGATGACGCGCCAGCCGGCGCTCGAAAAGCGGATCACGGTGGCATGCCCGATGCCGCGGCTGGCGCCGGTCAGAAGCAGTGTGCGTCGTGGCGCGTTGGAGGTCGGCATGTCTGTCTCTACTTTCCGTCATTCCGGGGCGCCCGAGAGCGCGAACTACGGTGCGCAATTGCGTACCTGAGAATCTCGAGATTCCGGGTTCGATGCTGCGCATCGCCCCGGAATGACGGGCTGGGTTACGGGTACAATCGCGTCTTGCTCCACGCGCGGTCCTGCGCGTCGCGGCGAAATTCGATGCGGTCGTGCAGGCGGAACGGGCGGTCGTGCCAGAACTCGAAGCGCAACGGGGCGATGCGCCAGCCGCTCCAGCCCGGTGGCCGCGGCACCTCGCCGATCACGTATCTGGCCGCGACCTTGGCGATGGCCTGCTCGAAGGCAAAACGGCTTTCCAGTGCCTGCGACTGCTTGCTCGCCCAGGCGCCGATCTGCGCCTGCTTGGGACGCGTTGCGAAATACGCGTCGGCCTCAGCGTCGGTCACCGGCGACACGTTGCCGCGGATGCGCACCTGCCGTCGCAGCGATTTCCAGTGGAACAGTAAACCGGCCTTAGGATTTGCGGCGAGCTCGCGGCCCTTTTGGCTCGCAATATGGCTGTAGAACACAAAGCCCTGCGCATCATAGCCCTTCATCAGCACCATGCGCACATCCGGCAGGCCATCGGCGTCGACGGTTGCGAGCGCCATCGCATTTGGATCGTTCGGCTCGCTCTTGCAGGCTTCCGTAAACCATTCTGCGAACAGGGCGAACGGTTCCCCCGCTTCGGTGAAATCACCAGATGTTAAGGGTGGGGGGTGTTTGATGGAGGTCGTGTCCGTCATGCCAGGGGTCCGAATTGCGTCCGCCCGCGTCCCAGAACGCGCTTGTGAGCCTAGCCCTATATAGGGCATGGGGGCGCGTTGGCCTATCGGCGTTCGCGCCGAAGGGGGCGGCACTTACAGTGATTCTGATCGGGCTCTCCACCGGCGGCTGCAGCTTCTCCCGCGGCTCCGATGCCTTCGCCAAGATGAGCATGAGCGACTATGAGGTGACGGGCTCGCTCAAACAGGGCGAGCCGGCGCCGACCGACAGCGATCTCGCCTTCGCCCGCAACGCCGCTTCCGACGTGCTGACCAAGGGCGACAAGGATTCGAGCCAACCCTGGCAAAATCCGCAGACCGGCGCGCGTGGGTCCGTGACCCCGCTGGCGCAGGCCTATGCGGCCGATGACGGCCGCACCTGCCGCGACTTCCTCGCAAGCTACGTCAACGGCAGCACCGAAAGCTGGCTGCAGGGGGCAGGGTGCAAAAGCGCCAGCGGGCGCTGGGAAATCCATACGTTGAAGCCGTGGCGGCAGAGCTGAACGCGGTAATTTTGCGAAGCCCGCCTTCCGGCAAGGCCGATGCCCCGTTGCAAAAATACAACTGACACCCCAGATGAAACGAAAAGCGGGCTGCCTGCCCTTGGTTTATGATCTGATTTTCCCTGAAGGAGACGTGTGAATGCGCGACCCCTATGAGGTCCTGGGGGTGCCGCGGGGCGCCAATGCTGCGGCGATCAAGAGCGCCTTTCGCAAACTCGCCAAGAAGCATCACCCGGACAGCAACAAGAACGATCCGAAGGCGGCCGAGCGTTTTGCCGAGCTCAACACCGCCAATGAAATCCTGGGCGACGAGGACAAGCGCAAGCAGTTCGACCGCGGCGAGATCGACGCCGAGGGCAAGCCGCGCTTCACCGGCTTTCCGGGTGGCGGCGCCGGCGGCCGTGCCGGTGGTCCCGGCGGCTTCGAGAGCTACACCTTCCGTACCGGTGGTGGCGGACCGGGCGGCGCGGGCGGCGGCGCGTTCGAGGACATCCTCAACAGCATGTTCGCCAATGCCGGCCGCGGCGGCGCGCGCGGTGGTGCCGGGCGGGCGAGCCCGTTCGAGTTCGAGACCGGCGGCGTCGGGCTCGACCTCGACGTCAACGTCGCCATGAGCGTGTCGCTGGAGGAGGCGGTCAAAGGCGGCGACAAGCGCGTCCGGCTGCCGACCGGCAAGGAGCTCAACGTCAAGGTTCCCGCAGGCGTCATCGAGGGCCAGCAGATCCGGCTGCGCGGACAGGGCGAGACCGCGCAAGGCCATCCGCCGGGCGATCTCCTGATCACCGTGCACGTCGCCCCTCATCCGTACTTCAAGGTCGACGGGTCAGACATCCGGCTCGACCTGCCGATCACGCTCTATGAGGCGGTGCTCGGCGGCAAGGTCCGCGTGCCGACGCTGGGAGGGGCGGTGGAACTCTCGATCCCTAAGAACACGTCGAGCGGCCGCACTTTCCGCTTGAAGGGCAAGGGGTTGCCGAAGCAAGGGGGGACAACCGGGGATCTCTTCGTCACCACGCGCATCATGCTGCCGGACGGGAACGATGCCGATCTCGAGGCGTTGATGCAGAAGTGGCGCGATGGACACCCCTACAACCCTCGAAATGATCTCACCTGACTGAAACCAAGTGAAAGCTCATCCGTAGCTGGATTTTTTTCGAGCCCGTTGGGCCCGAGGAAACGGGTGCGGCCTCGAGAGGGGGACCAGCGCGGTACAAAACCCCAGCTCGAGGCCGCGTGCGTCGATCGGCGGATCGAACGCTCCTCATTTTTTCGTGAGCATCCGGTGCGATAATGAGACGCACCGATGACTTGATTCCAGAATTTCAATGTCCGAATTGGGACACCGTCGGTGACCTATCGGGACACCGACAGTGACCTTTCGATCCGCCGAAGGCCGCTAAAACCCGTGTAATTGACCCTATATTTATAGCGATTCCCGAGGGCACGCGGGGAGCCTGCATTGAATCGTGCTTAACGGAAATAGCGCTGATAACGCACATCGGGACCACATTGTGTTCTCGATCTTGGCGTGGTCGCCATCACGCGCGGCGGCGTTTGGCGAAGCGGCGGCGTTTAGCCGCCGTTCTTCTCGGCCTGGTCGTAGACCATTCGCGCCACCTGGGTCAGGCGCTCGCGATCGCTGGTGCCGGAGACGACATAGCCGACGCCACGGTCGGCCCAGAACAGCGCCCCGTCCTTGTCCTGGGTGGTGAAGCGCATCTGCGTGGTCTCGGTCGAGGCCTTGGCGGTATAGACCGTGAAGCGCTCGCCGGAGGCGCTCTCATACATCAGGAACGAGGCAGGCCCCGCCGGGCCGGGCAACAGCCGCCCGCCGACCAGTTTCAGCCCAGTCGAGCCGAGCTCGGGGGCGAAAACGTCCCAGCCGCAGCGCTTGGTCAGCCATTGCTGCAAATGGGTGCGCTCACTGCCGGGCACCTCGACCGGATGGCGCACCTCGACGACATAGAGCCGGTGCGCGTCCAGTGCGTCTGCCGTAAAGCTCTGGAACGCGGAGGGGGTGGCGGTCGCGCCGTGCAACAGCCAGCCGGTGCCGCCGCCGGCGATGAAGGCGAGCAGGGAGGCTGCGATCGCGCCATAGACCCATTTGCGCGGCGGCTGCACCAGCCGCTCCAGCTCGAGCCGCTTCGGCACCGGCTCGTTGGCGACCTGGTCGTAGCGCGCGTGCAGGGCCTCTGCCATCGTGCGCCATGATTGCACCCGCTCGGCGTCGTCAGGATGCGACGCAAGCCACGCCTCGACATCGCCGCGGCGCTCCGCCGGCAGCTCATTGTCGACGTAAGCGTGAAGCTCGTCTTCGGTGACGGGAATTTTCGGGTCGGTCATTGTGTCGTCTCTGTCCAATTCCAGTCGAAATTATCTATGCACAAGTCTTGCCACTATCGGCTACTTCACACGCCGCAGCGCCGGGCGTTCGCCCTCGAGCGCAGCTTTCACATGGGCTCTCGCCCGCGCAAGCCGGGACATTACGGTGCCGATCGGCACGCCCTGAATATCGGCCACCTCGCGGTAGCTGAGACCCTCCAGCATGACCAGCAGCAAAACCGCGCGCTGCTCCTCGACCAGGGTCGCAAGCGCTCGCGCGATGTCGCGGCCTTCGGCTTCGGTGCCGCTGGCATCGGGATTGTTGTCGCTGAGCGGCATGAATTGCGGCCGGCGCGCCAGCGAGCGGCGCCGGTTCTTGTTGAGATTGGTCAGGATCGTATAGAGCCAGCTCCTGACATCGCCGCCGAGAAACAGCCGCTCCGAGCGCAAGGCACGCACCAGCGTGTCCTGCACGAGGTCGTCGGCAATGTCGGCGTCGCGCGCCAGCGCACGCGCATAGCGGCGCAGCGCCGGAATCATGGCTTCAACACTCTGGCGGAACGCGCTCATGAAAGCTCTGTTCGGTGTTCTTGACGGACGTAGAACATAACACCCAATCTATCAGCCTATTCCGCTTGTTAAGGTTTCCTCCGCACCGGATACCGATTAAGGGCTGTACCGGAGGGAAGCGCTGGTGTACCCAAACTGCCCAGAGTTTGGTGGACAGCAATGGCGAATATTTCAGGACTGATGCAGGGCAAACGCGGGGTCGTGCTCGGCGTTGCCAATAACCGTTCCATCGCCTGGGGCATTGCGAAGGCCTGCCATGCAGCCGGCGCGGAGATCGCGCTGACCTGGCAGGGCGATGCGCTCAAGAAGCGGGTCGAGCCGCTGGCGAAGGAGCTGAACGGGCTTCTGCTCGGCCATTGCGACGTCACCGACGCCGCGACCATCGACGCGGTGTTCGATGTGCTGAAGGAGAAGTGGGGCAAGATCGATTTCGTCGTGCACGCGATCGCCTTCTCCGACAAGGACGGGCTCGACGGCCGCTATCTCGAAACGACGGCTGAGAATTTCTCGAAGACCATGCTGATCTCCTGCTACTCGCTGACGGCGATCACCCAGCGCGCGGAGAAGCTGTTGACTGACGGCGGTTCGATCCTGACCCTGACCTATTACGGCGCGGAAAAGTGGATGCCGCATTATAACGTCATGGGCGTGGCGAAGGCGGCACTTGAAGCCAGCGTGCGCTATCTCGCCGCCGATCTCGGCGAAAAGAACATCCGCGTCAATGCGCTCTCGGCCGGTCCGATCAAGACGCTCGCTGCTTCCGGGATCGGCGATTTCCGCTACATTCTGAAGTGGAACGAATATAACGCGCCGATGCGCCGCACCGTGAGCATCGAGGAGGTCGGCGACAGCGCGCTTTATCTGCTCTCCGATCTGTCGCGCGGCGTCACCGGCGAGGTGCATCATGTCGATTCCGGCTATCACGTCGTCGGCATGAAGCGGCCCGACGCGCCCGATATCACGCTGGCAAAGGAATAGCCGGCAGGTCCCATGTCTGCGCCCGTGATCTACTACATTCGCCACGGCGAGACGACGTGGAATGCGGCGGGACGGCTGCAAGGCGCGCAGGACACCGCGCTCAACGATCTCGGCCGCGAGCAAGCCGTGCAGGCAGGGCACATCCTCACCGATCTCCTCGCGCGCGACGGCCGCAACAGGTCGGAGCTCCCCTACGTGTCGAGCCCGCTTTTGCGGGCGCGCACGACCATGGAGCTGATGCGCGGCGCGCTGGAGCTGCCGCCGGAGCAGTACGCGACCGACGATCGCCTGCGCGAGATCGGCTACGGCAAATGGGAGGGCTTTACGCTCGCCGAGATGCAGGCCGCCGATCCCGAGTTCTTTGCCCGGCGGCTTGCCGACAAATGGCGGGTAGCACCCGAAGGCGGGGAGACCTATGAAGCCGTCCAGCGGCGCATGAGCGAGTGGTACGGACAGGTGAATACCGACACCGTCGTGGTGGCGCATGGCGGCACAGCGCGGGCTTTGATGGTCTCGCTCGGCTTCGAGACGCCCGAAAGCGCCGCCGATCTGCCGATCGCGCAAGGCGCGGTTTACGTGTTCAGCGACGGGAAGCTCAGGAAGTATAGTTAAGGCCTATACAAGCCTTGTGCCGGCCATCCACGCGCGTTACGACAGCCCCATGTCCCACAACACCTTCGGCCACCTTTTCCGCGTCACGACCTTTGGCGAGAGCCACGGGGTTGCGATCGGCTGCGTGGTCGACGGCTGTCCGCCGCTGATCCCGCTGACCGGAGCCGACATCCAGCGCGACCTCGATCGCCGCCGGCCCGGCCAATCCCGCTTCACCACGCAGCGGCAGGAGCCGGATACGGTGAAAATCCTGTCGGGCGTGATGGCGCACCCCGAAACCGGCGTGCAGGTGACGACGGGCACGCCGATTGCGCTGCTGATCGAAAACACCGACCAGCGCTCCAAGGACTATTCCGACATCAAGGACAAGTTCCGGCCCGGTCACGCCGACTTCACCTATGAGGCCAAATACGGCCTGCGCGACTATCGCGGCGGCGGCCGCTCATCGGCGCGCGAGACCGCGATGAGGGTTGCCGCCGGCGCTGTCGCGCGCAAGATCTTGCCCGAAGTGTCCGTGCGCGGCGCGCTGGTGCAGATGGGCCCGCACAAGATCGACCGCGATAAATGGGACTGGGAGGAGGTCGGCAAGAATCCGTTCTTCTGTCCCGACAAGGACAAGGCGGCGTTCTTCGAGGAATATCTCGACGGCATCCGCAAGAGCGGCTCGTCGATCGGCGCGGTGCTCGAGATCGTCGCCGAAGGCGTGCCGGCAGGATTAGGTGCGCCGATCTATGCCAAGCTGGATGCCGATCTTGCCGCGGCCTTCATGAGCATCAATGCGGTGAAGGGCGTCGAGATCGGCGCCGGCTTTGCCGCGGCCGAACTGTCGGGCGAAGAGAACGCTGACGAGATGCGGATGGGCAATCAGGGCGCAAAATTCCTTTCCAACCACGCCGGCGGCATTCTGGGCGGCATCTCCACCGGCCAGCCGGTGATGGCGCGCTTTGCGGTGAAGCCGACCTCGTCGATCCTCACCCCGCGCCGCACCGTCGACCGCAATGGCGGCGAGACCGAGATCCTGACCAAGGGCCGCCACGACCCCTGCGTCGGCATTCGTGCCGTCCCCGTCGGCGAAGCCATGATGGCCTGCGTTCTCGCCGATCACTTCCTGCGCCACCGCGGGCAGGTGGGGCGCTAGGCGTTTGCCACAGCCGCGCGGCTCTTGGCGTGGCTCTGTTTGTAGGGCAGTGCTGCGGCGATCCGGGCCATGAGCTGCCGCAGCCATCGGTGCGCCGCCGAGTGATGGGTTCTCGACGTCCAGGTCATGCCGACCTGAAACGGCTCGGGCAGCGGACACGGCGTCGTCACGACGGATTTGGCGATGCCGGATGCAATCCGGCTCGGCACCGTCGAGATCAGATCGGTCCCCGGGAGAATATGCGTGAGATCGGAGATGCTCGGCACGGCGATCATCTGGTTGAGCGTTAGACCACGCTTATCGAGTTCCTTGAGGTAGCCCGATCGCCACGTGCCGCCATAGGTGACGACCGCGTGGCTCGCCCTGACATAGTCGTCGAGCCGCAGCCGCTTGGGCGCGAGCGGATGGCTGCGCTGCATGACGCAGACATAGTGATCGTCGAGCAGATGGCGATGATAGAAGCTCTCCTCGTGAACCTCGTAGGGGCCGACGAGAAGATCGGCTTCGCCGCGCTTGAGGGTGGCGAGGCCTTCGCCGCCCGCGGTCCTGATCTCCACCATCAAGCGCGGCGCCTGGCGCCTGATCTCGCTGATGGTGCGCGGCAGGATGATCGAGCGTTCGTAATAATTGCAGACGATCGTCACTCGCCCCGATGCTGTCGCCGGATCGAAATCGGCCGGCTGCACCAGCCCCTCGAAGGCATCGAGCAATTGACTGGCGCGCTCGACGATCTCGGCGCAGCGGGGCGTCGGCGCGATGCCGCCGCGCTGGCGCACGAACAGCCGGTCGTGAAACGCCGCGCGTAGCCGGTCCATGGTGTAGCTGATGGTCGACTGGTTGGTGCCGAGCGCTTCGGCCGCTCTCGAAAACGAGCCGAGTTCCGACACGAGGCGGAGCGTGCGGATGGCCGCAAAATCAATCGCGAACGGATCCCAATCCTTTGCCATCGCCCAAATCCTCCGTGCCGTGTCGTAACACGTCATCGGTAAATTCGATAGGGAATATCAACTCTGTCTGATTGTCCGATAATGGATTTCCCTGCAATCTGCCTTGAAAAGCCGCCGAAAGCGCGGGTCTGTCGAAGCAGGGAAGGACGCTACCCATGAACAGTCAAAGGGCTTTTCCGCTCAACGCCTGGTATGCCGCGGCCTGGTCCCATGAGATCGGCCACGAGCTCTCCGCCCGCACCATCTGCGGCAGGAATGTCGTGCTCTACCGCCGCACCGATGGCGAGGTTGCGGCTCTGGAGGATGCCTGCTGGCACCGCCTGTTGCCGCTGTCGCTTGGGCATCTCAAGGGCGACGACGTCATGTGCGGCTATCACGGCCTGGTGTTCAATTCGGCCGGCCGCTGCACCTACATGCCCGCGCAAAAGACCATCAATCCGTCGGCCTGCGTGCGGTCCTATCCGCTCGCCGAGCGGCATCGCCTGGTCTGGCTCTGGCCCGGCGATCCCGCGCTGGCCGATCCTGCCAGGATTCCGGATCTCCACTGGAACGACGGCACGGAATGGGTCGGCGAGGGCGGCACGTTCTACAAGCTCAAATGCGACTATCGCCTGGTGGTCGACAATCTCATGGACCTCACCCACGAGACCTATGTGCACGCCGGCAGCATCGGCGATGAGGCGATCACAGCTGCGCCGTTCGATGTGACCCATGGCGGCAACACCGCGACGATGACGCGCTGGATGATGGACATCGAACCGCCACCGTTCTGGGCGCGCCAGCTCGGCCGTCCCGGTCGCGTCGACCGCTGGCAGATCGTGACCTTCCAGGCGCCCTCTGTGGTCGTAGGCGATGTCGGCGTGGCGCTCACCGGCACCGGCGCGCCGCAGGGGGACCGCTCGCAAGGCGTCAACGGCGCTTTCCTCGCGGCCATCACGCCGGAGACGGAGACGACCTGTCATTATTTCTGGAACTTCGTCCGTACTTATCGCAAGGACGACGGGCAGCTGACACGAGACCTCCAGCGCGCGCACGTCAATGACGGGGCGGGCGTCTACGATCAGGATCATCGGGTGCTGGAGGCGCAGCAGGCGGCGATCGACAATAATCCGCGCTCGCCTTTCTACGACCTCAACATCGATGCCGGTGCACTCTGGGCGCGGCGGCTGGTCGATCGGATGCTGGCCGACGAGGCGACCCCTGTGATGCCCAGCGTCGCTGCCGAATGAGCCGACAGATATGACCAAACCTGTTCAATGGAGTGGTGCCCGCCTTCGCGCCACGCGTGACCTCACGTCCGACATCCGGCTCTTCGAGATCGAGCCCGAGGGAGCGTTTGTGGCGACGACGCCCGGCAGCCACATCGACGTCGTCGTTGACATCGACGGCCGGCCGCAGCTTCGCAGCTATTCGCTGGTTGGACCCTGTGCGGACGGATGCTATCGCATTGCCGTCAAGCGACTGCGCAACAGTCGGGGTGGGTCCGTCGGCATGTGGCGACTTCAGGCGGGCGAGCGGCTCACGATTTCTGTGCCCAGCAACAGCTTCGAGCTCAGCTACGGCCGGAGCGAATATCTGCTGCTGGCCGGCGGCATCGGCATTACGCCCATCTACACGATGGCGCTCGCGCTTTTGCAAGCGGGCGCGAACTTCCGCCTGCTCTATGCCGCGCGTCGCCGCGACGAGCTTGCGTTGGCCGACGAGCTTGCCCGTCACCTCGGCGATCGGCTTCAGCTCTTCGTCGATGACGAAGGGCAGGGCATCGACATCGCCGGCGAGATTGCCCGGCTCGATCCGCGCGGCGAACTCTATATATGCGGTCCGTTCGGGATGCTGGAGGCCGCCAAGCGCCATTGGCACGAAGCCGGCCGGCCTTCCGCGCAGCTCCGCTATGAGACGTTCGGCAGCAGCGGCGGCTTCGCGTCCGCGCCTTTCAGGGTCAACATTCCCCGGCTTGGCCTCGAAATCGACGTTCCCGCCAACCGCTCCATGCTGGAGGCGCTCGAGGAAGCCGGCGTCGACATGATCTTCGGTTGCCGGCGTGGCGAGTGCGGCTTGTGCGCTTTGCCGGTCCTGGCGGCGCCGGTCGGTGTTGACCACCGCGACGTGTTCTTCAGCGCGGAAGAGAAAGCGGCGAACGACAGGCTGTGCACATGTGTATCGCGCATTGCCGGCGGCGCTATTACCGTCGATACGCCTGACCGGGATGCCCGCCCGGCAGCGAATTTGGCGACAGCGCCGGCTTAAGCCGGCGTGCCCATGATGAACGGCTTCAGCAGCGCATAGAGCAGATCATGCGTCGGCGTCGGCACGCTGACCTCGCGGCCGAGCTCGACGACCTTGCCGGAGAGCCAGGGCAGCTCGAGGCGGTTGCCGCGCTCCAGGTCGAGCGCCATCGAGGCCTTCATCCCAGGCGGCGTGTGGCCGATGAAGTCGATGGTCCGGGACATC
>DATHMA010000037.1:0-4475 GCA_035487555.1 Bradyrhizobium sp. | reverse complement strand
CCTCGTGCACGGCCGCGACCTCTGGCCGGTCAAGGTCGACGTCTCCCAGTTCGAGCAGGTCGTCGTCAACCTCGCGGTCAACGCGCGTGACGCCATGCCCGAGGGCGGCAAGCTCACAGTGAAGACCGCCGACGTCAGCGCCGCGGATGCCGCGCAGCTCGCCTACAAGGGCATGCCGGCGGCGGACTATGTGCGGATCGACATATCAGATACCGGCACCGGCATCCCCGCCGACATCCGCGACAAGATTTTCGAGCCGTTCTTCTCGACCAAGGAAGTCGGCAAGGGCACTGGGCTTGGGCTTTCCACGGTGTACGGCATCGTCAAGCAGACCGGCGGCTTCGTCTACGTCGATTCCGAAGAGGGCAAGGGCACCACGTTCTCGATCTTCCTGCCGCGGCATCGCGCCGAGCAGGAAGTCCATGCCGAGCCGCAGGCAGCCAATGGCGCGTCAAAGGAAGCAACCGGCGAGCAGAAGCCGGTCGCGCGTCCCGATCTCACCGGGCAGGGCACGATCCTGCTGGTCGAGGACGAAGAGGGCCTGCGCTCGCTCAACGCGCGCGGGCTTCGTTCGCGCGGCTACAGCGTGATCGAGGCTTCCAACGGCGTCGAGGCGATCGAGGCGCTGGCGGAAAAGGACGGCGCGGTCGATCTCGTCGTCTCCGACGTGGTGATGCCGGAAATGGATGGGCCGACGCTGCTCAAGGAAATGCGCGGCCGCAATCCCAACCTGAAGATCATCTTCGTCTCCGGCTATGCCGAGGATGCCTTCGAGAAAAGCCTGCCCGAAAACGAGCAGTTCGCGTTCCTGCCAAAGCCCTTCACGCTGGCGCAGCTTGTCGCGGCCGTGAAGGAGACCATGGCGCTGCAATAAAGCCACCCTATATTCATGTTGCGCTGCGGAGCCCAAAGCGCCCGCGACCGAGGGCCGCAGCCGCAACCCCCGTTAACAGCTTCACATCCGGCAGCCTCCGCCCATCTTATGGGCGCGTCCCCCTGCCGGGGACCTGAGGAACCAACATGAATCTCTCGCAACATATGCGCGGATGGGTGAAGGCGATCGCCATCGTGTTGTCGCTCGCACTGCCAGTGCTCGCGGCCTCGACCGCCGACGCCCGCGTCGGCGGCGGGTTCTCGTCGGGCTCGCGCGGCACGCGCAGCTTCACCGCGCCGCCTTCAACCAGCACGGCGCCCAGCGCGGCACAGCCGTTCAATCGCACCTTCAGCCAGCCTTCCAGCCCCGGCATCAATTCTCCTGCCGGCGGCGGCTTCTTCAACCGGCCCGGCGGCGGCCTGCTCGGCGGTCTCGCCGCGGGCTTCCTTGGCGCCGGTCTGCTCGGCATGCTGTTCGGCGGCGGCCTGTTTTCCGGCATCGGCGGCTTCTCGTCGATCCTCGGCCTGATCCTGCAGATCGTGCTGATCGTGTTCCTGGTGCGGATGGCGATGTCGTGGTGGCAGCGCCGCCAGATGTCGCAGCCGGCCTATGCCGGCGCCGGCGGTCCCGGCAACACCAGCAACTCGAATTTCGGCGGCGTGGGTTTTGGTCTGGGCTCGAGCAGTACGCCGCTGCAGATCCAGCCTGCCGACTATGAGGCCTTTGAGCGGCTCCTGGTCGACATGCAGGCGGCCTATTCGAACGAGGATGTCGCCGGGCTGCGCGCGCTTGCGACGCCCGAGATGGTCACATTCTTCACCCAGGACATGCAGCAGAACCGCGCCCGCGGCCAGGTCAACAAGGTCTCCGACACGCACCTGTTGCAGGGCGATCTCGCCGAAGCCTGGCGCGAGGGCGACGCCGATTATGCCAGTGTCGCGATGCGCTTCTCGATGATCGACAAATATGTCGACATCAATTCCGGGCGACTGGTCTCCGGCAGCGAGCAGCCGGTGGAGGCTACCGAAGTCTGGACCTTCGTGCGCCGGCGCGGCAGCAACTGGATGCTTTCGGCGATCCAGCAGACCAATTGATCAGCGGGACTTCTGGCTCAAGACATTTTTGACTCAAGACATGGGCGTCGCGGTTTCGCGGCGCCTTTTTCATTTGGTCGCAGGGGGAGCGGAATAAGCATTGGCACCACGGGTTTGATGTCTGACCGCCCCGCAAGATCAAACACCAAAAGCCAGTGGAGGAACCGATGATCATTCTCGCGAAAGCCATCCCTGCCTGTGTTGCCGCCGTCGCATTCGCGCTGCTTGCGGCGTCACCTGCATCTGCACAATCGGCCAACGCGACATTTTTCCTGACCAGCAGCAGCATCGGCAATGGCGGCAATCTCGGCGGGCTCGCCGGTGCCGACAATCATTGTCAGGAGCTGGCGCAGGCTGCGGGCTTCGGCGCGCCGAAGACCTGGCATGCCTATCTCTCGACGCAGGCCGCAGACGGCAAGGGCGCGGTGAATGCGCGCGACCGCATCGGCAAGGGGCCGTGGCAGAACGTCAAGGGGGTGGTGATCGCGAAAGACGTCGCCGATCTGCATAGCGCAAACAACAATCTCACCAAGCAGACCGCGCTGTCGGAGAAAGGCCAGGTCATCAACGGCCGCGGCGACACGCCGAACCGCCATGACGCGCTGACGGGCTCGCAGCCCGACGGCACCGCGTTCGGCCCCGAAGCCGACCGCACCTGCAAGAACTGGACGAGCAGCACGCAAGGCGCGGCCATGCTCGGCCATTCCGACCGTATCGGCCTGCGCGACGACGACGCGTCAAAATCCTGGAACTCGTCGCATCTCTCGCGCGGTCCGGACGGCGGTTGCTCCCAGAATGACCTCAAGAGCACCGGCGGCGATGGCTTGCTTTATTGCTTCGTGGTGAACTGACGGACGCCACTTCCGGCCCTCGACGGCGGCGAAGAACAATTGTCTTATCCGGGACGTTGACGCCAAGCGGGCCGCGATTGTCACGGCCCGGGAGCCAGGAACGTCCGATGAAATACGAACTTTATTATTGGCCCTTCATTCAGGGCCGCGGCGAATATGTGCGCTTGGCGCTGGAAGAGGTCGGTGCGAGCTATGTCGACGTGGCGCGCGGCAGCGGCGGCACGGGCACGATGATGCGGATGATGGGGCAGGGCGCGACGCCGCCCTTTGCGCCGCCGTTCCTGAAAGCGGGCAAGCTCGTGATCGGCCAGACCGCGAACATCCTGTTCTATCTCGGCTCGCGCCACGGTCTTGCGCCGAAGACGGAAGCGGGAAAGCTCTGGGTGCACCAGCTCCAGCTTACCATCACCGACTTCGTGCTGGAGATCCACGACACCCATCATCCGCTCGGTCCCTCGCTCTATTACGAGGACCAGAAGGGGCCTGCGAAAAAGCGCACCGAAGAGTTCTGGAGCGAGCGCGTGCCGAAATATCTCGGCTATTTCGAAGAGCTCTTGAAGGACAATGGCGGCAGCTATGTCACCGGGCGACGGATCACCTATGTCGATCTCTCGTTGTTCCAGCTCGTCGAAGGTTTCCGCTATGCCTTCCCGAAACGGATGAAGGCGTTCGAGAAGGAGATTCCCGGACTGGTCGGCCTGCGCGACCGCGTCTCCGCGCGGCCGAAGATCAAGGCTTATCTGGAAAGCGAACGACGGATTCCGTTCAACGATCAGGGGATCTTCCGGTACTACAAGGAGCTGGACATTTGATGCTGTCATTCCGGGGCGCGCGTCAGCGCGAACCCGGAATCTCGAGATTCTCAGGTGCGCAATTGCGCACCATAGTTCGACGCTTCGCACCGCCCCGGAATGACAGCGCTTAGCGATTCCTTCCATCGATCGGCGTCATCGCGAGCTTCGCCAGCTCAACGCCGTCAATGCAGCTCACATTGAGTGCAACCACCTCCGAGCCATCAGGCTTGGTGCCGCGCGCGAACACGTCGACGCCGCAATCGTTGCAGAGCTGGTGACGGATGGCGTGCTTGTTGAACAGATATTCCTTCAAATTCTCCCCGCCGGCGCGGAGCTGAAAGCTCTTCGGCGGCACGAAGGTGAAGTGCAGCCCTTTCTTGGTGCAGATTGAGCAGTTGCACGCGGTCACCATGGCGAGGTCCGAAGTGCACTCGAAGCGCACCATGCCGCAATGGCAGCCGCCGGTGAATGTCCGCAAGTCGGGCATGCTTCGCTCTCCTACCGCCGGGAATGACAAGGGCCGCGGGGAACCATCAGGGTCGTGGCCCATTCTGGCAGGTTTGCGGTGGTTGACTAATATATAAGTATTAGCTTATATATTGTCATGACACTGGCTGTGCAACTGACATCCGTCATGAAGACGCTCGCGGACCCGACACGCCGGGCGGTGTTCGAGCGCATTGCCGGCGAACCAGAGATCGCCGCGACCGCGCTGGTAAAGGGGCTGAAAGTCTCGCAGCCGGCGGTGTCGCAACATCTGCGCGCGTTGCGCGAAGCGGGCCTGGTGACGGAGCGCCGCGACGGACGGCACATCTATTACCGCCCGTCGCCGAAGGGCCTGGCGCCGCTGGCCGATTGGCTC
>DATHMA010000036.1:0-31559 GCA_035487555.1 Bradyrhizobium sp. | reverse complement strand
CAGCGGGATCGAGACCGCGATGATGACGGTCGAGCGCCAGCTCCCGAGGAACAGCAGGATCATCAGGCTGGTGAGACAGGCCGCGATCACGCCTTCATTGGCGACGCCGCCGATCGCGCTGCGCACGAATACCGACTGGTCACCGACAAAGTTGATCTTCAGATTGTCCGGCAGCTGCGATTTGACGTCGGTCACCTTCTGTTTGATGCCGGAGATGATATCGAGGGTCGAGATCGCGCCGGCCTTGAGCACCATCATCAGCACGGACCGGTTGCCGTCGACATGGACGATGTTGGTCTGCGGCGGGTTGCCGTCGCGCACGGTCGCGACGTCGCGGATATAGACCATGGCGCCGTTGACGGTCTTGATCGGCAGATTGCCGAGCTCTTCGATTCGGAGCGGCGAGTTGTTGAGCTGGATATTGTACTCGAACTCGCCGATCTTTTGCGTGCCGACCGGCGTGATCAGGTTTTGCGCGGCGAGCGTGTTGGCGACGTCCTGCCCCGAAAGGCCGCGCGCCTGCAAAGCCGCCGAGTTGAGATCGATCTGGATCTGGCGCTGCTTGCCACCATAGGGATAGGGGATCGCGGCGCCCGGCACCGTGATCAGCGGCGTGCGGAGCTGGTTGATGCCGAGGTCGGCGAGATTCTGCTCGGTCAGCCCCTCACCCGACAGCGCGACCTGGATGATCGGCACCGTCGAAGCGTTGTAGTTCAAAATCAGCGGCGGCGTCGCGCCGGGAGGGAGCTGCTTCAGCAGCGTCTGCGAGATCGCCGTGACCTGCGCGTTGGCGGTGCGGATATCGACATTGGGCTGGAAGAAGATCTTGACGATGCCAAACCCGTTATAGGAGTTGGCGACGATGTGCTCGATATCGTTCACCGTCGTCGTCAGCGTGCGCTCGAACGGCGTGGTGATGCGCCCTGCCATCTGATCCGGCGGCAGGCCGGTATATTGCCAGACCACGCCGATCACGGGGATGCGGATATCAGGGAAGATGTCGGTCGGGGTGCGCAAAGCCGCCAGCGGTCCGAGCAGCAAGAGCAAAAGCGCGAGCACGACAAAAGTGTAGGGTCGGCTGAGCGCGATGCGGACCAGGGCGATCATGTAGCGGGCGTTTCCCAGGCGTTAGGGCAAGCATTGGGGAGTGGCAAGGCATCGCGGCCCGGCGTCACTCCCAAGGCTTGTTTACCTGAACCGTCCGCAATCAGCTAACAGCGGAGCGCAACGCCCTCCTCCACTTCCGCGATAGCTCGAGCCTGCGGCGTCGCAGCACGGAACCGGCGATCCGGCCGGCCGCGATACCCACCGACGGCTTTCTGTCGGGGCAGGTATCGACGGGGCTGGCAACTCGATCAGGCAGCGCGGACGGAGTTGAGGAACTTCGAGACCTCAGCCTTGAGGCGGCCGGAGTCGGTCGACAAGGTCTGCGCTGCAGAGAGCACTTGCGAGGAGGCCGATCCCGTCTCGCTGGCGCCACGCTGCACGTCGGTGATGTTGGAGGAGACCTGCTGAGTGCCATGGGCAGCCTGCTGGACGTTGCGAGAGATTTCCTGGGTCGAGGCGCCCTGCTCCTCGACGGCCGAGGCGATGGTCGAAGCGATCTCCGACAGCCGCTCGATCGTGCCCGAAATCTCCTTGATCGCGTTGACGGAGTCCGCGGTCGCGCTCTGGATACCGTTGATCTGCTGCCCGATCTCGCCAGTTGCTTTCGCGGTCTGCTCGGCCAGCGCCTTGACCTCTGAGGCGACCACGGCAAAGCCACGACCAGCTTCACCGGCGCGTGCCGCCTCGATCGTGGCATTGAGCGCCAGAAGATTGGTCTGGCCCGCGATGGTGTTGATCAGCTCGACTACGTCGCCAATCCGGCTTGCCGCCTTCGACAATTCGCTGACGCGATCGGTGGTAGAGCGCGCCTGGCCGACAGCCTCAGTCGCTATGCGTGCCGATTCCTGCACCTGGCGGCTGATCTCGTTGACCGACGACGACAGCTCTTCTGCCGCCGAAGCCACCGATTGCACGTTGGTGGAGGCTTCTTCGGACGCAGCGGCAACCATGGTGGTCAGCTCCTGCGCGCGTTCGGCGGTCGCCGTCAGCGTGCCGGCCGAGACTTCAAGCTCGCCCGAGGCGGAGGAGACGGTCTCGACGATACGGCCGACTGCATTCTCGAAATCGTCGGCCATCTTCGCCATCTCGGCCTTGCGCTGGCGCGCCAGCACCTCGTCCTGCCTGATCTTGGTCTCGGCTTCTTCGCGCGCTTTCGTCTCGGCGTTCTGGCGGATGACGATGACCGTCTTGGCCACATCGCCGACTTCATCGCCGCGATTTGCGCCGGGAATTTCGATGTTCAAATCACCGGCGGCCATCTTGCCGAGCGCCCCGTTCAGGCGCATCAGCGGCCGCGAGACATCGACAAACGTGAAGACCACCGAGCCGAGCTGCACCAGGATCATCACGAGCCCCAAGATCAGACCCAAGCGGTTTGCCTGCCTCAGCTCAGTGCCTGCCAGCGTCTTGGCCGCCTCGGCATTCTTGCTGGCATTGTCCAGAGCCGCTCGCATCAGCTCCACGGTCTGGGCGACAACCGGCATCGCCTTGGCCTCGACGAGCTCCTTCTTGGCCGCCTCGGCCTGGATCGCCTCCTGGGTCGCCGCGGAAAATCCCTTCACGGTTTTCGCCAGTGAATCGATGGTACCGAGCAGCTCCACGTCGCTGACGATGCTTCGCGCGCTATCGAGCGTATCATCCAGCCCGCCGGTGCGATTGACGATCACCTGCTTCTGGCCCTCGTCGCCCGTGGCGATCAACTGCCAGGTCGCGGAGCGAACCGAATTGAAGCTCGAGTCGGCTTCGTTCAGGACTTTTTCGACGTCGGATTGGTTTGATGCGCGGATCAGCGCCGGCGACAACAGCAGACCTTCGAATGTCTTGGTCCATTCCGCGGAGCGATCGTTCCGCTTGTTGGTGATCTCGAAAATCCTGACCTGGACCTTTCCGATTTCCGAGGCGTGATCATGATATTCGACGGCCAGGGACTTGATCTTTTGCAGGCGCTCCTTGTCTTCCGCATGGGCGACATTGCCGATGGCCACGTCGAGATCGCCGGTCACGGCTGCGAAGGACGCGTTCAGTCCGCCCAGGCTCTTCTCGAGCTCCTGCGGATTCCTCGACTGCCTGATATCGCGCACCGCAAGCTCCATTCCCCGCAAGGCGATGTTGGCCTGCAGGATGCGATCAGCGATTGTCTGGTGAACCTCGGCACGGTGATTGGCCGCATCGATGGTCGCTTCCGAGACCATCTGATTGACCACCATGCCTGCCGCCAGGAGCACTCCGAAGAGGCCAACGGCGCCGAGCTTGTTACCGATACGGTTGAGCTTGATCATGCTGCTGAGGGTCCGCTTGGAGAAATCCTGGGAAGATTCGGGCGCGCTGAATCAGGCGGCGGGCAGCATAACCGCCGCTTATTCAACTAACGTTAATGGTCCCGCCATAGATTCGCGGATCAGTAGGCCTCGCCGGGAGGCGGTGGCGCGCTGCGCCCCTGTCAGCTCATGCGCAACAGCCGGTTCAGGCAGCACGCACCGAGTTCAGGAACTTCGAGACCTCGGCCTTGAGGCGGCCGGAGTCGGTCGACAAGGTCTGCGCTGCAGAGAGCACTTGCGAGGAGGCCGATCCCGTCTCGCCGGCGCCACGCTGCACGTCGGTGATGTTGGACGAGACCTGCTGGGTGCCCTGCGCCGCCTGCTGGACGTTGCGGGAAATCTCCTGGGTCGCGGCGCCCTGCTCTTCGACGGCCGCGGCGATGGTCGAGGAAATCTCCGACAGCCGCTCGATCGTGCTCGAAATCTCCTTGATGGCGTTGACGGAGTCCTGCGTCGCACCCTGGATGCCGTTGATCTGCAGCCCGATCTCGCCGGTCGCTTTCGCCGTCTGCTCGGCCAGCGCCTTGACTTCGGACGCGACGACAGCAAAGCCGCGGCCGGCCTCGCCGGCGCGGGCCGCCTCGATCGTGGCGTTGAGCGCCAGCAGGTTGGTCTGGCCTGCGATGGTGTTGATGAGCTCGACCACGTCGCCGATCCGGCTCGCCGCCTTCGACAGCTCGCTGACGCGATCGGTGGTGGAGCGGGCCTGGCCGACGGCCTCAGTCGCCATGCGCGCCGATTCCTGCACTTGGCGGCTGATCTCGTTGACCGAGGACGACAGCTGTTCCGTGGCGGAAGCCACCGACTGTACGTTGGTCGACGCCTCCTCGGACGCCGCGCCGACCATGGTGGTCAGCTCCTGCGCGCGCTCGGCAGTCGCCGTCAGCGTGCCGGCAGAGACTTCGAGCTCGCTCGAGGCGGAGGACACGGTCTCGACAATGCGGCCGACCGCATTCTCGAAATCGTTGGCCATCTTCGCCATCTCGGCCTTGCGCTGACGCGCCAGCACTTCGTCCTGCCTGATCTTGGTCTCGGCTTCCTCGCGGGCCTTGGTTTCCGCGTTGTGGCGGATCACCGTCACGGTCTTGGCGAGGTCGCCGATCTCGTCGCCGCGATCGGCACCGGGGATCACCACGTCGAGATTGCCGCCGGCCATCTCACCCAGCGCCTTGTTCAGCCGCGTCATCGGGCGCGCTATCCCGGCGAAGGAGAAGGTGACCGAACCGATCAGCGCGGCCATCACGGCGATGGCCATGACCAGGTTGAACCAGTTGGCGGTATGGATCGCGTCGGCGGCCTCCTGCTTCGCGGCCGCCGTATTCTTTTGTGCGAACGGCACCGCCGAATCCATGAGATCGCCGACCTCGGTGACGATCTTGATGGTGCGCCCCACGATCTCGTCCTTGGCCTGCTCGGTCTTGACCGTCTCGGCATTGGCGGCGAGGAAGCGGGAGGCAATCGATTCCAGCGCACCGATGGCGGCGCGGAACTTGCCATCATCGGAAATGCCGCGGGCCTGTTCCAGGATTTCCTTGACGCTCGCCTCGATCTTGGCGATCGCGTCAATCAGCTTGGGATCGCCCGTCGCGCTGAAGCGCCAGACCTGCGCCCGCATCAGGTTCAATTTGGCGTCGGCGCGGCCGAACTGCTTCTCGATGGTGTCATGCTGCTCGAGCTTGGCCAGCGCCGGCGAAGCAAGCTCGGCATCCAGCGCTTTGGTCCATTCCGTGGAGACCTCGACGCGCTTGTCGATCTCGGCCAGCAATTTCTTCTGGGCGCTGCCGAGCTCGGCGATGCCGGCGCTGTATTCGGCCATCAGCGACTTGATCTTCTGGAAGCGCTCCTTGTTCTCGGCCTTCAGGGCGTTCTCCTGCGCGAAGCCCACGAATTTCAGCCCGGACGCCTCGAATTTCTTCATCTCATCGAGGTTCTGGTCGACCTCGGCGATGCTGCGCGCGAGCCGGATGGTGCGGGCGCGAAGCTGCATCTGGCGGAGCTCCAGATGCGCCGACAACGCGCTGTCGGCGACGGCCTGATAGCGCGCGGCAACATTGTCGGCCTCGCTGACCTTGGCTTCCGACATGAGCTGGTTGGCGATCATGCCAGCCGCCAGCAAGACGCCGAATGCGCCGGCAATGCCGAGCTTGTTGCCAATGCGGTTGAACTTGATCATGCGGCCGGCCCCCCGAAACCTGCGATGCGAATCGTCGCACCTGTCCCCTCGAGAGAACCAATAGGGTTACCACTCCCTAAATCGGGTTAACGCCGAGCCCGACTACGGACAGACGCGCGATATGGCGCGGCGCCGCTGGCGACGAACTGAAAAGCGATCGGGCGCCATCCCTTCGGATGACGCCCGGCAAGACGACCTGTCGGCGAGCTTAGGCGGCGCGTACGTTGGTCAGGAACTTCGACACCTCGGTCTTGAGGCGTCCGGAGTCGCCCGACAGCGTCTGGGCGGCGGAGAGCACCTGCGAGGAAGCGGATCCCGTCTCGGTGGCGCCGCGCTGCACGTCGGTGATGTTGGCAGAGACCTGCTGGGTGCCCTGCGCGGCCTGCTGGACGTTGCGGGAGATCTCCTGGGTTGCAGCGCCCTGCTCTTCCACGGCAGCTGCAATGGTCGAGGAGATTTCGGAAAGCCTTTCGATGGTGCCGGAGATTTCCTTGATGGCGTTGACGGAGTCCTGGGTCGCGGCCTGGATGCCGTTGATCTGCTGGCCGATCTCGCCGGTGGCTTTCGCGGTCTGTTCGGCGAGCGCCTTCACTTCGGAAGCAACCACCGCAAAGCCGCGGCCGGCTTCACCGGCGCGTGCCGCCTCGATGGTGGCATTGAGCGCCAGCAGATTGGTCTGACCCGCGATGGTGTTGATCAGCTCGACGACGTCGCCGATACGGGTTGCCGCCTTCGACAGCTCGCTGACGCGCTCCGTCGTACCGCGTGCCTGGCCGACGGCCTCGCTGGCCATCCGCGCCGATTCCTGCACCTGGCGGCTGATCTCGTTGACCGAAGACGACAGCTCTTCGGTCGCAGAGGCGACCGACTGCACGTTGGTGGAGGCTTCCTCCGACGCGGAGGCAACCGTGGTCGACAGTTCCTGCGAACGTACGGCGGTGGCCGACAAGGTGCCGGCGGACGCTTCGAGCTGGGTCGAGGCGGAAGAGACGGTGCCGACGATCTCGCCAATCATCTGCTCGAACTCGCGGGTGATGTTGTCGACCCGGCGGCCGCGCTCGATCTTGGCTTCGGCGTCCTTGGCGGCGGCCTCGTCGGCGGCCTTCTTGGCGATCAGCGCTTCCTTGAAGATCTGCAAGGCGTCCGCCATCTGGCCCATTTCGTTCTTCTCGCCCCGGTGCGGGATTTCCACCGAGAGGTCACCCTGGCCGAGCGCCTGCATCGGCTTGACGATCGAGGCGATGCCGTTGGAGACGTCGCGGATCATATAGAAGCTCACCGCCACGCCGGCGATGATGGCCGCGCCGAGGATGATCGCCAGCATCATCAGCGACGAGCTGTAGGTGTCGGCGGCATCCGCGGCTGCCTTGTCGGCGCCGGTGTTGTTGAGGTCGATGTCCTTTTTCAGGATTTCGTCGGACTCGATCCCGATCTTGTTGACGGTCTTCGTGTTCAGCTCGTGAGCCTCATGCGGGAAATGGCCGGGGTCCTTGCGCGACAGCGCCATCACATCCTGGGTGCCCTTCTTGTAAGCGTCCCAGGATTTGGACCAGTCGTTGTAGAGCGCCCGTTCCTCCGGAGTGGTGATCATCGGCTCGTAGGTCTGGCGGATCTTGATGTTACCGTCGACAACGCCCTGCAGAACCTTCTCGGACGAGTCCTTCTCCTCGATGGTCTCGCCCAGCATGTGCTCGCGGATCACGTTGCGATAGGTGATGACGCCGGCGCGCAATTCGCCGAGCGCACGGACGCTGGGCAGCCAGTTGGTCGCGATGTCGACGGTGCTGGCATTGATCGCGCGCATATTGCGAACCGCCAGCAATCCCATGCCGGTCATCACAACCAGCAGGAATGCCACAACCAGGATGATCTTGGAGCGGATCGAGAGTTTGGAAAGCATGGCGAAGTTTTCTCTTCCTGAAGCGCGTGCGCGAAATCGGGACCGACGAATCGGCTTTGGGAATAAATGCTGCCGCGCATCAAAGACGATGGAACCTACGGCCGCGTTAACGAAACGACCCCGTAGGACTACGGAATCGTTAAAAACGCATGGGAAATGAGAACGAGCTTGCGCCTAACGCATAAGCCCGAGCGCGTCGCTGAAGAATTCAGGGCCGCCAAAATTGCCTGATTTCAGGGCAAGCAGCATTGCTCTTTCCTTGGCGCCTTCTTTCGCGCCAACCGCACGCAGCACCGGCACACCGGCCGCGATCTCCGCTCCGACCAGAAAGCCCGGAATTTTCAACCGGTCGACCACCGCGCCCGAGGTTTCGCCGCCGGCGACCACCAGCCGGTGCACTCCCGATTGCACCAGGCCCTCGGCGATGTCGGCCATCGCCTGCTCGATGGCGTGCCCGGCGGCGTCGCGGCCATGACGCGCCTGAAGGGTGGCGACCTCATCCGGTGTCGCGCTGGAGGCGATCAGCACCGGTCCACTGCCGAGCCGCTCGCGCGCCCAGGCGAGCGCGCGGCGCGCTTCATCCTTGCCCTTGACGACCTGATCCGGATCGAGATGCAGCACCGGCATGATCTTCTCGGCATTGGCGATTTGCCCAAGCGTCGCCTGCGAGCAGCTTCCGGCAAGACACGCGGCCGGCCCGCCAATCGGATCGGACGCGAGATCCGGCGCAACCGCCGTGCCACCGGCCAGCGCCCGCGCCAGCCCAAGGCCCATGCCGGACGCACCGACCGAGACCGTGTGCTCGACGGCGACCGCGCCAATGGTCTCGAGATCGAGGTCGAACACCGCGTCGATGATAACAGCGCCAACGCCTTTGTCTGCGAGATCAGCCAGTTTCGCGCGCACCGCTTCCGGACCCCGCGTAACGGTCGCCAGATCGACCAGGCCGATTTTGGTCCGGCTCTGACGCGCCAGGACGCGCACCAGGTTGGAATCATGCATCGGGTTGAGCGGATGGTCCTTCAGCGGACTTTCGTTCAGCGGCACGGAGCCGACGAAGAGATTACCCTGATAGACGGTGCGGCCGGTTTCGGGGAACGCGGGCGTCACCAGCACGATCCTGTCGGCGGAATCGGTGCGCAGTGCATCCATCACCGGGCCGATATTGCCCTTGTCGGTGGAATCGAAGGTCGAGCAGATCTTGAACAGCACATGCGAGGCGCCGCGGCCGCGCAGCCATTTTTCCGCCGCGCGCGAGCGCTCGACCGCAATGGATGCCTCGATCGAGCGACTCTTGAGCGACACAACCACGGCATCGACTTCGGGCAGCGCGAGATCATCGGACGGCACGCCGATGGTCTGCACGGTGCGCAAGCCCGCTCGCGTCAGCGTGTTGGCGAGGTCGGAGGCGCCGGTATAATCGTCGGCGATGCAGCCGAGTTTCAGGCTCACGGCTTCACTCCGGTATAGGGCTTGAACCAGGCCAGGCCATCGGTGGTCTTGCCACGCGGATTATACTCGCAGCCGACAAAGCCCTGGTAGCCGAGCCGGTCGAGCTCGGCGAACAGATAAGGATAGTTGAGCTCCTCGCCATCGGGCTCGTTGCGCGAGGGGATGCTGGCGATCTGGGTGTGGCCGATGACCGGCATCATCTCGCGCAGATGCATGGTCACGTCGCCATGGATGATCTGGCAGTGATAGATGTCGAATTGAAGTTTCAGGTTCGGAATCTTCAATTCCCTGATGAGATCATAGGCGAAATTGAAATTGTTGAGGAAGTAGCCGGGCACATTGCGCGGGTTGATCGGCTCGATCACGACATCGAGCCCGTGCGGCGCAAAGAACTCGGCGGCATAGGCGACCGACTTGTAGAAAGCTTCCACCGCCTTGCGGTCGCTGCGCTCGGCGATCCCCGCCATCAGGTGCAAGCGCTTGACGCCGGTCGCCTGCGCGTAAGGCAGCGCGGTAACGAGGCTCTCTTTGAGATCGTCAAAGCGCTCGGGCAGCGCGGCAAAGCCCTTCTCGCCGGCGGCCCAGTTGCCGGGCGGCAGGTTGAACAGCGCCTGAGTCAGGCCGTTGCGGTGCAGGCGGTCACCGACTTCCTTTGCGGGAAACTCATAGGGAAACAGAAACTCCACGGCGGTGAAGCCGGCCTTTGCGGCCGCCTCGAAGCGGTCGAGGAACGGCACCTCGGTGAACATCATGGAGAGATTGGCGGCGAAACGGGGCATGCTTTGTCCTCTTATCTGGGCATGATCTTATTCGGAAAACCGGCTTCCACTTTTCCGGATCATGCCTTTACTTATCGCCCGGCAGCTTGGTGCCGGTCATGCGCGCATACATCCGCGCCACCGAGGCGTCGTCGTCGCGGCCCATGCCGGAGGCGGCGGTGGCCAGAAACATCTGCAGCGCGGCGGCCGCAACCGGTACGGGGAACCGAGCCGTGCGCGCCATATCCTGGATGATGCCGAGGTCTTTCACGAAAATCTCGACCGCGCTGCGCGGCGCATAATCGCCGTCGAGCACATGCGGCATGCGGTTCTCGAACATCCAGGAATTTCCGGCAGATGCGGTGATCACCTCATATACTTTCTTGATGTCGAGGCCTTGTTTGGCGGCAAAGGTGATCGCCTCCGAGGCGGCCGCAATATGCACGCCGGCGAGGAGCTGATTGATCATCTTGAAGGCCGCGCCCTGGCCCGGCGCGTCGCCGAGCTCATAGAGTTTCGCGGCCATGGCATCGAGCGCGGGCCGCGCCTTCGCGAACGCCGCCGCGCTGCCGGAGGCGAGAATGGTGAGCTCGCCTTGCGCGGCGCGCTGCGCACCGCCGGAGATCGGCGCGTCCAGATAGTGCCGGCCGGTTGCCTCCAGCTCCTTGGCGAGCCGGCGGGCGACATCGGGGTCCATGGTGGCGGATGAAATAAAGACGGCATCCTTTGGCAGCGTCTCGGCGACGCCATCCTTGCCGAACAGGATGGTTTCGGTCTGCGCGGCGTTGACGACCACGCTGACCACGATGCCGGCATCCCCAGCAGCTTCCGCCGGGGTCTTCGCGCCCTTGCCGCCATCCTCCACGAACCGT
Source organism: Bradyrhizobium sp. (assembly GCA_035487555.1). Taxonomy (GTDB): domain Bacteria; phylum Pseudomonadota; class Alphaproteobacteria; order Rhizobiales; family Xanthobacteraceae; genus Bradyrhizobium. The sequence goes on along the minus strand of DATHMA010000036.1, from coordinate 20,979 downwards.
GCCACCGAGTCCGCCGCCACGTCGCAGCCGGTGACGGTAAAGCCGGCGCGCTTGAGGGAGGTCGCCATGCCAAAGCCCATCGAGCCGAGCCCGATCACGGCGACGGGCGGTTTTGCGGTCTCAGCCATGCGGCGCTTCCTCTGCTCTCAACTTCACGTCTTTAGCCCCTGCCTATCACGGCTTGGCCGCGCTGCCAAAGCGTGAGACAACGCCAAAAACGGGAAGAAGCCAGGAAAACCGTATGAGTGAAACAAGGCTCCGTGAGGACATCTGCCGTTTCGGCCGTTCGCTGTTCGAGCGAGGGCTGACGCCGGGCTCATCGGGCAATATCAGCGTCAAGCTGGACGACGGCGGCTGGCTGGTGACGCCGACCAACGCCTCGCTCGGTTTCCTCGATCCCGCCAAATTGTCGCGGCTTGCTCCCGACGGTAAGCTCGTCTCCGGCGATGCCCCCACCAAGGAAGTGCCGCTACACTCGGCGCTGTACCAGACGCGATCCGCCGCGCGCGCAGTGGTGCATCTGCACTCCACCCACTCGGTCGCAATCTCGATGCTGCCCGAGATCGACCCGCGCGCGGTGCTCCCACCGTTAACGGCCTATTATTTGATGAAATGCGGCGCGACCGCGCTCGTGCCCTATTACCGGCCGGGTGATCCCGCCGTGGCGGATGCGATCAAGGGACTGGCCGGCAAATACTCATCGGTGCTGCTCGCCAATCACGGCCCCGTGGTGTCGGGCGACACACTGGAAGCGGCGGTGTTTGCCACGGAAGAGCTGGAGGAGACGGCGAAGCTCTATCTGCTCCTGCGCGGGCTCAACCCGCGCTATCTATCGCCGGAGCAGATCAAGGATCTGGTCAAGACGTTCGGACTGACATTGCCGGAACACGGGCACGATTGACCGCCCCAATCGTCATTGCGAGCGAAGCGAAGCAATCCAGACAATCTCCGCCTGAACAGTCTGGATTGCTTCCGCCTTCGTCCATTGAGCTACGGCGGACAGGTCGTCGCAAACACTTCTCGCAATGACGGAGCGGCAATCACAATCCCAGATACGCCTTGCGGACGTCCGGGTTGGTCTTGATGTCGCTGGCGTTGCCCTGCATCAGCACGCGGCCGGTTTGCAGGATGTAGGCGCGATCGGCGATTTCCAGGCACTCGGCCATCCGCTGCTCGACGATCAGGACCGTCATGCCGGCGTCGCGGATGCGTTTGACCGCTGCAAAGATCTCGTCGACCAGCTTCGGCATGATGCCCTGCGAGGGCTCGTCCAGCATCAACAGCCGCGGCCGCGTCATCAGCGCACGGCCGATCGCGAGCATCTGCTGCTCGCCGCCGGACAGCGTTTCCGCACGCTGGTCGAGCCGCTCCGACAGCCGCGGAAACAGCTTGAACACCAGGTCGAGCGGTCCTTCACGGTCGGCCTTACCGCGAAAAAGGTAGCTGCCGAGCCGAAGATTGTCGCGCACCGAGAGGCGCGGAAACAGGCGGCGATTTTCCGGCACGAAGGCGATGCCGCGCGCGGTGATCAGGTGCTGCGCCATACCGTCGATGCGCGCGCCGTCGAAGCTGACCGTGCCGGCGCGCGGCCGTTCGGCGCCGGCGATGGATTTCAGCAGCGTGGACTTGCCAGCCCCGTTGGCGCCGGCAACACAGACGATCTCGCCCTTCTCGACCTCGATGCTGACCGACGAGATCGCGACCAGGCCCTGATAGGCGGTGGTGACGTCACGCACTGACAGCATGACGGTCCCCGAGATAGGCGGTGATGACTTTCGGATCGCGCACGACCTCCGTCGGCTTGCCCTCGACCAGCACCTTGCCGAGATCGAGCACGATGGCGCGGTCGACCAGCGGCATCACGATTTCCATGACATGCTCGACCATCAGCACCGTGATGCCGCGTTCGCGCACGCGCCGCACCAGCTCGACACCGGTCTGGGCCTCGACCGGCGTCAGTCCGGTGAGAACCTCGTCCAGCAGCAGCAGTTTCGGCTCCGTCGCGAGCGCGCGCGCCACTTCGAGCCTCCGCTTTTCCGACGGCACGAGCTCGCTCGCCGGCACCTCGGCGCGGGCATCGAGACCGCAGAATTCCAGCACCTCGTGCGCCTTGCGCCGCGCGCCGCGCATATGGGTATTTCGCACCAGCGCGCCGACAATGACGTTGTCGACCACGCTCATGGTCTCGAAGCTTTTCACCACCTGGAAGGTGCGGCCCACCCCGCGCTGGCAGCGCTCGGCGGCCGGCAGACGCGTCACGTCCTCGCCGTCGAACCAGATCGAGCCTTGGGTCGGCGGGAACGCGCCCGCAATCAGGTTGAACAGGGTCGATTTGCCGGCGCCGTTGGGCCCGATCAGGCCGACAATCTCGCCGCGTCCGACCGAAATCGAGACGTCGCTGTTGGCAACAAGGCCGGAAAAGCGCTGCGTGACGGCGCGGGTTTCAAGCAAGGCCGTCATGCCGGGCTCGCCTTGCGACGGCGCGCGAACAATCCGACGAGGCCCTGCGGCCGCGCCAGCGAAATCAGGACGATCAGCGTGCCATAGACGATCAGGTCGACGCCGCGGCCGGAGCCGCCGATGAACGAGCGCGTCAGCTCAGTCAGCGGGATCAGGATCACCGCGCCCAGCATCGGTCCCCACAGAGTACCGATGCCGCCGAGCACCGCCGGCAACGCCATCAACAGCGAGAACTGGAAGCCCATGACGCTGTCGGGATCGATATAGGAGACGAATTGCGCGTAAAAGCTGCCGCCGACCGCGACCAGAAAGGCCGACACCGCGGCCGCGCCCATCTTGGAATTGAACACGACCACGCCGAGGCTTTCGGCGGCATCGGGATTATCCTTCACCGCGCGCCACCAATAGCCCCACTTCGAATCTTCCAGCCACCAGGTGACGAACCAGGCGATCGCGGCGAGCACGAGTGCGAAATAGAAATAAGGCAGCTTGGAGCGCGTGAACTGGAAGGTCAGCCAGCTATCCCGATGCACGGGGATATCGATGCCGAGTGCCGCGCCCGCCCAGGTCCAGTTCTGGAACAATAGCAGCGCCGTCTCGGCAATCACGATGGTGGCAATGACAAAATAATGTCCGCGCAGGCGGAAACAGGGATAGCCGAGCGCCATGGCAATGACGGCCGAGATCAGCCCGCCGGCGATCATGCCGAACCACGGCAGCACACCGAATTTGGTGAAGAGCAAGGCGGTGGTGTAGGCGCCGAGGCCGAAATAGAGCGCATGCCCGAGCGAGATCTGCCCGCAATAGCCCGACAGGATGTTCCAGCTCTGCGACAGCGCCGCATACATCAGGGTCAGCACCATGATGTTCTGGACATAGACGTCTTTCACGAACAGCGGCAGCAGCGCGGCCACGATGATGAGAGCGGCGGCGACCAGAAGATCGCGGCGGCGGTGCTGGGCAAATGCCTTGTCCATCAGATCGCCCCGAACAGGCCGCGCGGCCGGATGAAGACGACCAGCAGATAGACGGCATAGATGCCGATCGATTTCAGCGACGGCGGCAGGACCATCGCGGTTGTCGCTTCCACGAGGCCGACGATAATGCCGCCGGCAAAAGCGCCGAACACGCTGCCGAAGCCGCCGAGCGCGACCGTGACATAGGCGATCAGCGCGAATGAGGCGCCGACATCGGGGTAGATGTAGAAGAAGATCGCCATAATGGCGCCGGCGAGCCCGACCAGTGCCGCGCCAAGGCCCCAGCCCAGCGCAAAAACCTTGTTTCTGTCGATGCCGACCAGCGCGACGGCGCCGGCGTCTTCGCGCGTCGCCTCCAGCGCGCGACCGAAATCGGTGCGATGGATGAAGAAATACAGTCCGGCGAAGGCCAGGATCGAAACCAGCGCGCCGACGAGTTGCGGCTCGGGCAGGAAAATGCCGGCAACGGAGACGGTTTTACCGCCGAGCCAGGAATGCGGCACGCTGCGGTAATCCGGCGTGAAGAAATACTGCGCCAGCCCCCGCATCACGATGGCCAGACCGAAGGTCGAGAAGATCTGCACCATGCCGGCATTGGCCTTGGCCCGCACCGCAAATCGCACGATCAGAAGATAGGCCAGCGCACCGAACACGAACAGCGCGGCGGCAACCAGCGGGGCCGCCAGCAGGGGGTCGATGGCAAAGAATGTGAACAGGAAGAACGTCGCGTACATCGCGATCATCAGGAATTCGCCGTGAGCAAAATTCACGACGTCCATCAGGCCGAAGATCAGCGCTAGCCCGACGGCGATGAGGCCATACAGCAGCCCCATCAGAAGCCCGCTGGCCAGCGACTGGATGATGGTCTCGGCGGTCAATGGCGTTGCTCCACATTCGCCGTCATTGCGAGCCAACGGGTCCGCGCAATGACGAGGCTGCGGAGACGTCGTGTGATCGTCTCGGTGGTCACTGCTCTTGCCCCGACCCGCCGCTCACTTCATCGGCCAGACGGCCTCGGCCACCGCGGCTTGCGGCGGGTAGATGGTGGCGAACTTGCCGCCGACATATTGCAGGAGCACGGGATTGGCGTCGTTGTTCTGGCCCATCTCGTCGAACTTGATGCGCTTCCAGGGCATGATGGTCTGCTCGCCGGGAATGTCGGTCGCCACCATGGCATCGCGGATTTTCTCGCCGTCGGTGGACTTGGCCCGGTTGACGGCATCCGCGAGCACGATCAGCCCCATGAATTGCCGCGACGTGAGGTCATTGAAGTCCTTGCCCGACTTCTCCTTGAACATCGCATTCAGTGTGCCGACCATCGGCCGCTTCGTCGCGAGGTCGAGCGAGAATGTACCGCGCGAGATCACGCCTTCGAGCTTGTCGCCGACCGCGTCATAGAGCGCCTTTTCGGAGAAACCGGCGTCTTGGGCGACAATCGCGTTCGGCTTATAGCCAAGCTCGGCCATGGTCTTCACAAGCAGGATGCCGTCGGTGGTGTAACTGGACGGCATCAGCACGTCGGCATTGGCGGTCTTGAGCTGCTGCACCTCGGCCGACAGCGACGGCGAATTGGCGCGGTACTTGATGTCGGCGACCACCTTGTAATTGCGGTCGGCGGCGAGCTTGGCCTGTGCGTTGCCAGAGTCGGTGCCGAAAATCGTATCCTCATGGAACAGCGACAGCGTCTCGATCTTGGTGCCCTTTTTCTTCATGTCATCGAAGAAATCGAACATCGCCTGCGAGTACATCTCGTCGTGCGGCGCCGCGCGGAAATAATATTTGAGGCCGCGGCGGTGCAGGCTCGGCGAGGAATTGTCCGCGGATACGAACGGCGTCTGGTAGCGCTCGCAGATCTGGCTGACGGTAACCGCGACGGCACTTTGATAGGTACCGATGACCGCGCATACCTTTTCCTGCGTGATCAGGCGCTCGGTCTCGGCACGGCCCTTCTGCGGATCCGACTGGTGGTCGGCGAAGACAAGACGAAGCTTGGCGCCGCCGAGGCCCGGCAAGCCCTCGCCCTTCGCCAGCGGCAGGTCGAAATCATAGCTCTTGTTGATGACGTCAAGCGCTGTTTCGTAGGCTTTTTGCGCATCGATCCCCTGTTGCGCGCTGGCCCCGGAAAACGGATAGATGACGCCGATCACCACTTCGCCGGCTTGCCCGCGCGCCGCCATCGGCGCGAGCGCAGCAGCGGTGGCTCCAAGCAAGACTTTGCGGCGAGAGATCGTCATTCCAAAAATCCCCTGTTGAAAACTGCGGCTATCGATGGAGCGATTGGCGCATGCGGTAAAGCCTGAAGAAACGGCAAGCCTTGCCTACTAAATCACAGCCATGTTGCGGTTCTTCAGATCCGTCACCAGCATCAACCCGGGCGAGTGCGTGATGGCGAACGGCACCTTGGCCGCGTTGATGACCGATTGCGGCGTGACGCCACAGGCCCAGAACACCGGGATCTCGTCGGCCTCGATCGTGACGGGATCGCCGTAGTCGGGCTTGCCGATATCCTTGATGCCGATCAGATGCGGGTGGCCGAGATGAACCGGCGCGCCGTGCACGGCCGGATAGCGCGAGGTGATCTGCACCGCGCGGATCGCCTCCGCCGGCTTGAACGGGCGCATCGACACCACCATGGGACCCGCGAACGGACCCGACGCGCTGCACGCGATGTTGGTGCGGTACATCGGCACGCGCACCTTCTGCTCGATATGGCGCATCTTCAGGCCCTCATCCATCAGCGCTTCCTCGAAGGAGAAGGAGCAGCCGAGCACGAAGGCGACCAGATCGTCGCGCCAATGCTTGATGATGTCGGTCGGCTCCTCCACCACCTCGCCGTCGCGCCAGACGCGGTAGCGCGGAATGTCGGTGCGGATGTCGAGATCGGCGCCGAGCGCCGGAATGTGGGGATCGCCGACATCGGACATGCCGATGATCGGGCACGGCTTCGGATTGAGCTGGCAAAAGCGGTGAAAGGCGCTGGCGTATTTCTCCGGCAGGATGGCGAGATTGCCCTGCACGAAGCCGTTAGCGACGCCGGCCGTGCTGGCGGCCGTGCCTTTGCGGTAATCCAGCCGCGCCTGGAGGCTCGGAAGTATTTCGGTCGTCCCTGTATGCTGCGCTGCCGCCAAAATAGTCATTTCGGTCACCTGCCTACATTCTCGACAGAGACAGCCAACACCAAGCGTACTATAAAGTCTAATCCTTGTTTCTAATCACATTCGATAAATTTGACTTATCGAACGGGAAAATCCTTCAAAATGTTGGACTTCAGGTCGATCGAGACGTTCCTCTGGGTGGTGAAGCTCGGCAGCTTTCGGGGCGCCGCGGCGCGGCTCAACACCACCCAGCCGGCCATCTCCCAGCGCATCGCCCAACTCGAGCGCGAGATGGGGGTGAAGCTCGTCAACCGCGATCATCGCATCGCCTCCCCCACCCCGAGCGGCCGGCAGATGATGGTATATGCGGAAAAGCTGATCGGATTGCGGGCGGCGATGGTGGCCGAGATCGGCGACCCCTCCGCGATGCGCGGCGCATTGCGGCTCGGCGTCGCCGAGACCATCGTGCACACCTGGCTGCCGCAGCTCGTCAAACGCGTCAACGCGGTCTACCCGAACCTGTCGCTCGAGATCGAGGTCGACATCACGCCGAACCTGACGGAACGGTTGCTGGCGCAGGAGATCGATCTCGGCTTCGTGGTCGGTCCCCTCTCTGCTGCCGGCGTGCAGAACCGCGTGCTCGGCCATTATCCCATCGGGTTTCTCGCAAGCCCTTCGCTCGGCCTCGGCAACGGCCCCGTCACGCGGCATGATCTCGCGCGCTTTCCCATCATCACCTTTCCGCGCAAGACCCGGCCCTATGAAGCCGTGCGCGAGGTGTTCGACCGGCCCGATCTGCCGCCGATCCGGCTGCATGCCTCCGCATCGCTCGCGACCGTGATCCATATGGCGATCGAGGGGCTCGGCATCGCCGTGATCCCCGCGGCGATCGTCGAGAGCGAAATCGCCAATGGACACCTGCAACTGCTCGACACCAATCTGAACATCATGCCACTCACCTTCACGGCAAGCTGGCTTGCCTCACCCGATATCGCCGCGGTGGAACGCGTCGCCGATCTGGCGCAGCAGGTCGCCAATGCCGGCCTTGCGGTTGACGCCGCGGCGGTGGCGCGTCATTGAACAAGCGCCGGACAAGGACGAACGGATGAGCGCATGAGCCGAGCCGCCACCAATTTGCAGATCGATTCCGCCCGCCTCTGGGACACCATCCACGAAACCGCAAAGTTCGGCGCCACGCCAAAGGGCGGCGTGCGGCGGCTGACGCTTTCCGCCGAGGACAAGCAGGTGCGCGACTGGTTCCGCAAGGCATGCGAGGCGGCCGGGCTGGAGGTGCATGTCGATGCGCTGGGCTCGATGTTCGGCGTTCGCAAGGGCCGGGACATGTCGAAGCCGCCGATCGGGCTCGGCTCGCATCTCGATACGCAGCCGACCGGCGGCAAATATGACGGCGTGCTTGGCACGCTCGCCGCACTCGAGGTGGTGCGCACGCTCAACGACGCAGGGATCGAGACCGAGCTGCCGCTCTGCATCTGCAACTGGACCAATGAGGAAGGCTCGCGCTTTGCGCCGGCGATGATGGCCTCGGCCGCCTATGTCGGCGACTTCACGACCGACGATATATTGTCGCGCAGGGATGCAGAGGGCGTGACGGTTGCCGCGGCGCTCGATGGCATCGGCTATCGCGGCGCGGCGCCGGTCGGCGGCCAAAAATTCTCCGGCTTCGTCGAATTGCATATCGAGCAGGGGCCGATCCTGGAGGCCGAGGGCAAGACCATCGGTGTCGTCGATTCCGGCCAGGGGGTTCTATGGTACGACGGCAAGATCACCGGTTTTGAAAGCCATGCCGGCTCGACGCCAATGCCGCTGCGGCGCGATGCGCTAGCGACGCTGTCGGAGATCGTGCTGGCGATGGAGAGCATCGCGAGCAAGCATGGACCCAAGGCGGTCGGCACCATCGGCGAAGCCGTGATCGCAAATCCGTCGCGCAACGTCATCCCCGGCGAGATCGCCTTCACCGTCGACTGCCGCAGCGCCGACGGCGAGATCATGGATGCGCTGGACCGAGATCTGCGTGCTGCTGCCGCAGAGATCGCCACGCGACGCAAGGTCGACGTCAACCTCGACCTGGTCTGGCGCAAGCCGCCGACGCATTTCAATCCGAAATTCGTCGACGCGGTCGAGAACGCCGCCAAGACATTGGGCTACAGCCATCGCCGCATCACCTCCGGCGCCGGCCACGATGCCTGCAATCTCAACACGATCATGCCGGCCGCGATGGTGTTCGTGCCCTGCAAGGACGGCATCAGCCACAATGAGCTGGAAGACGCGACACAGCCGGATTGCGCGGCGGGCGCCAACGTGCTGATGCACACCGTGCTGGCGCTCGCCGGCGTCGCGTCCTGACATTCAAGGGAGGTTTTTGTGCGCGGAGTTTTTGTCGACGCCAATGATTCACTCGCCGAGATCTTTGAGCGGCAGCGCAAGGCCGGCGATGGCGATGTGAAAGTGCATCTCGATCCCAACATCAAGGCGGAGGACTGGCCTGCCATCCTCGGCGGCGCCGAGATCGGCATTGTCGATCACACCGCGCTGCCGACCGATGTGGCAAAGAAATGCACCGGGCTGAAGCACGTGGTGTTTCTGGGCACTGGCGCGCGCAGCTACATGAATCCGGAGGAACTCGCCGAGCTCGGCATACAAGTGCACCTGATCAAGGGCTATGGCGACACCGCAGTCGCCGAATGCGCCATCGCGCTGATGTGGGAAGCCGCGCGCGGCATCACCCGGATGGACCGCGAGATGCGCGCCGGCAATTGGCTGCGCGAGGACGCGCTTCAACTCACCGGCAAAACGCTCGGCCTGATCGGCTTCGGCGGCATCGCGGCAGAAGTCGCAAGAATCGCGCTCGGCAGCGGCATGAAGGTGATCGCCTGGAACCGGACGCCGAAGAATTATCCGGGCGTGGAGTTCGTCGGCCTCGAACGGCTGCTCGCGGAGAGCCACGTGATATCGATCCATCTGCTGCTCAACGATGAAACGCGCGGGCTCGTCTCGCGCGAGAAGATCGCAGGCATGCGCAAGGGCGTCATCCTGGTCAACACCGCGCGCGGCGCCATCGTCGACGAAGCCGCGATGATCGACGCGCTGAAATCCGGCCACATCCGCCACGCCGGGCTCGACGTCTACAACATCGAGCCGATGCCGAAGGACCATCCGCTGACCAAGATTTCCAACGTCACGCTGTCAGCCCATTCGGCCTTCCGCACGCCCGAGGCGAGCGAGAATTTGATTCACGCAGCGTGGGAGCATTGCCGGAGGATTGTGAAGTCGTAGACTTGTAGGGTGGGCAAAGCGAAGCGTGCCCACCATCACGAGCGGCGCTTGCGCGCCTTTGCCCACCCTACGCACCGAGACTAATCCACCATCTCCGCGACAGCCTTGCCGCAGGCCGTCGTGTCGGCGTTGCCGCCGAGATCCTTGGTGCGGAGCGTGCGTTCGGCAAGCGTGCGCTCGATCGCATCGACGATCGACTTGCCGGCTTCCTTCTCGCCGAGATGCTCGAACATCATCGCGCCTGACCAGATCATGCCGATCGGGTTGGCGATGCCCTGGCCCGCGATATCGGGCGCCGAGCCGTGCACCGGCTCGAACACGCTCGGGAAATCGCCTTCCGGATTGATGTTGCCCGACGGCGCAATGCCGATGGTGCCGGTGCAGGCAGGCCCAAGGTCCGACAAAATGTCCCCGAACAGGTTGGAGCCGACCACGACGTCGAACCAGTCCGGATGCAGCACGAAATTCGCGGTGAGGATGTCGATGTGGTACTTGTCCCACTTCACCTTGGGGAATTTCTTCGCCATTGCCTCCACGCGCTCGTCCCAATAGGGCATCGTGATGGAGATGCCGTTCGACTTGGTCGCGGAGGTGAGATGCTTCTTCGGCCGCGACTCTGCGAGATCGAAAGCGAACTTCAAAATGCGGTCGACGCCGGTGCGGGTCATCACCGTCTGCTGGGTCACGAATTCGCGGTCGGTGTCGGGGAACATGCGGCCGCCGACCGACGAATATTCGCCTTCGGTGTTCTCGCGCACCACCCAGAAATCGATATCGCCGGGCTTGCGGCCCGCCAGCGGCGACGGCACGCCGGGCATCAGCCGCACCGGGCGCAGGTTCACATATTGATCAAACTCGCGGCGGAATTTTATGAGCGAGCCCCACAGCGAGACGTGATCCGGAATTTTCGCGGGCCAGCCGACCGCGCCGAAATAGATCGCATCGTGTTTGCCGATCTTCTCCTTCCAGTCGTCCGGCATCATCTGGCCGTGCTTTTCGTAATAGTCGTAGGAGGCGAAATCGAAATGGTCGAACTGCACGGCAACGCCGTGCTTCTTGGCCGCCGCCTCGATGACGCGCAGGCCCTCCGGCATCACTTCCTTGCCGATCCCGTCGCCGGGGATGACCGCGATCCGGTATGTCTTTTTGGCGCTATTCATCGAGAACTTCCTTGTGATCCAGCCAGCCCGTTCAGGGCCTTGTTTGATGGCCCTGCAATGGACCAAACTGGGGGCGAGATCAACGCTGCAGTGCTCAACGCTGCAGTGCAATGTTGACCGCCCGGATACCTCCCGCCTAACAATCCCCGCCCCTTTTAAGAAGAACAAGCGAGTAGTCCCATGGATCTGCATCTGCGCGGCAAACGCGTTCTCATCACCGGCGCCTCCAAGGGCATTGGCGCAGCGGCTGCCGAAGCCTTCGCCGAGGAAGGCTGCCATCTGCGCCTTGCCGCCCGCAGTGGCGATCAGCTGAAGGCGCTGGCCGACCGGCTGCGCTCGCAGCACCAGATCGACGCGACCAGCCATGTGGTCGACCTGCGCAAGCCCGAAGACATCCAGAAGCTCGCCAAGGACGCCTCCGATATCGATATCCTCGTCAACAATGCCGGCGACATCCCCGGCGGCTCGATCGACAAGATCGATGAGCCGACCTGGCGCCACGCCTGGGAGCTGAAAGTGTTCGGCTATATCAACCTCACCCGCGCCATCTACGCCCAGATGAAGGCGCGCGGCGGCGGCGTGATCGTCAACGACATCGGTGCGGCCGGCGAGAAATTCGATGCCAACTACATCTGCGGCAGCACCGGCAACGCGGCGCTGATGGCCTTCACCCGCGCGCTCGGCGGCAAAAGCCTCGCCGACAATATCCGCGTGGTTGGCATCAATCCCGGCCCGGTCGGCACGGACCGTCACGTGACCCTGCTCAAGACCCGCGCCAAGAACCAGTTCGGCGATGAGAACCGCTACAAGGAATTCCAGAAGGGCCTGCCGCTCGGCCGCCCCGCGCATGCCCGCGAGATCGGCGACCTCATGGCGTTCCTGGCGTCGGATCGCTCGGGGTATACGTCGGGCGTGATCTTTACGGTCGATGGCGGGATTGCGGCGGGATTCGGTTAGGCCCTTTCCCCGTCATTGCGAGCGAAGCGAAGCAATCCATGCCGCGGCGGGCGGTGAGATGGATTGCTTCGTCGCTTCGCTCCTCGCAATGACGAGCTAAGCCGTCCGCGCGAACAACTGCCGGATCAATGTCGTGATCCGCCCCTCCGGCGCGGCCATTTCGTCCATGATGGTGAAATGGTTGGCGCCGAGAATCTCCTCATACGTCACCGGCAATCCGTATTTTGCGCGGTGCCCTGCGAAATCTGCCGTCTGCTTGCGCAGCAATGGCAGCTCCGCGCTGCCGACCACCAGCGACAGCGGCTTCATCGGCCCGCCCGCCGTCATGACAGGCGAATTCCTGCGCGAGGCGGCCTCATCGAGCCCGAGCTTGACGTCGAGATAGGAGTGCCGGATCGGTTCGAGATCGTAGATGCCCGAGATCGCCATGCCCGCCCTCACCTTCGGGTGCGACAGCGCCATCGCGGTGAGATGGCCACCGGCCGACCAGCCCGACACCACAATGCCTTTGCCGTCACCGCCGAGATCAGGCAGTTGCTGGCAAAGGAAATCGATGGCGGCATGGACTTCGGCAACGATCTCATCCAGCGTCGCATCCGGCGCCAGCGTATAGCCGGTCAGCGCGACATTGATGCCATGGGCCATCGGGCCTGCCGCAAACAGCGTGAACGCCTCTTTCGCCCGCATCTGCCAATAGCCGCCGTGGATGAAGAGCAGCGTCGGCGCGCCGTCTGCCGCTTTCAGAAAATCGATGCGGTTGCGCTCGCGCGGGCCGTAGCGGAGATCGAGATGGCTGGCATGCTGCTTGCGCAGATCGGCCGACCGGCGATCCCATCCGGCGACGATCTCGCCGCTGCCTGCGACCGCCTCGCTGTTGTTGAGGCCGCGGTCCAGCTCCTCGCGGCTCAGTTGGCGCCAATCCGGTGTTTCTGCAGGTGTCATTCAAAATCCCTCGCTTGAATTGCCACCATGCCGCAAATTGTTCTAGAGCAGCAAGTCGGGATGATCTGGAGAAAGACCATTGGCTGATCAGGGATTGGTGCGGGAGACCGCGAACGCTGTTGTCGACAAGCTCAAACGCGGTGAGGTCACGCCGCTCGACCTGCTCGACGTGCTGGAAAAGCGGATCGCGGAGGTCGATGGCAAGGTCAATGCGCTGCCGACGCTGTGCTTTGATCGCGCGCGAGATCACGCGAAGGCGCTGATGCAGAAGAAGCCCGCCGAGCGCGGCCTGCTCGCAGGGCTCCCGATCCCGATCAAGGACCTGTTCAACGTCAAGGGCACGCTGAACACCCAAGGATCGCCGATCTTCAAGGACAACATCTCGCAAAAGTCCGATATCGTCGTCGAGCATCTCGAAAGCAATGGCGGCGTGGTCTATGCCAAATCCAACACGCCGGAGTTCGGCGCTGGCGCCAACACCTTCAACGAAGTGTTCGGTGCCACGCTCAATCCTTGGGACACGTCGAAGAGCGCAGCGGGCTCGTCCGGCGGCGCGGCGGTGGCGCTCGCGACCGGCATGGCCTGGCTCGCGCACGGCACCGACATGGGCGGCTCGCTGCGCAATCCCGCCAGCTTCTGCGGCATCGTCGGCATGCGTCCCAGCATCGGCCGCGTGGCGCACACCCTGAATGCGCAGGTGGACCGCAACATCACCGTGCACGGCCCGATGGCGCGCAATGTCGAGGATCTCGCGCTGCTGCTCGATGCCATGAGCGGCGAATATGCCGACGATCCGCTGTCGCTGCCGGCGCCTGGCGTCTCGTTCCTGTCGGCGACGCGTTCGGGCAAGAAGCCGAAGCGCATCGCCTATTCGCCCGATCTCGGCATCACGCCGGTCGACCCGGAAGTGAAAGCCGTCACGCGCAAGGCCGCCGAGCGCTTTGCCGAAGCAGGTGTCATTGTCGAGGAAGCACATCCGGATTTTCGCGAGGCGCATGAATGTTTCCACGTGTTGCGCGCCTTCGACTTCGCCATCACCAAGGCGCAGCTCCTGCGCACCAAGCGCGACCTGCTCAAGCCCGAAGTGATCTGGAACATCGAGGAAGGCCTGAAACTCTCCATCGAGCAGCTTGAGCGCGCCGAGGCGCAGCGCGTCGCCATGACCGCGCGCGCGGTCGAGTTCTTCAAGACCTACGACCTGCTCCTGTGTCCGGCGACCATTGTCTCGCCATTCCCTATTGGCAACCGCTACGTCGCCGAATGCGACGGCAAGAAGTTCGACAATTATGTCGAATGGCTCGGCATCGTCTATGCGATCACGCTGGCCTGTTGCCCCGCGCTGTCGCTGCCCTGCGGCTTTACCACCAGCGGGCTGCCGATCGGCTTGCAGATGGTCGGTCCGCCGCGTGGCGAAGCCGGGCTCCTCGCGGGCGCCAAGGTGCTGGAGGATATTCTGGGCCTGCGCGGCACGACGCCGATCGATCCGAGGGTGAAGTCGTAGGGTGGGGGTGGGCAAAGCGTAGCGTGCCCACCATTTCGCTCTCGCTCTTAATGGTGGGCACGGCGCTTTGCGCCTTTGCCCACCCTACGGCGCCTTGCCCGCCTTCTTGACCGCCTGCTCCAACGCCAGCTTGGTCTGATCAACGATATCCTCGACCAGCTCTTCCCGGCTCACCTTCGCCACCTGGCCGGTGAGCAGCCCCTGCTCGGCCAGCGTGATCACGCCGTGCAAGGCCGCCCAGACCTGCAGCGCCTGACGTTCGCGGAGCAGCCCGACGGCCGGCACCTCCATCGATTCGATCAGCAGCGCCAGCGCCTCGTCCGCGGCAATGTGCAATTCACTGCCTTCCTCGGCACAGGCCATGGTGCGCGAGGCGAACATCAACCGGTAGATGCCGTTCCGCCGCAAGCCGAAGTCGAGCGCGGCCTGCGCGAAGCGCGATAACTTTGAGCGTTTCGACGGCTTGTCGATCGCCGTGCGCAGGATGGCGTTGAACTGGCGGAAAGCTTCGGCGGTGACCGCATGCAACAGCGCCTCGCGGTCGGCAAAATGCCGGTACGGCGCCGGCTGCGACACGCCGAGCCTCTTCGCCAGCGCCTTGATGCTGATGGCTTCGGGGCCGCCCTGCTCCGCTTCGCGAAGCGCAGCCTGCACCAGCGCATCGCGGAGATCGCCATGGTGATAGGTATTCTGCGGCTTGCGGACGAGCTTAGGTGACATCTTCAACAATCTTTTTACTTGACGAACTGTGCGGGTGCGAATGTAATAGGATATAACTTATATTATTACTTCGAGGGGCGGCCGGCAAGAAGCCGCTCACGACAATAACGGCGTGCCACGCGCGCTGCACGAGCATTTGCGTCAGCAGAGGGAACGCTTGCCATGGCTGCAAAGCTGAAAATCCACGTCGACCAGGACAAGTGCCAGGGCCACGCCCGCTGCAAATCGCTGGCGCCCGAGCTGTTCGAGCTCGACGAATTTGGCAACGCCCATGAGGTCGGCGACGGCACCGTGCCGGCGGGCCTCGAAGACAAGGCCTGGCTCGCCCAGACCAACTGCCCGGAAATCGCAATCGAAGTGATGGAGGAGTGATCCTTATCCGTCCTGCGTTTGAAATTCATCAGGCGAACAGAACACGAGGAACCATCCCGATGTCCGATGTGAGCTATCTGCCGAAACATCCGCCGGTCACCGACTGGCTCAACGATTTCGACCACACCGATCCGCGCTGGACCGAGGATCCTTTTCCGATCTGGGATGAGCTGCGCGCCGCCTCACCTGTGGTGCACACTGAGCGCTTCCTCGGCTGCTACATGCCGACCACCTATGAGGCGGTGCGGGCGATCGCCAACGATACCGAGCATTTCTCCTCGCGCCGCGTGATCGTGCGCGACGTACGCCCGGAGCAGACCGCCAATGCGCCGCCGATCACCTCCGATCCGCCGGCACACAAGCCCGCCAAACAGCTGTTGCTGCCGCCGTTTACGCCGGACGCGATGAGGAAGCTCGAGCCGCGGGTGCGCGCGATCTGCAACGAGCTGATCGATGACTTCATCGCCGACGGCAAATGCGACGCGGCGGCCCGCTACACCAAGAACATCCCGGTCCGCGCCATTGCCCATATGCTCGGCATACCCGAGCAGGATGGCGACCGGTTCATCCAGTGGATTCACGAGATCCTCGAGCTCGGCATCAAGGACCAGGCCGTCCTGGTGAAGGCGGCCGAGGAGATGGATGCCTATTTCGCCGGTCACGTCGAGCATCGCAAGACGCATCCGAGCGACGACCTGATCTCGACCATGATGAATGCCAGGACCAAGGACGGCAACCCGCTCAGCGACGCCCATGTGCTGGGCTCGCTGCGGCTGCTCCTGATCGCCGGCATCGACACCACCTGGAGCGCGATCGGCGCAGCACTCTGGCATCTGGCGCGCAACGGAGCCGACCGCGAGCGGCTGGTGAGCGAGCCCGAATTGATGCCCTCGGCCGTGGAAGAGCTGCTGCGCGCCTATTCGCCGGTGACCATGGCGCGCGAGGTCATGAAGGAAACCAGCATTTCCGGCTGCCCGGTCAAGCCCGGCAACATGGTGCTGCTCTCCTTCCCCGCCGCCAACCGCGACCCCGCGATGTTCCCGGATGCCGACAAGGTCGTGCTCGACCGCAAGGAGAATCGCCATGCGGCCTTCGGCCTGGGCATCCACCGCTGCGTCGGCTCCAATCTGGCGCGGATGGAGATGACGGTTGCGCTGGAAGAATGGCTCAAACGCATCCCCGATTTCCGGCTCGATCCGGCCGGCAAGGTCACCTGGTCGGAGGGCACGGTCCGTGGACCGCGGCAGCTCCCGGTGCTATTCGGAAAGCCGGCCTGAGCTTGAACTAACGAACAAAGCAGGCCACCCAAGGGAGGCCTGCCATGACCGATCAAGCGCTCAACCCCGGAAGCGATCACCTCGATATCGCTGATGTCGAACGGCGGGTGAAGGCGATCTTCATCGGCTCGATCGGCAATTTAGTCGAATGGTATGATTTCTACGCCTACACGGCGTTCGCGCTGTATTTCGCGCCGGCCTTCTTCCCGACCTCGGACCCCGTGGTGCAGCAGCTCAACGTCGCGGTGCTGTTTGCCGCGACCTTCCTGATGCGCCCCCTCGGCGGCTGGCTGTTTGGCTATCTCGCCGACCGTTTCGGCCGCCGGCTGTCGCTGACGCTGTCGGTGGTCTGCATGTGTTTCGGCTCGCTGATGATCGCGGTGACGCCGACTTATGCCTCGATCGGCTTCGCCGCACCCGCGATCCTGGCGCTCGCCCGCGTGATCGAGGGGCTCAGCCTCGGCGGCGAATATGGCGCCAGCGCCACCTATCTCTCCGAAGTCGCGGACGCCAACCACCGCGGCTTCTATTCCAGCTTCCAGTATGTGACGCTGATCGGCGGCCAGCTCACCGCCATCATCGTGCTGCTGCTCCTGCAGAAGGTGTTCTTGACGCCGGAAGAGCTGAAAGCCTGGGGCTGGCGCATCCCCTTCGTGATCGGCGCCTGCCTTGCCATCTTCGCCGCCGTCATGCGCCGCAGCCTGCACGAGACGGAGGCGTTTGTCGAAGCCAAGAAAGCCAACAAGGCGACCGGCTCGATCGCCACGCTGCTGCAATACCCGAAGGAGTTGCTGCTGGTGGTCGGGCTGACCGCCGGCGGCACCGCGGCGTTCTATACCTTCACCACCTACATGCAGACTTTCGTCAGGCTGTCGGTTGGCCTGACCGAGGACCAGACCACGATCGTGATCTTCGCTTCGCTGATCTTCGCAACCATCCTGCAGCCGCTCTACGGCGCGTTGTCCGACCGTATCGGCCGCAAGCCGCTTCTGATCTTCTTCGGCGCGGTCGGCACGATTGCAACCGTCCCGATCCTGATGACCTTGAAGGACGCCAAGTCGCCCTTCATCGCGTTCCTGCTGATCTGCGCCGCCTGGATCTTCGTCGCGGGCTACACCTCGATCAACGCGATCGTGAAGGCCGAGTTGTTTCCAACCAATGTCCGCGCGCTCGGCGTTGGGCTACCTTACGCCATCACGGTGTCCCTGTTCGGCGGCACCGCACCGGCGATTGCGCTGGCCTTCAAGAGCGCGGGGCATGAAGAGTGGTTCTATTATTATCTCTCCGGCATGATCTTCCTGTCGCTCCTGATCTACTCGACCATGCGCGACACCAAGCATGAATCGGCGATGCATCGCCACGAATGAGGCGCTTTGGCCATGGCCGACGAACACGAGCCGCCGCCGGATTCCAAGCTGACGCGCAGCAAGCAGCGCTGGGCGCAGGAAGGCCGTTTCCTCACCGGCAAGACGTCGAGACCCGACGAACAGCGACTGCCGCCGGGGCAGCACCTCACAAAGGACTGGCCGACGCTCGATCTCGGGCTCACGCCTGAAATCTCGCATGAGCGCTGGCATCTCGACGTCTATGGCGCGATCGAAAATCCGGTGTTCTGGAGTTTCAGGGAATTCCTGGCCCGCGCGCAGACGCCGGTGACATCAGACATCCATTGCGTCACCACCTGGTCGCGCTACGACAATCAATGGCTGGGCCTGCCGACCCGCGAACTGCTCGCCGCCTGCCAGCCGTGCGACAGCGCGCAGTTCGTCGTGCTGCATTCCTATGACGGCTACACCACCAATCTTGCGCTGGAAGATTTCGCCGCCGACGACGCCCTGCTCGCCCATAGCTGGTCGGGAAAGCCGCTGACGGCGGATCATGGCGGGCCGGTACGGCTCGTGGTGCCGCATCTCTATTTCTGGAAGAGCGCGAAATGGCTGCAGGCGATCGAGTTCCTGGAGAATGACGCGCCCGGCTATTGGGAAGTCCGCGGCTATCATAACCGCGGCGATCCCTGGGCAGAGCAGCGCTATTCCGGGGACTAGGTTTTTACCTCTCCCATAGGGAGAGGTCGAATTTCGAACGCAGTGAGAAATTCGGGTGAGGGATTACGGTCGATCGATGGAGCGCTTCCCCTCACCCGGCGCTTCGCGCCGACCTCTCCCCATGGGAGAGGTGTAGACAGCATCACGGAGACCATCATGCCGACCGAGAAATTCCAGTTCGAAGGCGAAGGCGGACATCGGCTCGCGGCGGCGCTTGATCTTCCCGACGGCGCGCCGATCGCCTACGCGCTGTTCGCGCATTGCTTCACCTGCGGCAAGGACGTGCTGGCGGCAAAACGCATCGCGACCGCGCTTGCAGCCAAAGGCATTGCCACGCTGCGCTTCGATTTCACCGGGCTCGGCTCGAGCGAAGGCGATTTCGCCAACTCGACCTTCTCCTCCAACGTCGCCGACCTCGTGCGCGCCGCCAATCATTTGCGCGAGACGCGGCAGGCGCCGGCGATCCTGATCGGCCACAGCCTCGGCGGCGCCGCCATCCTCGCGGCGGCCGGACAGATCGCGGAGGCGAAGGCCGTCGTCACCATATCAGCTCCCTCGGACCCCGCGCATGTGACCGGCCTATTCCGGGATCACGTCGACAACATCCGCAATCACGGCCAGGCGCATGTTTCGCTCGCGGGCCGGCCCTTCACCATCAAGCGCGAATTCCTCGACGACGTCGCCGAAAACCCGCTGATGGAGAAGATCGCGCACCTGCACAAGGCGCTGCTTGTGATGCACTCCCCGACCGACGACACCGTCGGCATCGACAACGCGACGCGCATCTTTGTCACGGCCAAGCATCCGAAGAGTTTTGTGTCGTTGTCCGGCGCCGATCACCTGCTCAGCAACCGCCGCGATTCCGCCTATGTCGCCGACATGATCGCGGCCTGGACGACCCGCTATGTCGACCTCGCTGAGCCGGTCGCCGAGACCACTGACAAGCCGCGCCAGGTCGTGGTGCGCGAGACGCGCAACAGCAAGTTCCAGAACACCGTCACCATCGGCCCGCATCGCCTGCTCGCCGACGAGCCGCACTCGGCCGGCGGCGACGACAGCGGCCCAGGCCCGTATGATTTCCTGCTGGCCGGTTTGGGCGCTTGCAAGTCCATGACCATGCGGCTCTATGCCGAGCGCAAATCATTGCCGCTCGAGCGCGCGACGGTGACGCTGAACCACAGCAAGATCCACGCCGAGGACTGCGCGGAATGCGAGACCAAGGCAGGCATGCTCGACCAGATCGATGTCGCCATCGGCCTCGAAGGCCCGCTCGATGCCGACCAGCGCAAGCGCATCCTGGAAATCGCCGACAAATGCCCGGTGCACCGCACCCTCACCTCGGAAATTCGCATCGTGACCCGCGCAGCGGATTGACGTAAAATCCTTGCCGGAGGCGCTCCATGCCCGCCGTGGCCCGCATCGATCCCAAGACCGTTTTCACGCCGGAGGAATGGCGGCGGCTGACTGCGCGCTCATCCTGGCGCGGGATGTGGCTGGTCGCGCACGCCTGGGGCACCATCATCGCCAGCGTCGCGCTGGTGACGATCTGGCCCAACCCGCTGACCTGGATGATCGCTGTGATGATCGTCGGCACGCGGCAACTGGGCCTTGCAATCCTCATGCATGAAGCCGCGCATGGCGGGCTGCATAGCAACAAGGCCATCAATGAGTTCGTCGGGCAATGGCTGTGCGCGGTGCCGGTCGGCGCCGATCTCGCCAGCTACCGTTCCTATCATTTGCAGCATCACCGATTCACGCAGCAGCCGGAGGACCCCGACCTCTCGCTGTCGGCGCCGTTCCCGATCAGCACGGAAAGCTATCGGCGCAAGGCGATCCGCGACCTGACCGGACAGACCTTTGTCAGGCAACGGCTGCCGCTGCTGCTGGCGCTGTTCAAGCGATCTGAAGACACATCGGTCGATCACGACAGCTTTGTCTCGGCCGGACGCGAGAAGACGCTGCGCTTCCTCGGCCTCAACGCGCTGCTGTTCGTGCTGTTCTGGCTCGCCGGCGCCGGCATCTGGTTTTTCGGCGTCTGGCTTGTGGCAATGGCGACCTGGCTGTCGCTGGTGACGCGCATCCGCAACATCGCCGAGCACGCCTGCACCTCGACCGGCGAGGACCCGTTCAGTCACGCGCGCACCACGCTGGCGAACCCGATCGAGCGCACGTTCATTGC